>NZ_CP178620.1:317990-635980 GCF_047305925.1 Bdellovibrio sp. HCB290 | reverse complement strand
ATCGAAATGACAGGCCAGCACGAAAACCGCAACCTGATGTCCAAGGCTTACCATCTGGATTTGCTGGATCAGTATGCGGGCACTTGGGATAAGCGTCTGTTGTTCACGGAAAAGTACAACCGCTACTACGGTATCTTTGAAGAGATCAAAAAATTGGAAAGCGATGCCAAACAAAAAGCGCAACGCCTTGATTTCTTGATCTATCAGCGTGACGAAATTGCAAATCTGGATTTATCCCCGGGTGAAGACATCGAGCTTGAGACTGAAGTTAAAAAGCTTAAGAACGCCAACCGCATTGGCTCCTTCGTGGATCAGGCGGAATCGGCACTTTACACGGACGATGACTCTGCCATCAGCCGTTTGAAATTAGTTATGAAAAAAGGCCAGGAACTTGCCAGCGTGGATCCGCAAATCGGTACCAAGCTGGAATTATTGGAACAAGCCCAGGCTTTGATCGACGAAAGCGTTTACGAGCTTCGCAATTACGCCAATAAGATCGACGCCGATCCACAACGCCTGGAAGAAGTCGAAGGCCGCTTAAGTGACCTGCGCAAATTGCAGAAAAAATACGGTGCTTCTGTTAACGATATCCTTAAGGCTTTGATGGAGATGGAAATTGAAATCTCCAATCTGCAAAACTCGGATGCGAAAATTGAAACTCTTCGCAAAGAATCTGCTGTGTTGCTGAAAGAGCTGGAAGTATTGGGCCAGGAGTTGCATAAACGCCGCCTAAAAGGTTCTGAACTTTTAGCTGATAATGTGAATTCCGAACTTTTGGATTTGAACATGAAGGGTGTCACTTTCCATGTGCAAATTGAAAAGATGACGGACTTAAGCTCCACAGGCTTGAGCGATGTTGAATTCCTAAGCCAAACCTCGGCAAAAGACGTTAAACGTCCACTGGCGAAGTTTGCCTCGGGCGGAGAGTTGAGTCGTATCCTGTTGTCTTTGAAACGCGTTGTTGGCTCCACCAATCAACCCCGCACCTATCTGTTCGACGAGGTCGATACCGGTGTGTCAGGTGAAACGGCTGAAAAAGTGGGTCGCAAACTTAAGACCATTGCAAAAGGTCAGCAGGTTATCTGCGTGACTCACTTGCCACAAGTGGCAGCGTTTGGCGACACACACTTCTTTATCCAAAAATCACCGCAGAAAGAATCTGTGGCGATGCTGGTTTCAGAGCTTAAGCAAAAGGATCGCGTTCAGGAAATCGCCCGCTTGATCAGTGGCGAGAAAATTTCCAAAACGTCGGTCGCCCATGCTGAACAGCTTTTGGTTGAAGCCCGCTAAAAGTACCCTGTGAATATACACACCACTTAAGGTGTCCAAGCCTGTTGCCTCCTTTTAGAATATAAGTACTCGAAGGAGGCATAGCTATGATTCTAGTGATGGGTGCAACCGGACATGTGGGTTCGAAAGTCGCCATGGAACTTCTCTCCCAAGGACATGAAGTTCGCCTCCTGGCGCGACACTTCCCTGACCCTGATCAATTTGCTGGCGCGGATATCGTGACCGGTGACGCCAACAGCGTCGATACGATGATGCATGCCCTTGAGGGATGTTCGGCCGCCTTTCTTATGACTCCCCCGGATATCAAAGCGGATGAGCCCCGTTATCACGCTAACAAAATCGGTGAGGTGATCGCCGAAGCCGTCGAAGAAAGCGGGATCAAACACGTTGTTCATCTAAGCAGTGTCGGTGCGGATTTGGAAAGTGGAACCGGTCCGGTGCTGGCTTTGCATGATCAGGAAGAGCGCCTTAACAATATTCGCGCTTTGAATATCGTTCATTTACGCCCCACTTATTACATGGAAAATCTGATTCAGGAAATTCCCAGTATCCTGGCTATGGACAAAATATTTGGAATTATTCCAGAAGATGCTCCAATTGATATGGTGGCAACCAAAGACGTGGCGGCCCGGGCGGCTTTTCTATTGGCAAACCCTCAATTCCGCTCTCATAACGTTGAGTATCTTTTGGGTGAACGCACACTGACCTATCGGGAAATTGCCCGGGTGTTGGGGCAATCGATTGGCAAGCCTACTTTGGAATATGCCGAAGTTCCGGATACGGAATTACGCAACTATATGATTGGCGCTGGGATGTCCGAAAACATGGCGAATGAACTTATTGAACTGGACCATGCAGCCAGTAACGGCATTATTGCAGCCACATACAGCAGGGACAAAAACAACTCGACCGTAACTTCCATCGAGCGTTTTGCCCGGTCCGCATTCCTGCACGCCTACAATCAGGCTGTGGCAGCCCAGAAGTCGCGTCGATCCAGTGGTTCTTTCGAAGCACACCCTTAGTTTACGAATGCCTCGTCCCGTATTGATACATTGAATTCCCATTTCGTTTTCATTCAGAATCTTATCCAAAATCCGATAAGTTTCTGAATGACGAAGTGGGCTTTATTTTCCGGCATTTTATTTTTCAGCGTGATGGGTATTGCATCAGAGGATTTCTCCAACGATCAACCGACACATACCTGTGCAATCAGCACTGTTCATTTTATGCCGAGCACACTTTTCGCTGGTCCGTTGGAGTGGTGGTCTGTCGCACCTTCACAAGTTGCAACGGCACCATGTAAAATCCAGCGTCCCCCCAGTGATTCAGAAATGCTGGCTGAACTTCAGCCCTCCAGCCTGAAGAAGAAATCAGAGACCCTGTACGGTATTAAATTTAAAGATGAAGATCCGGAACTCTTACAACTCTTCCGCGATCTGCATTCGATGGATATCTCCCTTAGCGGGGCCGCCCCACTGACTTTGAAATCTCACTGCGACAAAGTCGTGTGTTCGACGCAGTCGATTTATGGCCCGCGCGTGGGTATTCAGCTTTTATACATGTTAAAACATTTTGGCTTCAACGGATCGCATCTGCGCGCTGCAAACGCCTCTCCATGGACCAGTGATGAACTTGATGACGTGTTGGCAGCCCTGTCGGACTATCCCATTGAGTTGTACCCGCTGGACTACAATCGCAAACTTATTCATGGCAAACGCGGCAGCCGAGTGAAACTTCCAGAGGGTGAAAGCGTTGCCAACTCCACAATGGAAATTTTTGATTACTGGAACAACCTGACTTTGCCAGAGCGACAGCAAACTTTGCTGCATGAACTGGGTCACGTGGTTGCCCGAAAAAAAAATCTGGATGAATCACCCGAATGGCTTAAAGTGGGCGGCTGGGCAGTCAGAGATGCAAATAAATCCAACAGAACGTACAGCCTGGTCGATCCGTCAAAAGCGGTGTCCTTATATGGCAAAACCAATCCCCACGAAGACTTTGCAGAAAGTGTCGTCGCATTTCGCTTTGGGGGCTCCCGCCTAAAAACCGAGCAACCATTGAAGTACGATCTGCTGAAAGAACGGGTTTTTGACGGTAAGGAATACCTTTCTTCGTCAGCTTGTTTGGCATCGAAGTCCCGCACTGAAACCAAAAAGGTTGCCAATAATGTTTTATATAACGGAGCTTTGGCAAAAGCGAAAAAGAACGCCGACAAACTGGACAGTCGCTTTATCGAAGACGCGCAACAAGCCTGCCTGGATACGCTATTAAAAGTAATGATAGGCGAAACTGGCAGCGTGGAAAATTGTACCAGCCGCGCGCTACAAAGACTGCAGCTTAAAAAAGCCAGTAAGGGAAAGAAACTTGTTGGTGAGCTTTTAACTGACGCCCAGCTAAATGCCATCTCTTTTAAAGATGGTACGGAAGCTGATTTCAGTATGCGTGTTCGCACTAAATTCTCAAGTGAAGCTGCCAAATCGTTCACTTCCGATTTTCGGGAATCATTGAACAGAGGCACTTGTTCGGCATGGGCAAAATCAGCACAAATGCTTTTTACCTCTAGCCCTTTGCTGTCTGAATTAAAATCCCAGGACCCACAATATTTCTTCAGAAGTCGCCGCTATGAAAAAATGGAGAATTTTTTCGATCGGGCCTGCCAGACCGCACGTCAAAATGCCGGAAGACTTGAAACCGGGATACTTCAAAACCTGCCCTGATTCCCAATGGAACTAAAAGGTCCAGTACGGGAACAATTTGCCGGGTCTGGAATTGAGCGCGTTTCCTCCCCTTAGATAGACGAAATTTTCAATAAATTTTAAACTGTAATCTATGAAGAAGACGTTTTTAATTATCGGTTTGATCCTTTCAGCTCAAGCTCATGCCCAGAAACAAAATTCATGCAACAATCTGGCGGCTTCAACATGCTCGTCTTTGGGAGCCAGCGACGGCACCACGGTGGGAACGGTCAAAGACAGCCCGTCTAGCTTCACAGAAAAGCTAAAGAAGGACACTTTCCCTTCGGTACAAAAAGCTATTGTTAAAAAGGTATCCTCGCTGCCGCTTGATGAAAGCACACGGACAGCCATCATCGCCAAAATAAACGGTATGAAATTTTCCACTTCCTGTGAGGATCTGAGTGCAAGTCTGGACCCTGCGTTGTGGCCTAACTCATTCTTCTCTCCTACTGAAAACACGTTCTATCTTTGTAAAGCCAAGCCGGGAATGTCAGAGTTCGCTGCTGCAAAAATGATCTCTGAAGAGTTGTCTGCGACGATCAATCCCTGCGGCATTGACAGTATCATTCGCCGTCCCAAAGAAAGAACACTCGAGCAAAGTGAAACCGCCTACCCAATCAAGGGTGTTATTTCCTGCCTAAGATCAGAAAAATCTGTCGGCGCAAAACGGAATAACTCGTCCTCATTTCAGGATGTGGGATTTTGCATGAACGATCAGATCACCCGCTCATTTACCGATTGGATGACTACTGAAGTGGTGACGGACTATATCTCCCAAAAATATAAAGATCTGACTCAATCACAATGGCGCCAGGGTATTGCTAACTCCTATCGCGACGAATGCTCCGTGGGCCGACCTGATGATGGTTTCACAGAAGACCCTGAGTTTGAAGTTCGCATAAACGGCATTGTCGGAGCGAATCCTGCTTTACGCAAAAAAATCGGCTGCTACGATTCCAGCCAATATCTTTACTGTGATGCCAGCAATCCGGATGCTATGGCCAAGGCCGTGGGAGCTCCAAAAGCTGCACCTTCGGGATTGCCAAACTCTGGACCTGCTGACTCGAAAGGAGCAGTTCAATAATGAAATACATTATCGCACTTCTTCTTATTCTTCCGGCTCTCGCATGGTCTGCACCACAAAAGCAGGGCGTGCAAAGAAGAGCAGCCAACCCCAAGGCCTCCCCTAAGAAGTCAGCCGGCTTTAACGGGTTCCGTATGGTTGTTGTTTTCGGCAATCAGAAGAACTATTTCACGGTCTGGCAGGATGCCCGCGGAAAATTCTATGCCTTTAGCAAAGGCGGCTCGCCGACTATCGGCAGTCTGTCTGATCCGAATTACCACTTCCTGACTACACAAAGTCGACAGATCGCTTCCCTAAAAGGTGCCAGCATCAACAGCTGCCCGCGCGCGAACATGCAACTCTACCATGGCAATCGCTATGTTCAGGGAACTTGTATTGGATTAAAAAATCAAACAGCGATGAGCATGACCCAGCTGGCAAACATGCTAGCCACCATGCAATAAGAAAAGGTGCCAGCACCGGGCACCATTTACGCGAATTTGAACCAGACGTAGAATACGGCGATGGATCCTAGGAATGAGAAGAAGTACAAGTTCCAGTAGCTCCAGCGGCGCCAGAATTTCAAAATAAGCCACACCACTGCATAGACCAGCGTAGGTACCAGATACACTTTGTATGGATCGGTGCTTGCCGTATGTTCCATACCCACAAACATTTTTCCAGTGTAGCGACTGTAAAGAGCGATCAAATTGAATGGATTGAGTGCGATCAGAATCAAAGTCCAAAGGAATTGCATGACGTCAGTCTACTCTGCGCTTGCTGGGTCCCGCAATCTTAACTCCGATATAGGACGAAACCAGGACTCCCAGTGCATACATCAGTGCCGTCGAATCCACAGCATCAATCACACTCCAGAAGAACATGAAACCACAATAACAGCTGATCAGAAACGCTGTTATCATGATCCATTTTTCAAGTTCACTGGGACGATTGCGTGGAGGCATGATGTGAGTATAAATCAATTCATCCACATTTAGAAACACATACATGTTTATACTGGACCAGATAGCTATCTGGAAATTGCCTTCAAAAGTGAGCAGGGATTTTTGACTGAGGGGAATGCGGCTTTATAGGAATCTTTAGTGAGCTGCTGCAAATTCTGATCGAGCACGATTTTTAATGGCTCCACTTGTGCTTCTATACCCGGTTCCACCTTCACGGATGTTATAAAGCTATCATACACTTCACAGGTGACCCGCGTAGCACAACCCTGAATAGCTTTGCTTAACAGAGGCATGTCGGACTTGGTAAGAACCTGGCGGCTCCAACTTTTTTTTGCATTGTCTTTGGCTTTTTGCAGTTTAGCTTCAAGACCATCGGATTTGATTTTGCACTTCACTATGTCAGGATTGAACGGTTCGTTGATGGCGACGCGTGAAACGATGATGATCTGCTTTAAACTATCCAACTCACGAAGTGGCATTTTAGCTTCAGCGACAAGTGGCAGAATCAAAGTGATGTATAACAAGAAAACTTTCAAGTTGCAGCTCCGGTTACAACTTCATTGTCTCCGATAAATTCGGTCCTCACAAAGGGAAAAAAAAGACAGGGGGATTTTTTCGATCCCCCTGTCCAAAATATTTACATTAACTGGCGAACTACATCAGCTTTCTAAGCACGTATTGCAGAATGCCACCATTTTTCAGGTACTCGATTTCAACCGCTGTATCGACCCGGGATTTCACTTTGATCTCCTCGGTCTTTCCATCTGCGCGGGTGATTCTAACAGTGATATCCTGCTGGGGCTTCATCGTTTCCACCCCTACAACATCCAGTACTTCTGTGCCATCCAGTTTCAAGGTTTTACGATCCATTCCCGGATGGAACTGCAATGGCAGAACTCCCATCCCCACAAGATTGGACCGGTGAATACGCTCGAAGCTTTCCGCAATGACTGCGCGAATTCCCAGAAGCTTCGTCCCCTTCGCCGCCCAGTCACGTGAAGAGCCTGTCCCGTATTCTTTGCCGGCCACAACCACCAACGGAGTTTGTTCAGCCTGATACTTCATTGAAGCATCAAATATCGACATCTGCTCACCGGATGGAATGTATTTGGTCATTCCACCTTCGACTCCATTAAGCATTTCATTCTTAATGCGGATGTTGGCAAACGTACCACGCACCATCACGTCATCATTTCCGCGACGTGAGCCGTAGGAATTGAAATCCACTGGTTGCACACCTTTGCTCATCAAGAACTTACCTGCTGGAGAATCTTTCTTAATACTGCCCGCCGGGGAAATATGATCTGTCGTGATCGAGTCACCCAGAATCGCCAGAACACGGGCCCCTTTTACGTCAGACATCTTGCCAGAGGATTTTTGCATGCCTTTAAAGTAAGGCGGATTCTTGATGTAAGTGCTTTCATCCCAAGTGTACGTCTGCGAACTTGCGGTCTGGATTTTTTGCCAGTCCGTAGTACCCGCGAACACGTTGCCATAACGATTGTTGAACATTTTTGTTTCAACCGTGTTGTTAACGATGTCATAGATCTCTTTATTGGTTGGCCAGATATCATCCAGATAAACCGGCTTACCGTTCGCATCCTCACCCAGTGGATCTTGCGATAAATCCAACTGCATGGTTCCCGCCAAAGCATAAGCAACAACCAGCATCGGAGAAGCCAGATAATTCGCTTTGACGTGCGGATTGATACGACCTTCGAAATTGCGGTTACCTGAAAGAACTGAAGCCACAACCAGATTTCCTTTTTCAACTGCGTGAGCAATTGGTTCTGGCAATGGACCAGAGTTTCCGATGCAAGTCGTGCAACCATAGCCCACAAGGTTGAACCCCATGTGATCCAGATATTTTTGCAAACCAGAATTTTCAAGATAGTCTGTCACCACTTGTGAACCCGGCGCCAATGAAGTTTTCACCCACGGTTTTACTTTCAGACCTTTCTCAAAGGCCTTCTTTGCAACCAAACCGGCCCCCATCATCACTGAAGGGTTAGAGGTATTGGTACAACTCGTAATTGCCGCGATCACCACGTCTCCATGCCCAAGTGCATACTTCGCACCGTCAACCGGCGTGCTGAACTTTTCCTTGGTGGAATGAGACTCGCCCACTGCAAATGTCGTGGTCAATTGTGTGGTGAAATCGCTGGCTGCTTTATCCAGCAACACGCGATCCTGTGGACGCTTTGGTCCCGCAAGCGACGGAACCACATCAGAAAGATTCAATTTCAATGTGTCATTGAATGCAAAGTGCTCATCATCAGATGTACGCCACATTCCAGTTTCTTTGGCATAAGCTTCCACCAAAGCGATCGTCTGTGGATCGCGCCCGGAAATACGCAGATACTTCATTGTCTCTTCATCGATTGGAAAGAAGCCACAAGTCGCTCCGTATTCCGGTGCCATATTAGCGATAGTTGCTCGGTCAGCCAAAGATAAGCCTTCCAATCCAGGTCCATAGAACTCTACGAATTTTCCGACGACGCCTTTTTTGCGCAGCATCTGTGTGACGGTCAAAACCAGATCCGTCGCTGTCGCGCCCTCTTTCAGTTTTCCTTCAAGACGGAAACCAATCACTTCGGGAATCAACATGCTTAGCGGTTGTCCCAGCATCACAGCTTCGGCTTCAATACCGCCGACACCCCAGCCCAAGGCCGCCAAACCATTCACCATCGTGGTGTGTGAATCCGTTCCAACCAATGTGTCCGGGAAAGCATACTCTCCGTGCTGGCCTTTGGCGTCCCAGACAGTTTTGCCCAGGTATTCCAAGTTAACTTGATGGCAGATCCCCGTTCCCGGTGGCACGACTCGGAAATTCTGAAATGCACCCTGCCCCCATTTTAGGAAAACATAGCGCTCATGATTGCGCTGAAATTCCATGTTTACGTTTTCCTGAAAACTTGAAGGCGTCGCAAAGGAGTCCACCATCACCGAGTGATCGATGACCAGATCCACGGGAACCAGAGGATTGATTTTCGTGGGATCGCCGCCCAGGGATTTCATCGCATCCCGCATGGCTGCCAAATCCACGACTGCCGGAACGCCGGTAAAGTCCTGCATCAACACGCGTGCCGGAAAAAATGAAATCTCGCGAGTCAGGGATTCTTTGCTTAGACTTAAAAGTGCATCAATGTCTTCTTTAGTAACATGCACGCCGTCTTCGTGGCGCAGAAGATTTTCCAGAAGAACTTTTAAAGAGTTTGGAAGTTTTTTGAAGTTCGGGTGCGAAGTTTTCTTCGGATTGAAGATGGTGTATTCTTTCGCACCGACTTTAAGTTTGTCTTTTGTTTTGAAGCTGTCTTTTGATTGTACCAACATGAGGGGATCCTCCCTCCTAATTCCACTCCCCGCGAAGGATTTTATCAAGCCAAAAGGCGCCGATCTGGGTTTTCACATCGGTTACTTTACCCTGCTGAATAAGTGTCATAAGTTCCTTCGGCGCGACCTCGATTACTTCCAAAAATTCACCCTGATCCAGACGCTGCTCGGTGCGACTCAAGTCCATTGCCAGATACAGATCAATCTGCTCATTGGAGTATCCAATGACAGGATGAATCTCGGTCAACAGCTTCCATTCATTGGCAAGATAGCCGGTTTCTTCGGCCAGTTCGCGTTTTGCCGTAACCAGGCTGTCTTCGCCGCGATCCCGCTTTCCAGCAGGAAACTCCAGCATCACCTGTTTAACAGCGTGACGGTACTGATGAACCATAACGACATTTCCATTTGGCAGAATAGGAATCATCATTGCGGCTCCTGGGTGCAGAATATACTCGCGGTAATATACTTTACCGTCTGGACCCTGCACCTCGTCCTGCTCAACTTTTAAATAACGACCTTTAAAGATCTGTTGCGAGGATAGTGTTTTCTCTTCTAAATGCTTCATAAAATCACAATGACAGCTCGACGAAAGTCAGAGTCACAGCCTTTAATTTACTGAGGAGTGCAGGGAGCCTGCGGTTGTTCCAAGGAGCATTTAAAATTCGCTTTACCCTCGGCATCTTTCACTGTTCCGACCCATTGGTTTTTCGCATCCTGTTCGAGCACCATGTAACCATGGGTAGAAGGCAGAACGGAGAATCCTGGAGGAATCAGTTTTCTGGTCGCAGCATCGTAGTAATCAAGAGCTGTTCCGCCCTCTCCCACCACAACATGCACGGGACGCTTATTACCTGCCGCCACCTGAGTATTATGAATATGACCGGCAAAAACGAATTTCACTTTTTTCGGAAATGGCATTTCCTTCGCCAGCAATTGCATTGTCAGATTCACCGGCAACACGGCAGCAGGCCCATTCCAATTCGGCGAAAGCCCCCAGATCGGACGATGCAAAACCACCCATACTTCTGTTTCCGGACGGGATTTGATTTGCTCGATCATTTTGCGGTAGTGCTCGCGCCACATCGCCATCTCGGCACCCTTGGGATCCACGTTCATATCGGGAAGAGTCGCATTATCAAAATTCACGATCAGTAAAGAGCCAAACTTTGTGTAACGAGTGTCCTGAAATTTCGGGCAAGCGTTTTCACCCAGCGGAGTCAGCAGTTTGCTGAAACCCTCATGCGCCCGCTGACAATCCTCGTGGTTTCCACGCACGAAAAGAAATGGCGTGGATTGCAACAAAGAAGCTGCCGGATACAGGAAGTCCGCTTCCCAGGGGCGATAGCCATATCCCAAAGTATCCTTGAATGGTGCACACTTCACAGGATCCTTGCAGGTTTCACGATAGTGGTAATCACCAACATGGATAATCAAATCAGCTTGCTCCTGCTGAATGGCTTTTACAATTTTCAAAAAAGGCCATTCATTGGGATTGTTGCAGTCCTGGAAGTACTCGCCCTTTAGGCGGCAACCGGTATCACCAAAGACAATGATACGCTTTGGAGTTGCGGGTATCTGGATACGTCGCTCCCCTACAACCACTGCAGTCGTTCCTTCCGGTAACGCCGCTTCACAGACAACAGTTGAATCAAATTTGTTTTGAGTCAGACTCAATCCGGATTCTTCCGCTCCTTTGAAAACCCGGGCCTCGGGGCACTGAGTATTCTTAGGGGCAATAGTTCTGACGAAAGAGGTATTTCCATCCGCCAACCCAACATACGTCAGACCTTCCACTCGATCTGTAGGTTTGTGGGCACAGGCCGCCAAAAACAAAATACCTACAATTGAGACGCTCTTAACAAACTTCATTCCTACTGTCCTTCAATACTGCTTTTCTTTTTCTGCTGCTTCAGTTCAAGCTCACACATTTTAACTTTAGTTTCGTACTCTTCCTGGCGATTCAACAGAGTTTCTTTATAACCTTTGAAGCGATCCAGTCTGTCGCGAAGACCCTCTTCCGTCACACCCACGATGTCTTTTTTCTTTTCAATACCGATCTTGGAAAAATCCTCTTCGGAGGTCACGTACGTGCGAGTCTCTGTCCAACGCATTTTTCCATCACCATTATTTGAAACATCGCCAATCTGCAATCGGCAATCCCGAAGAACGCCATACAAACCGCGATTGTCCAAATAACGAGGACCGCCAAGGACTCGCGCTTCCAGGTCATAAACTTCGTTTTCCAAGGTTCGCAGCTGTTCATTCATTTTAACTTTACGCTGATAAACCATATCGCCGTCTTTGATACCAATTTCCCCACTGCCAACCGGAGCGGCGTGCTCAATTTTAGTATCAATTTTTTCAGCTTTATTGCGATTTGTGGAACAAGCCACGAAAGATAAGGACAGGATCGTAATCAATAGCAAACGCATTGGGATTTCCTCCATCAGAGGAAACTTTAGAAGCGATCTGCAGTTTGGTCAATCGTGAGGGCTAGGAAATCGTCACCCAATCGCCATGGCCGTCCTTGATACGAAACACTTTAACGTCGTCCTCAAACCAAGACCCCAGATTCACCGAACGCACTTGACGACCATGGGTCGAGACCATGTGGTCATCAAACACATGCATGTGGCCTGAAATGATCACATCAAATGGACCTTCATCATAGGCGCGGGAAACATGCCCACGAATCATGGACACAAGCTCTTGCTCATTGCGATGACGATAGTCCCCACTGCGAGCGCGACTTTTTTTGCTGGCTCTGTTGCCAATGTAGTCCCAAAAACGTCCTGGGAAAAAATCTTTCAACGGCTTAATCCATGGGTTGCGAATGATGGAGCGATACTTCAAATACTTTATATCGTTCAAATTTATCAGATCTCCATGTTCAACCCGAACATTGAGCCCATCAATTTGGTAGTACTGAGCTTCGACAAAGACTTCGACACCCAGTTTTTTTGTGAAGTAACCCTCGACGTGTACGTCGTGGTTTCCTTCGATATAGGTAATGCGCGCACCGGCTTTTCTCAGGTCTTTCAAAGCATCCATCAAGGGCTGGAACTTTCTTGCAAAGAACTCAGAACTGCCAATCCATAAATCAAAGATATCGCCCAGCATGAACAGGTGCACCTGCTTGGGGTTTCCCTGCTGCAAAGAACGCAAAAAGCGCAACAGGATTTGCCCGTTGCGCTCTTCAGCGGATTTTAAGTGAATGTCGGATATAAACCAGGCTTCCACTTAGTCTTGTTTCAGATCAAAACCTTGTTTCTTGCGGATGAAAGCAGGAACTTCCAAGTTTTGAGATGAGAATGGAGAGCTCAACACTTCACGTGCCATGCGGCGAGCTTCTTCCAATGATTGCTGTTCGTGGTCCACGTTCATGGACAATTGCTCTGGATTAGCGTGGCGGTTCTTAAGATCCTGGCTTTCTTTGAAAGCACGAGCCTTAGCTAACAACAAATCACGAGGAGAAACACCTTCAACCTGTGGTTGGATTGGTGTTGCCATCTCTGCTGGAGTCGGTTGAACCGGCTGAGCTTGCGGAGGCACTTGAGCCACCACAGACTGAGCTGCTTGTTGGGCAACTTGCGGAGTCACATGAGCAACTGGCGGAACTGTTACAGTCTCAGTAACGGGTTGCTGGGGTAACCCCGGAGTGACCGGAACTTCCACTTGCTGCTGGTAAGTGTAGTTCATCACTTGGGACTGCACTGCCGCGATAGGCGGAAGTTCAACTGGTACTGCTTGTTGAGGCATTACCGGCATAGTTGGCATAACAGGCATTTGTGGCATAGTCGCCATGCCCGTCATTTGTGGCATTTGAAACTGAGGCATTTGCGGCATGTTTGGCATTTGTGGCATTTGCATACCCATACCCATGTTGTTATTCATACCGAATTGCGCAGTTTGTTGGTTCAAGAAATTCTGCATTTGGTTTACTTGAGCCATGTCGTTAACAAGTTTCACTTCGTGAGAATCGAAACCAGTTGCGATCACAGTCACGCGTACTTCTTCACCCATGTTTTCATCGATAACTGCACCGAAGATGATTTCAGCATCTTCATGAGCTGCTTCAGTGATCAAAGTAGTAGCTTCGTTCACTTCGTACAATGAAAGCTCAGAACCACCAGTGATGTTAACGATGATGCCAGTTGCGCCATCAATTTTAACATTTTCAAGAAGTGGAGAAGAGATCGCTGCAGTTGCTGCTTCCACTGCGCGGTTTTCACCTTTAGCAGAACCAGTACCCATGATTGCGATACCTTTAGAAGACATAACTGTGCGGATGTCAGCGAAGTCCAGGTTGATCAAACCACGGATGTTGATCAAATCAGAGATACCTTTAACCGCTTGCAAAAGAACTTCGTCAGCTTTTTTGAAAGTATCCAATAGAGGAGTTTTTTCAGCTGCGATAGTCAAAAGCTTTTGGTTCGGGATTACGATCAATGTATCAACATTGTCCTTTAGCTCCTGCAGACCAGCTTCAGCATGCTTCGAACGTTTTTTTCCTTCGAACATGAATGGTTTAGTTACCACACCGATAGTCAGAGCACCCAATTCGCGGGCGATCTTCGCCACGATCGGAGCACCACCAGTACCCGTACCACCGCCCATACCAGCAGTGACGAATACCATGTCAGAACCTTCAAGTTTTTCAACGATTTCGTTGTAAGATTCAATGGCAGCGCGACGGCCTACATCTGGGTTTGCACCAGCGCCCAAACCTTTAGTCAAATCAATACCCAACTGAATTTTGTTAGATGCCTTGTGCGAGTTCAAAGCCTGGATATCTGTATTTGCTACGATGAATTCAACGCCACCCATATCGGAAGCGATCATTGTTGATACCGCGTTGCTACCGCCACCACCAACACCAACGACTTTAATATTCGCACCGATATTGATATTTTCTTCTAATTCAAACATGTTGTCCCTCCCGACGATGCTTAAGATACAGAGGCTTCCAGCCTCCACCGAGTAAATTTAAAAACTAAAATACCTTTTCAAACATTTCCTTAAGACGTTTCGTCAAGCCGTTGATCGACTCGCCGATATTGATCTCAAGTTCCTGTGCGCTTTGGATCATCAAATCTTTACGTTGTGACAATCCATACTGTAACAATCCAACTGCTGCCGAGAACTCTCCAGATTTCACAACATCAGTCAGACCTCCGATATCCAAAGGAGCCCCTCTGCGAACCGGAATATCAAAAATAAACTCACCCATTTCAATCAGGCCGTCCAGCTGACTTGCGCCACCAGTAAGAACGATACCTGAACCCAACATTGGCATCACACCGCTCATACGAATATCGTTGGCGATCAGATTCAATGTCTCTTCAGCGCGGGCTTCGATCACGTCTGCAAGATCCTTACGAGGGATCACGCGGGACTTACGACCGCCAACACCTTCCACTTCGATAGTTTCGTTGTCATTAACCATGGACGCCATCGCGCAACCGTATTTCTTTTTCAAGATTTCAGCTGCGAACTGCGGAGTTCTAAGACCCACAGCCACATCATGAGTAAAGTGCGAACCACCGACTGGAATAATAGAAGAATGCGCGACGCTGCCGTTGACGAAGTACAAGTTGTTACAAGTACCGCCGCCCATATCGACAACTACCACGCCCAGATTTTTTTCATCATTGGAGATAACGGCAGTTGCAGAAGCAAGCTGGCTCAAAACCAATCCTGCGATTTTCAGACCGGCTTTTTCAACACACTTCACAGTGTTTTGAACCGCGGACTGACTGCCCGTTACGATATGTACATTCGCTTCCAAACGGATACCCGACATGCCCACTGGATCAGTGATGCCGTCCTGGCCGTCGACTTTGAATTCTCTTGGAAGGATGTGCAAAACAGTACGATCTGTCGGAACTGCCACTGCTTTTGCAGCTTCAATCACGCGATCGATTTCCGAAGGTGTGACTTCGCGGTTCTTAATCGCGACCATACCTTTGGAATCAAATGAAGAGATATGAGTGCCAGAAACGCCGACCCAAACTTCGTCGACTCTGTAACCGGACATCAATTCTGCTTCTTCTTTTGCTTTTTTAATGGAGTCGGTTGTTGCCTCAATATTAACGACAACACCCTGGCGGATGCCTGTATTAGGAGCAGTACCTACTCCTGCGACTTCGATTTTCCCTTCGGGATTGACCGTTCCGATGACGAAACATACTTTGGTCGAACCAATATCCAAACCAGCCAATACCGGAGCTTTCGGTTTTGATGTACTCATCCCTAAGTCCTCGTATATGACACCCTATTTGGGCGTCTTTGTTTGAGAGACCGCCGAATAAAATCATTTTATTCGATCTGAGCCGAACGCGAGCTCGACTTTAGATGGTCTTCCAGACTTAAGCTTAGGGATCCTTACGCAACCTGACAAGGACTTTCTTTGACAGATCCGCGTCTATGACGCGAGCGTCAAACTGCTTTGTTTCGAGGTAATCTACGACGCGAGAAACGCGCGCAGCCTTTAGTGCCACTTGATCTTCACCGATTTTCACCTGTGTTCCTGTTTTGATCAGTGTCATCCAAAAACCTTCTTTGTTGTCGTAACGAACTTCAGAAATTGTTTTACGACTGAACGATCCTTGAGCAGGAATTTGCTCGATCACAGTGATCGCTTTCTTTCTTAACTCCTGTTTTTTTCCAAACGCTTCGCCATCCAAGATTGCAACATCTGGCGCTTGCTTGGCTTCGATCGGAGCCAAAAACTGCCCATCCTTAATAATAGGAGTCAGCTTCCCCCCCCTGGCCATGTACAGGAATTTCACTTCATAAGGTTTTACACGGATCGCAAGAGTCGCCGGCCAAACTCTGGAAATTTGCAAGTTCTCGATCCACTCTTGCTTTCGCACTTCTTTGGAGACCGATCTTAATTTGATTCCCCACAAAGAAACACCTTTGTACTTCATAAGCACATTTTCAAGCGAATCAACATTAGGCTTCAAAAACTGCTCTTGCCCTGGAGTGGGACTTTCCAGAACAACTTGAACTTTCTCGATATTGAAAAAGCCATTCTCGTTCAAATAGTACAGAGTACCCACCAGTGCGGCTGGGATAACAATGAAACCTACGAATAACTTCAGTACCAATTTCTTCACGAGCTCTCCAAAGGAATGGCTTCCTTACTTAAGGCTATCAATAATTTCCTTCAGCTTTAAACCAATGCCATTTGGTCTATTCAAAACAAGACCAAGGACAAGCTCTCACGTTCCCTCCACCCTCGTCGTATTCAGTTTAAATGCGAATGCCTCTCTATATAGTCAACCCCCTGTGTACCGATAGTTACGGGTATGAAATTTAGCGCAAAAATCATTATTAATATCGCCGCTTCAAGTTTAATTTGCTCTCTGGCTGCAGTGGCAATTTCTTCTTCGAAGATTCACAAACAAGGACAAGAGCAACTGGTTGAAAAATCCCAGGCAATCTTGTCTCGCCTTGAATCGGTCCGCGCCTATATTGCGACCCAAGGCGGACTTGATGAAGACATCAAACATGCTGTAATAAAATTTCCTGACGGAAAACTGACCCCTGAATATCAGGAGCGCATTCTTCACAAAGTTCCAATCTTTGCATCTATTAAAGTAGGTTTTGAAAATGCAGACAAAGACTCTTACAAGTTCCGTGTCTTTGCTGACAATCCCCGTCGCAAAGAAAATGCGCCGACTGTCAGTGAATCAGAAATCTTGAAACTGTTCGATGCAAATAAAGAATTGACTGAATACGTGGAAAATAAAAATGGCGAAGTGACTGTCTATCGCCCGGTTCGCCTGTCTGAAAAACAAGGCTGCCTGTTGTGTCACGGACATCCTTCCACTTCCCCATGGGGCAATGGCAAAGACATCCTGGGTTTCCCTATGGAAAACTGGGTAGATGGTCAAATTCACGGCGTGTTCGCGGTGAAGTCATCGACAGATGAAGTGACAGCGACTGCAAACAACTCATCCGTTTCCATCTTGCTTTGGACAACTTTGATTTCAGCGCTGATCCTGGTAATTTCGTATTTGTTGATCCGTAAACCATTAAGCTCACTGACTGAATCCATCTTTAAACTGGATACAGCCGGCAATCAGGTTTCCGCAACAAGTACCGAAATTCTGACTTCAAGTAATACACTGACACAAGCTTCAGTGAAAGCGGCAGCCTCCATTGAAGAAACCTCGGCTTCAACCGAAGAAATTTCCAGCATGGTGAAACGTAACAGTGGTCACGCCATTGAAGCAAAAAACCTTGCACAGCAAGCAGCAGATAAGGCCCATATTGGCGAGCAGGAAGTCCGTAAACTTACGACCTCCATGGAAGAGATTTCCACCAGCTCCAAAAAAATCGAGGAAATCATTACGGTCATCGACGATATCGCTTTCCAAACAAACTTGTTGGCACTGAATGCTTCTGTGGAAGCAGCCCGCGCCGGCGAGCATGGAAAAGGTTTCGCGGTTGTTGCCGAAGCAGTTCGCGGTCTTGCCCAAAGCAGTGCGAACTCTGCCAAAGAGATTTCATCCTTGATCAATGAAAGTGCGCAAAAAATTGAAACCGGCCACGCAGTGGTTCGCTCCAGCGAAGCTTCATTGAAAGAGATCGTTAACACTATCGAAAAGCTTTCCAGCCTGAATACTGAGATCTCGACTGCGAGTGCGGAACAGGAACTGGGAATTGTGCAAATCAATCAGGCGCTGACCCACATGGAAAAGATCACTCTTTCCAACAGTGAGTCAGCCCGCGAATGTTCGACAGCTTCAGAAGACCTGAACACTCAGGCCGAAGTCATGAAGAACGTCGTCGACAACCTGAAGAAACTGATGACTGGCTAAAAGGTACAGACACACTTTCTCCAAAAAAAAGCCGGGTCTCCCCGGCTTTTTTTAGTTTTGGATTTTATCCAGAACATCCAGTCCCAGTTTCCAGCCGTCGCCGGCGCCCAGGGTGATAAAGACGTCGCCGTCTTTTAACATGGATACGATTTTCTGCGAGGACTTATCGTCACGCAGGAAGTATTGAGCATTTTCGTGTTTCATTTCAGAAGCCAGTTTTTCAGAACTGATTCCTGGAATGGGCGCCTCACCTGCTGCATAGATATCCGTTAGCAAAATCTGATCAGCTTCCTTGAACGCTGTCGTGAAGTCATGCCAGCAGTGCTGAGTACGACTGAAACGATGCGGTTGGAAATAAACCACCAAACGGTTTTGCGGATACTTTTCGCGGAAGGCTTGAAGAACGGCACGCACCTCTGTGGGATGGTGACCGTAGTCGTCGTAAACTTTGATGCCTTTTTTCTCGCCTTTGAAGTGGAAGCGACGGTCAACACCATCAAAGCGCTGCAGACCTGCTGCACACTGCTCAAACGGAATACCCGCGGCTAAACCTGCACAAATCGCAGCCACTGCATTCAAAGCATTGTGACGACCTGGAACATTAAGTTTAAATTTACCGACCAGGTGGCGAGTGCCCAACAGACGATCGCTGCGATACAAAGAGTAGTTGCCTTGCTCCCCTGCCAGCACCAAGTCGTTCTTTTCATCGAAGCCATAGTACAAAATACGTTTTGGGAAGTTTTCAAAAATCTGACGAACGATAGGATCATCCCCGCATGCGATGATTTTTCCATAGAATGGAACTTTCAAGGCGAAGTCATAGAAGTTCTTTTGAAGATTTTCAAAAGTCTTGTAGTGATCCAAGTGATCCGAGTCGACGTTGGTGATGATAGCGATTTCCGGAGTCAGCTTGTTAAAGCTGCCATCGGATTCATCGGCCTCTGCTACCAACCATTCACCCTCGCCCAAAAGAGCTGTGGATTTGATCAGTTCAAAGCGACCACCTACCACGATTGTCGGCTTCATGTTTCCTTCAAGGAAAATAGCCGACGTCATGGAAGTCGTTGTCGTTTTACCGTGAGTACCCGCAACTGCGATACCACGTTTCAAGCGCATGATTTCAGCCAAGGCTTCCGCTCGCGGAATCAATGGAATCTGACGGGCACGAGCTTCATAAATTTCAGGATTGCCGTATTGAATCGCGGAAGAGTAAACCACCACGTCCGCATTGCCGACGTTAGAGGCCGCGTGGCCTTTGAATACGTTCACGCCCATTTCGCGCAGACGTTCGGTGTTTGCATTGTCTGCAATATCAGAACCTGAAACTTTCGCTCCCATATTGTGCAAAAGTTCAGCGAGTCCACACATACCGATGCCGCCGACACCGACGAAGTGGAATTTGGCGTGTTGTAATTTCATTGCAAGATTTCCTTTGCGATGGTTGATGCTGCTTGGGGAACATAAAGATCTTTTATATTCCTAACCATTTGCTCGCGCAAAGCTTTATCTTGTCTAAGAGATTGTACTTCTGAAATCAATCTTTCAGGGGTTAAATCTTTCTGCAAAATCATGCGACCCGCATTTCGGGCGACAAGGCTTTCGGCATTTTTTTGCTGATGATCATCTGCGGCTCCTGGTAATGGCACAATTATAGGAATTATACCAAATGCTGCCGCCTCCGCAATGGAACTGGCCCCACCACGGCTAACAATTATATCTGCCCATTGATAATATTTTGGCATATCGAAGATATACTCATGATAATCCACATTGGCGCCAGAATTTTGATATTTGACAGAAACCAGAGGGAAATCGGCACTCCCCAACTGATGAACGACAGATAAATCTTTAGTCCAATCTCCCCCGCCAATGATCGCGTCGCTAAAGCAAGTATTGATCACGCGTGAACCCTGACTACCACCAACAACCAAAACATGAAATTTCTCATCTTTGTGAGCTGCGTGCACTGCATTTTCAATTTCCTGACGAACAGGCATACCCGCTTGAACGATATCTTTATTCTTCAGAAATTTGCGGGATTCGTCAGAGACGATAAAACATTTATCAACAAAGCGGGACAAGAGACGATTCGCCATTCCCGGCATCACGTTCGGCTCCCACACGGCCGTATTAAAGCCGACAATGCTTGCTGCCAGCACAAATGGACCCGAGGCATAACCACCGACGCCAATCACATACAAAGGCTTTAACTGCCATAGCAGGCGAATGGATTGCCACAAACCTAAAGGCATGCGCAGAAGGGTTTTTAATTTTTTGATGGGGCTTTTAACATTCAGCTGACCGGATTCGATCAGGTGCAGAGGAAATCCCTCGCGAGGGACAATCTTGGATTCCATACCGCGCGATGTTCCCACAAAATGAACCTGAACTTCAGGGTCCAATTTCTGAATTGCGCGGGCAATAGCGATTCCAGGGTAGATGTGGCCACCAGTGCCACCGCCTGCAATCACAACGGTCTTTTTAGTCATGGGCTTTCACTTTCGATGCGTTCCAGCGGGATGATCCGAAACGTTTAGAGAATTTATCCTCTTCGAAGGAATTTTCAATGTTCAAAATCAGTCCAAACATAAAACACAAAACCACAAGCGAGCTGCCACCGTAACTTAAGAAAGGAAGCGTCAAACCTTTTGTTGGAAGAAGACCCATCACCACACCGGCATTGATGAACACACTCATACCGAAAGTGACTGATAAGCCCAAAGCCAATGATCTTTTGAATGGTTCTTCAGCTTTGATCGCAATCTGAATCCCGCGGAAAACGACAAACCCATAAAGAGCCAGAATCGCCACGAATCCCACGAAACCCATTTCCTCGCCCAAAACTGCCAAAGTAAAATCCGTGTGCGCTTCAGGCAGGAAGAAAAGCTTTCCTTGGCCTTGCCCCAAGCCAACCCCGGTCAGGCCGCCAGAATGGAAACTCAGCATACTTTGAATAACCTGAAAGCCTTTTTGTGCAGGATCTGCCCAAGGATCCAGGAAAGCCAATACGCGGGCCTTACGATAAGGAACCGACATCACCAGGAAGTAAAAGGCCGGAATCATAATCGCCACTGCACCCGCGATGTATTTCCATTGAAGTCCAAAAGCGAACAACAAACTTACGCCCACCATCAGGATGATCGCAAAGCTTCCGAAGTCAGGCTGGCGCAGTAAAAGAAACAATGGGACGATCAAGGCCAACGCCAACCACCACCACTTCACATGGCCCAGGATGTTGTCACGACGGCATAACAGACTTGCGAACCAAACCGAAAACGCGACTTTCAAAAGTTCGCCCGGTTCAAAACGCAAACCGAACGGCAATTGAATCCAACGGATCGCACCACCCACACGAACACCCAAACCAGGAACGAATGTCATCAACACGCCGATTGCCGCCGCAAACCACAGCATCCAACCATGCTTTTCAATCAGTCTGAATGGGATATGAATTGTTCCAATCAAAACACAGAATGCGATAAGGGCGAAAACCAACTGTCGCTTAAAAAAGAACAAACCATCGCCGTAGGATTCGGTCGCGAAAATAAAACTGGAAGAGTAAACTTGCACCAGGCCGATGCCCAGCAAAGTGATGATCGCTAAAAACAGACTGCTTGATAAATATCTCAACATGATGGACTCCCAAAGGCGTACTCGCCTTTATTTAATCAGAAGTCCATTTGAACGTCTAGGAACGGTAGGAAGACTGGACCCCGACATTTCGGGGCCAGAGCCATGTCAGACGGGCTTACTGAGCGGCTTCCACCACTTCAGGATTAGCATCTTTTTTCTCTGAAGCAGCTTTTGCTTCAGTACGTTTATTTACTGCAGTTTGTGCACGGCCCGACATTGAGCAGCAGTACACCACGCCATTTTCATTGGAAGCAGTTTTGAAGTTTGTGATCGAGAAAGCACGGGACGAATCACAGCGTTTTGCCATTTCCATGCTAAGTTCCACTTCGATATCCGGGAATTGCTCGCCGCTGACGAAGTTACAGTACATGCCAGTGTTGGCAGCCATTTTATCACGTTGTTCTTGGCGCGCTTTAAATGTTCCAGATGCACAAGCAGACAACAAGAATACAGACGACAAAGAAACAACGAGAATACGAATCACAAAGCCCTCCTAGCTTTTAATTCCTTCCGACAAAGTCGGCTTTTAAATAAAAAAAAGACCCTCATTCCGATGAGAGCCTTTGCTTTTGCGCCCCAACAAGCAGGGCGCGGGTGTTTCATGCAACACACTTCGACGGGGTCGAAGTGCAATATGTCAGTGAAACTTTCTCACGATCTCTTTAAAGTATTCACCACGCTCTTCAAAACTGTCAAACATGTCAAAGCTTGAGCAGCCTGGAGAAAGCAGAACAATGTCCCCGATTCTGGACTTTTGGTAAGCGATCAAAACCGCCTCCTCAAACGTACCGATCAGGAAGGTCTCAGAGAAATCACCAAGGTCGCGATTAATGCGCTCTTTAGCTTCCCCGACCAAAATCAGAGTTTTGACTTTGCGTTTTACCGACGTACGAAGTGGTTCGTAGTTCAAATTCGTATCTTTACCACCCGCGATCAAAATCACGTTCTCATCGAAAGTGTCCAAAGCGCGAAGAACTGCGTGCACGTTTGTAGCTTTAGAATCGTTGTAGAACAATACTCCGCCCACTTTGCGCACGTATTCGATACGGTGAGGAAGACCTGTGAAAGTCTCGATCACTTTTTGAACCGCTTCACGAGTCGCCCCATGTTCGCGAGATGCCAGGATTGCTGCCATCACGTTTTCCACAGAGTGCTTACCGCGCATTTTCATGTTTTTGATATTGAATGTTTCAATCTCAGGACCTGTGCGCACGCGAATCTCGTCACCGATATTCACAGCACCACCGATATTCATGATTTGAGGCTCCAAAGCCGGTTTACGAGAGAAGTAGAAAATACGTCCACGTTGAACCGCTGGATCACGTGCCAACTCGACAACCGCGTTGTCGTCTGCATTCAGGATGCTTGTTGTTGCTTGATTCGTATTCTTGAAGATACGGCGTTTCGCGTTTACGTACTCTTCCATAGAACGATAACGATCCAGGTGATTTTCAGCCAAGTTCGTGAATACTACGTTGCCTGGGTTGAAAGTGTCACAATGTTCAAGCATGAAGCTTGAAACTTCCGCGATCACCACTTGTGCTTTGTCATCAAGGCGAAGGTAATCCACCAACGGTTTTTCATTTGCGCCGCCCACCCAAGTTTTAATACCTGATTGAGTCAAGATCGCCTCTGTGATGCGTGCCACCGTTGTTTTACCGTTCGTACCAGTCAAACCGATAATCGGCTCTTTGATGAATCCTGCAGAGAACTCGAACTCACCTGTGATCTTGATGCCCTGAGATCTTGCGTAATCGAAGATCTTCAAAGTGGAAGGAACGCCCGGAGAAAGGATAACCAAATCCTGAGCGATGAAAGTTTTCGGACTGTGACCACCCAATTCGAACTTAATTGGCAAGTCGCCCAATTGCTCAAGTTGAACAGAAAGCTCTGGCTTGGATTTGTGATCCGTTACAGTAACCTGAGCACCGTGCTTAGTAAGGAAGTGCGCCAAGGACACACCCGTTTTACCAAGACCGACTACCAGGATTCTTTTGTCTTTTAAATCACTATATTCTTTATACATTCTTCTACCTCAATTTGAGAGTCGCTAGACTTAAAACAGCCAATAAAATCGAAATAATCCAGAAACGAACGATGATCTTCGTTTCGGTCAAACCGCCCAATTCAAAGTGGTGATGAATCGGCGCCATCTTAAACACACGTTTTCCAGTGAGCTTGAAGGAAATAACCTGAGTGATCACTGACAATGCTTCCACCACGAAGACACCGCCCAAAATAACCATCAACAACTCATTCTGAGTGATCACAGCCATTGAACCCAGGAAACCGCCCAGGGACAAAGAACCCACGTCGCCCATGAAGACCTGTGCGGGATACGCGTTAAACCACAAGAAGCCCATTCCCGCAGCAACAATCGTCGCCGCTACCGGAGTTAACTCGCCTGCTCCCACGACATGGGGGATATTCAGGTAATTTGCGATCGAGTAGTGACCTGTTACGTAAGCAAATAACCCCAAAGTCGCTGCAGAGATCATAACTGGAACAATCGCCAAACCGTCCAGACCATCAGTCAAGTTCACTGCATTCGCAGTTCCCACCACAACCAACGCTGCAAAGACGATGTAGGCGTAACCCAGATCAAAACCAAAAGACTTTACGAAAGGAATGTAAACGGTCGTGCCCAAGTTATGGAAGTAAACCAGATAAGCAACGACTGCTCCGCTGATCAAAAACTCCCCAGCCAGACGGATCTTTCCGGAAAGACCTTTGGAGTTCTTTTTGCTTACTTTCAACCAGTCGTCCATGTAACCGATCAATCCAAAGCCCCAAGTGATGATAAGCACAGCCCACACCAACGGGTTTTGCATATCCACCCACAACAAACACGGAATCAAAGTGGACAGAAGAATCAATCCGCCACCCATGGTTGGTGTACCGGCTTTCTTTTTATGAGACTGAGGACCGTCATCGCGAATCGCTTGACCGAAATGCTTTAGTTGCAGGCGCTTGATAAAGTAAGGTCCCCACATCCAGCACAGTAGGAACGAAGTAAAAAACGCGATGAACGTACGAACTGTGATGTAACGGAAGACATTCAATGGAGAGAAGTATTCCGACATTGAATAGAGCCACTGATAAAGCATGATGTGCGATTCCCCTATATCCTTGGAAATTGATTTTTGCTTGGAACTTTAAGGGTTTAGCACATGCACGCTTGAAAATGCAATGGTAAATTTATAACTGCTTGTTTTCATTAGGTATTTTAAATTCTTCGTTACCAACCAGAAATAAAAAAGCCAGGTGCTTTCGCGACCTGGCTTTAAATGCGTGGGAAACGCGTTTTGAATTAGTGTTGTTTCACGACTGCCGAGTTGCTGCCACCAGATTGAATGATGTTTGCTGTGCTGCCATTACCTTGCTGAGACACTGATGCTGAATTTGAAGAGCCCGTTTGTTGTACGTTGGCTTTGTTGTTATCACCCACTTGCACCACACAAGCTGTATTGCTGTCGCCTTTTTGATAGATCGTTGCAGAGTTGGCGTTGCCAGTTTGGCTGACACCTGCGATGTTGTTCGCACCTTCTTGAGTTAACATATAGATGGCTTCAGCCTGCTCTGATGCACTACATGCTGGAACGATGATTTCACCATCATCTGTCACCAAGTTGCCGTCATCATCAATAACTTCACCTGGCATCACTGGAATTTCATCAATAACTTCCGGTGCGGCTTCATCTGTTACTGTCCCTGGCTCTTCGCCTTCAATGCCACCAGGAAAAACTTCCTGTGCACTTCTAAATGTACCGAACTCCACCGACGTTCCTAATTGTGAACAAGCTGTCGTAAATGACAATGCTGCGGTTAAGAATACTAGTGATGCTGTGGTTTTCATTATTCCTCCAAATTGAATTCATAATGGTTTAAAGCAAAAGCCATGCGCAGGGGTAGTTCGTGTTGAAAACAAACGTGGACAAGGATGAGGTGTTCAGGAACTGACGTTGCAAAAACTTTGATCGATGTTCTTGAAGGTTCCATAATGTAGTTTACAAGGAAACCTGTTATTCACATTCAGATTTCGCACCTTAATGATACAAATCGCTCCCGTTTCTTCAGGAAAGAAAATAGCCGCGATAGTTCCACGTCTGAAAGCGCAGGGAAACATCACAAACAGATACATGGATCCAAAGAGGTTTTAAAAGAAACGGCAACTAGATTGACAGCACGAACGCTGGAATCGATGGAGACCTATTAGCCTTCGTCGTCCAAATAGGCTTTGAGTTCTTGCATGTGATACTTCCAACCCAGTTGGAAGTCTTTGATTAGCTTTGCGCGGGTTTTATCGGGAAAGACGTCCCAGCCTTTGTGGGTGACAGTCATCGTGCGCGTTTTGCCTTTATCCTCGATGGTGTAAGAACACTCGGTGGAGGCTTTCGCATCCCATGTTTTTTCACGCCACGTAAAGGTGATGGATTTATTGGGAACAAGTGAAAGGACTTTGCCGGAAGCGAGCTGTTCGTCGCCGTTGTCGTCTTCCCAGGCTTCGCGGAATTTTCCGCCAACTTTTGGTTCAAGGGCGACGTCGTCACCCCACCAATTTTCCAGATCGTCAGTGTCAGTCAGCGCACGCCAGATTTCCACTGCCGTGGCTTTCACCGTGATAGTGATACTGATTTCCTGAGAGTTAGAATCCTCCCCGCTATTACGAGGAGGAATGAACTTCGATCCGGTCATGACTCAGATTAGAACAAGTTGATGTTCGTAGAAAGAGCAACGTTCGTTCTGTCGTCACGTACGTCTTTCGGAGTGAACTGGATATTTGGGTACAAGTAGATGTCACGAGTCACAGAAATACCTACACCAACAGATTGATACGGTTCCAATTGAACGTATCTGTCGTTGATTTCGTACTTAGCGAATTGGAAGTAACCAAATACTGTTCTGAAAGAGTATGTGTCGTTGAACGAGTACTGCATGAACGGGAACAAACCACCGCTAACATCAGAGCGCATGAATCTGCCAGCATTCTGAGCAGCAACGTATCCAGCATCAGTCAATGCACCAGAGTACATGTACTTAGCAAGACTCACGCTTACGCCACCATTCCATTTGGACACGCCGAAATTTGCCAAGAAAACTTGAGACAAAGAAACGTTACCCAGGTATTTTTGCAAATTACTAGTGTCTTCATCAGTGTAGTAAGTCGCAGTTACGCTTGTGCTCATTTGTGTTTCAAAAGCTTTATAACCACGGCTCCAGCTAACGAATGGAGTAGACATTTCGTAACGAGGTAGAACTGCATCTGCACTTCTGCCTCTACGAGTATCTGCAGCTGGTTTTGCGATATCACCATGGAATGGGTCATTGATCGTCAAACCAGAACCAAAGCTGATGCTGTCTTTTGGAGTAACACGAACGTTCACACCCACGTTACCAGAAAGGTAAGTCAAAGTTTCAGCCGTTGCGGAAGCACGGTAGTTAGGACGGATTGAACCAAATGGATCGTTAACAGAACCACCAGAATAAGAAAGATCAGATTTGAAAGACCATTTGGATTTAGAACCCAAAGTTGCACGCATACGAGCATCTGTGATCTCGTCGTCAACGTCCTTCATTTTTTCTGTCGGCTTTTTTAGATCTTCGATTTTTGAAGTCGAAGTGTTAGTCGTGGATGCCGCACCAATCTTTGCAGAACTTGATTGCGCTCCGGCTTGCATCGCAGAGAAAGTCAGAGCTGCGATAAGTAGAGAAAGATTTTGTTTCATTAGTCCTCCTAATAATGGGGACTGTTATATGGCATCCGACTGGATTACTCCAGCCGGAAATACGAATTTCGATATTATTCTTACGCTTTTTCTGTGAAATCCAACGGTTCACACGGGAAAACGAAGCGCTCAAGCTTCGTGCCACGGGAAGCTTTTACAACCGCGATATCGCCGTTGCGCAGGAAAGTAGCTAAATCTTTCCCGGCATTTTCTGTAAAATCTTTCTGGATCAGGCTTTCCTTAGTGAAATGAGCCTTTTGCAGCCCCTTATTAAACGAGTCAGAATCTTCGCCAACAAAGTAAACTTTTTCAAAGCCGGCCTTACCGACTCTCTCGCCCAGTTCCTCATGCAATTGTGCGGAGGCCGAACCCATTTCACGCATCTGCCCAAAAACTCCTACTTTACGTCCACTCACGGTTAACAATTGCACGTTCTCGAGTAAAGCTTTCATGCTGTCGGGGTTGGCATTGTAGGCATCAAAGATCATTTGGGCACCGGATTTCAGGTGCACCAACTGGTTTCTGCCCCAATTTGTACGACACGCTGGCAGACCATCCCAGATCTGTTTTGGTGTCATGCCGACAGAAAGACCTAATGCGGCGGCGGCCATCAAATTAGTTAGATTCTGAGAGCCAAAGACCTGTACTGTAGCTGTGCCAGTTACGCCTTTGATGTTGCCCTTCAAAACCAGCTCTTTCATGTTCATCGATTCGATCATCAAATGCACATCTGCGCGCGGATCTTCACTGGAGAAAGTAAGCACTTTTTCCTGATCGAATTTGCCATGCCCACGAACATACATGTTATGCGTTTGCTCGTTGTCTAGATTGTAGATGCGTACCGTGTTCTTACCGGCGGCATTGTAGATTTCCTCTTTGGCTTCAGCGACTTTTTCAATCGTGCCAAAGAACTCCATGTGAGCACGCCCCACCATTGTACATACTACGACATCAGGCTCGGCAATCTTCACAAGTTCTGTGATTTCGCCCGCGTGATTCATCCCCATTTCAATGACGGCGACTTCTTTTTTAGGATCAAGTTGCAACAAGGTAAAAGGAACACCCCAGTGGTTGTTGAAACTGCCTTTGTTGTAGTGCACATCGTTGACCGTTCCGATCAACGCGGCCGTGAATTCTTTAGTCGTTGTTTTA
Organism: Bdellovibrio sp. HCB290; assembly: GCF_047305925.1. Lineage (GTDB taxonomy): Bacteria > Bdellovibrionota > Bdellovibrionia > Bdellovibrionales > Bdellovibrionaceae > Bdellovibrio. Next base: position 607,252 of record NZ_CP178620.1, on the reverse strand, counting down.
CCATTTGAACCGGTGATCGCGACAATTTTAGCCTGAGCCTGGTGACGGGCCCAGTTACCCAGCTGCTGCAAAGCCTTCAAAGTATCAGCAACTTTCAAAATCGTGATTTTGCTTTTTAGTTGCTGAATCTGTTGGTTGTCTTCGTGAACCAACAACACAGTCGCGCCCTGTGCGGCTGCCTTATCCAAAAATTGATGGGCATCAAAGGCCTCGCCCTTTAAGGCAATAAACATCTGATCCTGAAGATTCGCGCGAGTGTCGGTACCAATACCCGAAAATCTATCTGCATGACTGCTTAGAGCTTCTGCGCCGGTAACTTTTATAACTGTTTGCACATCCATGGCTCTCATTACGTTCTCCCCTGCAGCGCCTGTTCAGCAACCTGCACATCACTAAATGGAAACTTCGTGGTTCCAATAATTTGGTAGTCTTCGTGACCTTTGCCAGCGATTAAAATCACATCACCCTCTTGGGCTTTGTGAATCGCTGTTTGAATGGCTTCCTTGCGGTCCACCATCACAGTCACTCGGGTCTTATCCTGGGCATCAACGCCCTTTAAAATATCTTCAATAATTGTCTGTGGTTCTTCAGTGCGCGGATTGTCTGAAGTGACAACCACTGCATCGGAAAACTTCAGAGCCATCTCTGCCATCAACGGACGCTTGCCCTTGTCACGATCTCCACCACAACCAAAGATCGTCCAGATCTTGGCACTTGAATTCAGACTTTCACGAACTTTCGTCAGCGCAGTTAATACATTTTCCAATGCATCTGGTGAATGGGCATAATCGACGAATATCGACAGATTTTTATTATTCGGCACAGACTGCAAACGCCCTGGAACTCCGTTAAATTTAGAAATAGCCTCGGCACATTTCTCAAGAGGAATCCCTGCCGATAGACCTGCGCCGATTGCCGCCACAGCATTCATCACATTGTGAGTGCCAGACATTGGCAGCTGAATTTCAATGGCACCCATGGGAGTTTTAAGTTCAAAAGTCGTTAAGGTAAAATCCATGCTCTTGATTCTAAAATGCAGGTCAGCAGACTTGTCTGCCCCGTATGTCCAAAGGACCGCCGGATCAGCCACATGCAATCTGCGCCCATACTTATCGTCGATATTTACTATAGCAAAGCAAGGATGCTTGTCTGTCATCCATAGCAAGTCTGTGAACAGACGTTGCTTGGCTTCCAGATACTTTTCCATGGTTTCGTGATAGTCCAAATGGTCACGAGTCAGATTTGTGAAAATCACCGTATTAAACGGCACACTATCCACGCGGTGTTGATCCAACGCATGCGAGGAAACCTCCATAGCTACGGCCTGGGCCCCGTCATCTTTGAATTCGCGCAGACGTTTTTGCAGATAAATTGGATCTGGCGTCGTCATTTCTGACGGCCAGACTTTTTCCTGCAGATGGTGGTTTACAGTTCCGATCACACCGGTCGGCATATTTGCATGATTTAAAATCGCCTCGACCATATAGGTTACCGAAGTTTTACCATTTGTTCCTGTGACGCCAACACAGAACATCTCCTGTGCGGGATCACCGTGATAGTGCGCTGCCAACAGATCCAAAGCTTCACGTGTGTTTTCCACACGCAAGACAAAACCCTTAAAGTTATTTGGGACCTGATTGGGGTCTTCGACAACTAAAACTGTGGCGCCTTTACTGATCGCATCCGGAATAAAAGTATGGCCATCAACTTTGACACCACGAATAGCCACAAACAAACCATCGGGAACGACCTTACGAGCATCATTAAAAATCCCGGAGACTTCGATTTCTGGCAAAGCGTGCTCGGGAATTCCTGGAATTGTTGAAAAAAGATGCTGTAGTTTCATGGGATCAGTATAATATGCTCAAGCTATGAGACAACTCGGAAAAATACATTGCCAAGAAATTAATCAAGACGATAACGCACCTTGGATCATCTTCTTCCATGGTTATGGTGCAGACGCCAACGATCTGTTCTCTTTAGGTCAGATGATTCCAACCAATAAGACGTACAATTGGCTTTTTCCGAATGGACTTCTTGAAGTACCCATTGGCCCTGCCTGGACCGGGCGAGCTTGGTGGCCCATCGACATGATGGCCATTCAACGCGCCATGGAGACAGGTGTCCCCCGGGATTTCAGTGGTGAAATCCCGAAAGGCATGGATAAGGCCCGCGACATGGCAATGGAAATGATCCGCCAACTGCGTATTCCTTGGGATCAAATTATCTTAGGAGGATTTTCACAGGGAGCTATGTTGGCCACTGATTTGTACCTTCGCGCACCGCAAACTCCCCGCGGCCTGGTATTGATGTCGGGAACATTGGTTTGCCAGGATGAATGGAAACCGTTGATTGCAAATCGTGCGGGTCAGCGCTTTTTCCAAAGCCATGGTGAAATGGATCAGGTTTTAAACTACAAACAGGCGCAAAAGCTTGAGACCCTGCTTACCCAAGGCGGCATGAAGGGGTCACTATTGAACTTCCGCGGGGGACACGAGATTCCACCGGTGGTGCTTCAAAAGATCAGCCAATACGTCAATTCCCTTTAGAAAATTCCAGTTTTGGAAGTTCTTACTGTCCAAAATCCTGACAGGCGGTAACGCCTGTCAGTTATGCTATAGTGCTTCAACTTTTCAGAAGGGAATTCCATGAAAAAGTTGATGTTGATCGCTACAGCACTTGTTCTTTGTTTTGCTGCAACTCAGGCTCACGCCGGGGTTCGTGATGTTGTTCCCGACCAAACTATCGAGCGCGAAGGTCTTTATGGCGCCACGGTTTTTGAATCCAAATATAAAATCCTGGTTTTGGTTCAGGGACGCGAAATTCAATCTTTAAAACAACTGCATGCGGTTCTTGCTGATGGTTTGAAACTGCCAAAATCCTATGGTGCTAATTTCGATGCTTTGTATGACGTACTTACGGACCCATCCGTTATCTCAAAGAACTGGGACATCACCATCATCGGCGGCAAACACCTTTATGACAATTTGGGTGAACAAAAAACCCAAACGTTGATCGACACACTGAACGATGCCCAGGAACAGAATCGCTTCAACACATTCATGTTCTGGCTGTAAGTTTCATTGCTAAAATTCCTAATTGAAATGGCACCTCACCGGTGCCATTTTTTTTAACAAATCCATTTACATTTACTGCGCTGATTCTCTGTTTGACGGTACCCTTCACTCAGGAGAAACATCATGCAGCTTTCACCCGTCAAAATAGCACCCGCTATCATCGCGTTTATTGCGACCATGCTTTTCTGGGTTGTGATCAGTCCCCCGACCGGAGTTGATATCAATGCCTGGCGACTTCTGGGTATCTTCATCGGAACCATAGTGGCCATCATCGGTAAAGCGCTGCCAATCGGCGGGGCCGCGATGATTGGCATATTGCTAGTCGGGGTCTCGCAAGTCACTGCCCCCGGCAATCCTTCGAAGGCCATGGCCGATGCTTTGAGCGGGTATTCCAACACTCTTATCTGGCTGATCGGTATTTCATTTTTCATTTCACGCGCTTTTATAAAAACCGGCTTGGGGGCTCGCGTGGCCTTTCACTTTGTGAAGGTTCTCGGTAAACGAACTTTGGGCATTAGCTACGGACTTAGTTTTGCAGAAATGTGCCTGTCGCCAGTTATGCCAAGCAACACCGCCCGTGGAGGTGGTGTGCTTTACCCCATCAACAGATCCATCTCTGAAGCCATGGGTTCGACTCCCGACGAAGAAAACCGCCGAAAAATGGGTGCGTTTTTAACTCTCGTCGCCTATCAGATCAACGTGATCACCTGTGCCATGTTCATCACCGCCACTGCACCAAATCCGCTGATCACAGCAGCGATCAAAGACGTTGCCAAAATTGATGTTTCCTGGGGCCAATGGGCATTGGCGGCAATCGTTCCCGGAATCGCGGCTATTCTGGTGATTCCGTTTATTATTTATCTTTTGTATCCCCCGACAATCAAACACACACCAAATGCTTCCAGCTTTGCATCACAAAAATTGAACGAACTGGGACCAATCAAAAGGGAAGAGTGGATTGTCGTCGGAGTTTTCTTTCTTTTGCTTTTCATCTGGGCGGGTGGCTCAAAAATTCTAAGCGATCATCCTTGGTTTCAGATTGATGCAACAGCTGGTGCCTTCATCGGACTCGCCGTACTTTTATTCAGCGGAGTTCTAACCTGGGATGATTTACTTAAAGAAAAAGGCGCCTGGGACACCGTAACCTGGTTTTCATCGCTAGTGATGATGGCGACATTTCTAAATAAGCTGGGAATCACGGCGTGGTTTTCTTCCTCTATTCGCGACTCTATTGTCACCTGGGGATGGGGCTGGCCGGAAGCCTCTGCGTTTTTGATCGCCGTCTATTTGTATCTGCACTACTTTTTTGCCAGCAACACGGCCCACATTTCAGCTCTCTACGCCAGCTTTTTTGCCGTCGGCGTCGGCTTGGGTGCACCACCGCTGATGTTCGGTTTGTTTTTGGGATTTGTATCATCACTCTGCGCCTCACTTACTCATTACGGAACAGGATCAGCCCCAGTTTTATTCGGAGCAGGATATGTTTCCATGGGTGAGTGGTGGAAGTTTGGCTTCATCACCAGTGTTATGAATTTGCTGGTCTGGGGTTGTGCGTGCGCAGTTTGGTGGAAAATTTTAGGATACTACTGAGGGTAAGGCATGACTATATTTCGAAAAACTATCATGGCCCTGACGGGTCTTTTCATCTGTATATTTCTGATCGTACACTTGGGCGCCAATTTATTGCTGTTGTTGCCGGAAGCTTCAGCGCGCCCCATGTACAACACCTACTCGGGCACCCTGCGGGGAAATCCATTCATTCAAGTCGTCGCCTATGTAAACTACACCTGCATCATTTTACACGTGATTTATGCCATCGTTATAACGCTAAAAAATCTGGCGCAGCGACAAAAAAAGTACAAGGAATTTAACACCGCCCAAACTTCAAGCTGGGCCTCACAAAATATGGGTCTGCTTGGTTCCATACTTTTGGCGTTCATCGTCATTCACATGCTGAACTTCTGGTACCGGGTCAAATTCCTGCATGAAGACCAGGATCTGTATCAAATGGTGGTCGATCTTTTTCACCAGCCTGCTTATGTGTTTTTTTATACCTTGGCCATGATTCCCCTGGGGTTTCATTTAGCTCATGGTGTGAAAAGTGCTTTTGTTTCTTTGGGCCTTTATCACAGAAAATTTCTTCGATGGGTTGCAAAAGCCGGAGTTCTTTACGCTGCAGTATTAAGCTTCGCTTATGCAGTCATTCCCCTCATCGTCTATTTTAGGTAGGTCAATATGAATTTAGATGCAAAAATTCCTGAAGGTGATCTGAAAGACAAGTGGAGCAACTATCAGTCTCACTGCAAACTGATCAATCCTGGCAACAAAAGAAAACTGGATATTATCGTCGTGGGTTCTGGCTTGGCGGGCGCTGGTGCCGCCGCCACGCTGGCCGAAGGCGGATACAACGTAAAGTGTTTCTGTTTTCAGGATTCCCCAAGACGCGCGCACTCAATCGCAGCTCAAGGCGGAGTGAATGCCGCTAAGAACTACCAAAATGATGGCGATAATGTATGGCGCATGTTTTACGATACTATTAAAGGCGGCGACTTCCGTTCCCGCGAAGCCAATGTCTATCGCCTGGCTGAACTTTCAGCGCCACTCATCGATCATTTTACTCAACAAGGAGTCCCCTTCAACCGCGAATACGGTGGTGTGCTTTCCAACCGCAGTTTTGGTGGAGTTCAAGTACAAAGAACTTTCTATGCTCGCGGGCAAACTGGTCAGCAACTATTGCTGGCAAGCTATGCCCAGCTAAGCCGCCAAATTGAAGCCAAGAAAGTTCAGATGTTTTCCCGTCACGAAATGCAGGATTTGGTCATCATTGATGGTAAAACCCGTGGCATCATCGTGCGCGATCTTATCACCGGCGAGATCACCCGTCACTCTGCCCACGCCGTGGTATTGGCAACAGGTGGATACTCGAAAGTGTTTTTTCTTTCAACTCTGGCCATGGGTTGCAACGGCACCGCCATTTGGAAGTCTCATAAAAAAGGTGCTTACTTCGCCTCCCCTAGCTTCATTCAGATCCATCCCACAGCGCTCCCGCAAATTAATGAAACCCAATCCAAACTGACTTTGATGAGTGAATCACTTCGCAATGACGGCCGGATTTGGGTTCCGATAAAACCCGGTGATGACAGAAGACCTGAAACCATTCCAGAAAACGAAAGAGATTACTATCTTGAACGCCGCTACCCTGCCTTCGGCAATCTTGCGCCACGGGATATCTCATCCCGCGCAGCGAAGGAGAGGATTGATGCCGGTTGTGGTGTGGGGCCAATGAAGAATGCCGTCTATCTGGACTTTAAAGATTCCATTCAACGCCTGGGCAAAAAAGTCATTGAAAGCCGTTATCAAAACTTATTCGAAATGTATCAAAAAATCACAGGCATTGATGCTTACTCTCAACCGATGATGATTTCTCCGGCTCCGCATTTTTCGATGGGCGGCTTGTGGGTGGACTATGAGCTGATGACGACGATTAAGGGACTTTACGCCATTGGCGAAGCTAATTTTGCTGATCATGGAGCCAATCGTCTGGGGGCAAACTCGCTGTTGCAAGCCAGTGTTGATGGCTACTTCATCCTGCCCCTGACAATCGGCAACTATCTGAGTGACGAAATTAAAACCGGAAAAATTTCAACGGATCATCCCGAGTTTGCCACTGCAGAAGACAAGGTTCGCGCACGCATTGAAAAAGTTTTGCAATGCCAGGGCAATAAAACCGTGGATTCCCTGCATCGCGAACTGGGAAGAGTCATGTGGCAGGACTGCGCCATGAGCCGCAACAAAGCAGGTTTGGAAAAAGCCATTCAAGAAATTCGTCGTCTGCAAGATGAATTCAAAAACAATTTGAAAGTTAATGGCTCCGCCACAGAAATGAATCCCGAATTGGAAAAAGCCCTGCGACTTGCGGACTTCCTGGAAATGGCAGAGTTGATTTGCCTTGATGCCTTACAGCGGGATGAATCCTGCGGAGCTCATTTCCGGGAGGAGCACCAAACTCCTGACGGCGAAGCACTAAGAAACGATGCGGAGTACTGCTACGTTTCAGCCTGGGAGTACCGCAATACCGGAGAGTTCTCTCTTCATAAAGAACCGTTGAATTTTGAATTCGTCAAACCTGCCGTGCGCAGCTACAAATAGGTGACAAGATGAAACTGATTTTTAAAGTCTGGCGCCAAGAAAGTCCCACTGCCCAAGGAGACTTCAAAACCTACGAGCTGAATGACCTTCATCCGGATATGTCACTTCTGGAGGCATTGGATTTTCTGAACGAAAAGCTGACCCTAAAAAATGAAAAGGCCATAGCTTTTGATCACGACTGCCGGGAGGGTATATGTGGGCAATGCGGAATATTCATTAATGGCCGGGCTCACGGTCCCCACAAAAATCAAACAACCTGCCAGACTCATTTGCGAAGTTTCACAGATGGTCAGACCGTTGTGTTGGAACCCTTCAGGGCCCGGGCCTTTCCTTTAATCAAAGATCTGGTGGTGGATCGTTCAGCCTTCGACCGAATCATTCAAAAAGGTGGATACATTTCAGCCAACACAGGATCCGCTCAGGAAGCCAACTCAATCCTGGTTTCCAAAGAAAAAGCGGAAAAGGCCATGTCACTGGCGGCTTGTATCGGTTGCGGTGCTTGCGTCGCCAGTTGCAAAAACGCTTCTGCAGCCCTTTTTACTTCCGCCAAAATCAATCACCTGAATACCTTGCCGCAAGGAGAACTTGAAGCCCAGCGCCGCACATTAAAAATGGTCAGCCAGATGGAAACCGAAGGCTTCGGTCATTGCTCATTAACGGGCGCCTGCGAGGTCGAATGCCCGCAGCATATTTCTATTTCATCAATTGCGCAGATGAACTGGGAATATATGACGGCACGGATTTTTTCTGAGGACTAAAGAAAAAGGCACCTTCTCGGGTGCCTTTTTTTATTTTAGAATAACTGTGATGCTTCCATCTTCGGGCAGTGCCGCTCCGGCTGCGGGAATCATCTCTGAAACCAAACTGCCGTTACCTTGGAATTTAATTTTGATATTTTGTCCGTTGATTTCGCGTAACACTTCACGCGTTGTCATCTTCATCAGATTCGGAACCAATTCACCCGGTTTTACTTCAGCAGCCTTGTCCAGCTGAGCCGCAGTGATAATTTGCGGTTCAGAAGGTTTAGCTGACTCCTTGGAATCGCTTGCCATCTCCCGGGCGATCTTTTCAAGCGCCGCCTTTTGATTGATAGCTGTTTTGATGGAGTTCATGTTTTTCATATTCGTTTCCGCAAGAGTACCATGCAGTGGTGCGATGCCCTCTTTACGAACTGCATATGATGCAATTCTTGAGAAAACCGGAGCTGCCACTTTTGCACCGTAATAAGACTTACGAGGTGAATCCACCGCGATATAGATCACAAACTTTGGATCGTTCGCTGGAATAAATCCCGCAAAACTTGAAACGTAAGCACCTTTCAAGTAGCCACGTCCATTTGGATCTACTTTTTGCGCTGTCCCCGTTTTTCCTGCAACCATGAACCCATCAACACGGGCATTGGCGCCGGAACCGATCTTCAATGTCGTCACGCCCAGAAGCATTGCACGCATTTGTGCTGCCTGTTCAGGAGTTAGCACACGACGAATCGGCTTTACTTTTGTTTCCGTCAATTCACCAGTTTCAGAATCACGAACGGCTTGTACTATATATGGTGTATTCAGTACGCCACCGTTGGCAATTGCCGCATAGGCATTCGCCAATTGGATTGGAGTGGAAGAAATACCATGTCCGAAAGAGATATTACTAAGTGCCAATGGCTTCCAAGGCAATGCCTGCACAATTCCGCGCGACTCTCCGGGAAGATCCACACCCAGGCGCTGACCGAAACCGAAATCCAACAAGCCCTGACGAAGTTTCTCGGCCCCAAGTTTGAAACCAATTTTGGTAGTTCCGATATTCGAAGATACCGCTAAAATTTCTGCAGCTGTAATATCGCCGAATTTTTCGTGAGCTTCCGCTTCTTTGATAACCTTGTTGCCTACGCGGTACGCACCGTTTTCACAGAAGAACTTGGTGTTCGGCTGCAATATGCCTTCACGAAGAGCAGCTGCGATGACCAACGTTTTCATTGTGGATCCCGGTTCGAAAGCATCCGTAACAGATTTGTTACGGCGATGATCCGCTGAAGATTTCAAAGCTTTATTCAGGTCGAAAGTGGGAGCCGATGCCAAAGCCAAAACCGCTGAGGTTTTTGCATCAAGAACTACGCCCACCGCGTGATCGGCATCAAATGTTTGAACCGCGTTCGCAAGTTCTGATTCCAAAGTATATTGCAAATCGGAATCAACCGTCAGACGAAGCTCATTACCTTCAGGATTCTCGATGAACATCAAACCATCATTAATCAATGGGCGGCCACGCGCATCTCTTTTAACCATGACTTTCTTTTGATTGCCACGAAGATGCTGGTCGTAACCCAGCTCCAGACCTTCCAGTCCCTGCCCTTCACTGCCCATGAAACCCAGGGTTTGCGCCAGCAAGGTTTCGTTTGGATAAACGCGACGCCATTCTTCCACGAAAGAAAGTCCACGGATATCCCAGGCTTTGATTTCATCCGCTTTATTTTGTTCCAACATGCGCTGAATCCACACGAAGCGCTTGTTGCCATCTTTAATCTTGGAGTAAACCAATTCGTAAGATTGACCTAAAGTTTTTGCAAGCTTCTTGGCAACGGCCTTGCGGTTCTCAAGAATTTTTGGATCTGCGTATAAAGAATAAGCTGTTGCTGACATCGCAAGATCGCGACCATTGCGATCCACGATTGCTCCGCGACGCGCTGGCAGGGTCACCTTGGTTTGAAACTGACGGTTCTGCAAAGCATTCAGGCGATCATTGGGAAGAAACTGCAAATAGCCCGCACGAATCGCCAATGCTGACCACAAAACCAGGATACCCACAAAAATAAAAACAATACGTGATTTCAACTACAGATCCTTTTTGGCAATTTTCTTGTCAGCAGCTTTCGCAACCGGAATATCTTCAACATCCGTCAGGTGAATGATCTGATTCGCCTGGATTTTTTTTAGCGTGAATTTTTGCTGGGCCATATGATCCAACAATTGAGGACGGGTGATTTTCGCCAAAGAGATTTCCTTGGTGCGCTTTTCTTCCTGAACTTTTTTATGCTGACGGGTCAGTTTTAAAACAACGTAACCCATACGACGTTCTTCCATTTGCAGGAAGACGATTGAAAACAAGGTAAAGATAACCAATAGGATGCTGAAAAAAGGTTTTAACTGCCTAAAGTTTTCCTTGCTCATCCTGAGCACTCCTCTCGAAAACCCTCAACTTCGCGGAACGCGAGCGAGTGTTCAAATCCAACTCTTCCTGAGATGGAACTACAACTTTTTTATAAACCGATCTGCCGAATTCTTCTGAATCACGGAAGATGTTTTTAACAATTCTATCTTCAAGCGAATGAAACGTGATCACCGCCAAACGACCGCCAGGCTTCAATGCCTGAATCATCGCCGGGATTGTTTCAGCGACAACTTCCAACTCTGAATTCACTGCCAAACGCAGAGCCATAAAGTATTTTGTCGCCGGATGATGGCCTTTTACCTGCCAGCCATCCACACGTTCGATCAAACCTGCCAGGCTTGCCGTTGTTTGAAATGCTTTTGTTTTGCGATCTTGAACGATCGCTCTGACAACTCGGGCAGGACGATAGACTTCGCCATACTCTTTGAAGATTCGAATGAGTTCATCCTCTGTTGCCGTATTCACAAGCACCTCAGCCGTCAAACCTTGCTGCTGATTCATTCGCATATCTAGTGGACCATCGTGGTAAAAACTAAAGCCTCGTTCGGCCTGGTCTAACTGCGGTGAGCTCACACCTAGATCTAAGAGCATCATATCAAAGTTTTTTAGATTATGATCTGAAAACTGCGAGAAATTTCCATGGATTATGCGAAGTGCCCCGTTCTCGACTTCGGTCTTGAAACGCTCATTCCCATATTTTACGGCAGCCAGATCTTGGTCCATGACCGTGGCTTTCATCGAGGGAACAGTATATTTCACCGCCATGTAGTGACCACCGCGACCGAACGTTCCATCGAAGTATGTCGCATCAGTTTTCTCTCTGTAAGGGTAGAAAGCAGCCAGCACTTCCTGCAGCATCACGGGATAATGTTCATGGGAAAATTCAACAGGAAGCTCGACCTTAGGCGGGATAAACTCCTCTGTACGTTCGATTTTTTCACCAGTGCCGGGTTTATATTTCTTCATCGTTACTTCCTAGATTTTCAAGGTATGAACAATTCGATGGACCGTCAAGAAGCTTTGAATTAGCCTATTTATAAGGCTTTTTCAAATATGAACGGGATTAAATTGCGATGATGGTAACGTGTCCACGTTGTGGCTTTCAACAACCTAAAGATAAATATTGCGCTCAATGTGGCGTCGATATGGAAAGCTTCAAACCGCAAGCGCAACCTTGGTTTACAACGTTCATCAAAAATCCTGCATTGCATATCGCTCTATTGGTGATGGTTATCGGCGCCGGCGGTTTTTATATTTATAAAAACAAACAGGCAAACCAAGCCGATGTTGCCAGCACTTCACGGCCCTTGATTCGAGTGAACTCTTCGAACAATCTGCCGCCACCACCACCACCAGCTCCCGAAGTTGAAATGGCTGCTGGCGAAGTGGTTGAAACTGCAGCCGGCAGCGGCGCTCCTGCTACAGCAAATGATGATGTCACCAAGGCGCTGGCAGCCGCCAGAGGAATCACAGCTGACTCCCCTGAGGAATTGCAGAAAAAAATCGGCCCGAAAATTACGGGACCTCGTTTGACCGTGTACTATGCAGAGGTCAATCGCCAGTCCTTGAGTAATCTGATTGAAGCCAGCCGTGGAGCCGGGCAATTTATTGCTTTTTCTGATTACTCTGCCGGAATTATCCCTGGTTTGGAAAAACGCATGCAGATGGCAGGCATCAAAATCCTGCACAAGGAAGAGCGTCCGGTTGAAAGTGGCAAAACTCTGCAATGGACTTACGGTATAAAGAACCGCTCAACCCCAGGTGTTGAAATCGGCTTGACGACGTTCTTTGAGTTGACAGAAATCGACGGTAACAATCTGCGCGGTAATTTGGAGATCCAAAGAACCTGGCGCGAACCGTCCCCAAATGGTGGTTTTGAAATCCAAAGAAAGTCCTTCCCTGCTATATTCGAGATCGGCGGAGAAACAGGCTTTTTAATGGCCGGTGTTATGCCCGCGCAATCAAATCTTGAAAATGATGACGAACTGACTGCCCTTGATGTATACAAAATCCTGCGCTCTTCTCAATTCAGAGCAGGCGAAAGCGAATTCGTGATCTTCGTAGAATACGACAGCAAATAGTCCTTCCCGAAGACCTTCCACCCGAGTTCGCGTGAAAGGTCCCACATGGCTCAATTTCAGCAGGAACTAGAACACGCATATGGCCCCCGCGTTCATTTGATCGACAGTCCATTCCTGAATGGCCTGCTGGCGAAAGCCTGCTCGCCGGATTGCTTTCAACCGGAAATCAATCGCATCGTGGAAGTGCTCTACACTCATCTGATTTCAATCACGGTGAACAATGAGTTTGAGCGCGAAAACTTCACTCAAGCCACACGCATGACGGAAATTCACCCGGATCAGCTTCTGCACAGTAATCGCATCGCGCAAAGCCAGAAGGCCGTCAGCGTGAATCTGGCCCGTGCCGGCACTTATCCCAGCCATATTTGCTACAACTTCCTGCACTTTGCCCTGCCTGCCAAAAACGTTCGTCAAGACCACATCTTTTCTGCACGTATGACAGACAGCAAACACCATGTCACGGGTGCTGAGTTTGGCGGAATGAAAATTGGCGGAGACGTCAAAAACGCCTGCGTGATCCTGCCAGATCCAATGGGAGCCACCGGTAACACGATGATTCATGCCATTAACCACTATAAGCAGCATATCGAAGGCCCAGCCAAAAAATTTATCGCATTAAACCTGATTGTGACGCCGGAGTATTTAAAGAATTTGTTAGGATCTCACCCTGAGGTCGTAATCTATGCCTTAAGACTTGACCGTGGGCTGTCCTCTCAGGCAGTTTTAAATGCGAAACCGGGCCAATTCTGGGATCAGGAACGCGGCTTGAACGATCAACAATACATCGTTCCAGGCGGCGGCGGTTTCGGCGAGATCATGAATAATTCATTTGTTTAGGAGTTCCCCATGACGAATTTAACTTTGAAGCCGTATATCTCTGAAGAAAAAATCCAACTCAAAGTTAAAGAGCTGGGCGAAACTTTGACGAAACAATTCAAAAACGAAAAGGTTATCGCGATCTGCGTTTTGAAGGGTTCATTCATGTTCTACTCTGATTTGATCAGAGCCATCAACGCTGACATCACTTGCGAGTTCTTCGGTGTAGCTTCTTACCACGGTGGCACTTCTTCTTCTGGCGAAGTGAAAGTGACTTTGGATTTGGCTTCCCCAATCGAAAACCAACACGTGATCCTGGTTGAAGACATCGTGGATACGGGTCTGACAATGAACTACTTGAAAAACTCAATCATGTCGCGCAAACCAAAATCTTTGACGACAATCGCTTTGCTTGAAAAGCCAGACGCTTTGAAAGTGAAATGCGATGTCGACCACGTCGGCTTCAAAATCCCGAACGACTTCGTTGTCGGTTACGGTTTGGATTACCAAGGTTACTACCGCAACCTTCCATACATCGCCCAAGTCCAAAACTTCCAGTAAAAGGTACGGACACACTTTCTCCACTTTGGAGCAAATTAAAAAACCACAGCTTCTTCGGCTGTGGTTTTTTTGTTTTTGAGTCATGACTGGAGAAAGTGTGTCCGTACCTTTTTCTTGAGTCATGACTGGAGAAAGTGTGTCCGTACCTTTTTCCTTTTAGAGTTTGATTGAGAAGCCGGCGCTTACGATGATGCCTCTGTTTAACATGTCGCGACCAGGAAGGATGTTGTCTTTATTAATTTTGCTGAAGCTTTCTTGAAAGTCTGCTTGAACAATAAGACCCATTCTTTGTGCGAATTTCCAGTCGTAACCCAAACCCAACGCCAGACGGATGTCTGTGGAATTGAAACTGTCTTTCAAGTCTTCGGATTCTGAATTAGTTATAGCTCCCCAGACACTATTCGTTGTGATTTTACTGTCAGCCTTTGCATCCGTTAAGAATCCTGCAACAACACCGGCGCGAGCAAATAAATGGGAGCGGGATGAATGTGGCCACGAAAAACGTGCCATCACAGGTACGTCAATATAAGTGAGTGCAAAATCAATATCAGCTTTCTGCGTTCCATCAAGTGATAGTAAGCCGTTCATCTGACCACCACGTTGAGAATATAACAAACCTGATTCCAACTGCCACATACCGCGACCTACCAATAGGTTGACGCCTGCTTGCATGCGGGAGACTGCATCGACGCTTGCACCATTAGTACCTTGGATTCCTGTGAAAGTTGAACTTACATAGCCAACTGTTGGCTCTAGGGTCACCCACGGATTTGGAATTGTTTTTACTGTTAAGACTTCCTGGCGTTGGGACATTGTATTCACACTGCCCATCTCGCTTGCTGCCTGCATTTCGCTGGCAGAGTGCTGAGGTCTAAATTGAGTACGAGCCTTTGAGGATTGAGCCTGCGCAGACATTGTGAAACCCAAAATTAAAGCCGCAATAAAGTAAGTCGCCTTGTTCATAAAAATCTCCTTAATACCTTTGGGTAAAGCAAAAAGGATTCCAAGAATGGCCCGGTGAGAATGTGATAATTTCGTTTACACTGTATAGGCGCCTCAGAAAGAGACACGAACTTGTCTCACTCTAAGACCCCTGCCGAAATCCGCCACCAACTGTCAAACCGGTGCCATGAATGTTACTGAAGCAGTATGCCGATACCGAAGGCTACATAAATCAACGAAGAGGCGATATGCACCCACTTCATGGAGATTTTACGAAGCAACTTTTCGCCGAAGAAAACTGCGAGTCCATCAGAGAACAACATTCCCAGAGTAGTACCAAAAGTCACAAGCCAGATGTTCTGATACTTGGCTGCCAAAGCAACAGTTGAAAGCTGCGTTTTGTCTCCAACCTCTGCAAGGAAAAAAAGAATCAACGTCGTCAGAAATGGATTGGCCATCATTTTCGCCTGATCGCTGTCGTCTTTATCTGGAATCAATATCCAAATCGCGAAGACAAAGAACGTCAAAGCCAAGACCCATTTTAAAATCACCGGCGAAACAAACTGCGCGACGGCCTCACCCGCCCAAGCGGCGAAGAGATGATTGAAAATCGTCGCCACAAAAATACCGGCCATAATGGTCCAGGGTTTTTTAAAGCGCACCGCCAAGACCAAGGCCAGCAATTGCGTTTTGTCCCCCATCTCGGTGGCTGCGACTAACAAAAATGAATTTATGATTGCTTCCAAATGAAGCCCCTTCCGTTTAAACCGGTGGGCTCGTGAAATAAAAAAACGAGACCACACGGTGTTGCCGCTCCGATAAATTTCGGAATGCGGTAGCACTCGTGTCAGTCTCGTTAACTGGTGCCGGGATAGGCACCTGCGCTTAAACCGGAGTCTGCCTTAATTCAGGATCAGAACTCAGTATGTCGGCATTAAGCTTTTGTCTTGGCTCCCGCCAAAACAAACAAACTACTCCCTAACAGATAGATTGCTTCTAGCGCGGTCTCAATTGGCTGTCAATACCGGACTCGATGCCCCAAATACAAGCATCTTCAAATACAGACCTGAACCGGCCACTTTTTTATTTGCCTGATTACTCACTTCCACTCAGAATTTACTCTGTTCAAAACACTTCAAACAAATTGAGGTGTTGTTACATCACGGAGGAATACACCATGAAAAAAATGATTCTAGCGGCAGTAGTTTTGGCAGCAACTTCTTCAGCATTCGCATTCTCTAAAAGCGATCTTTCCAATGGTTCTTACGGAACTGCTGGTTGTGGCTTGGGTTCTTTGGCATTCGGTAACAAAACTGGTCCAATCCAAATCTTCGCAGCAACTTTGAATGGCACTGCAGGTTCTCAAACTTTCGGTATGTCCACTGGTACTTCTAACTGCGGTCCTTCAGTATTCGCAGCTAACGAAACTAAAGCATTCATCGACAACAACGCTGTTGCTCTTGAAAACGACATCGTTCGTGGCCAAGGCGAGACTTTGATGACTCTTTCTAAAATGATGAGCTGTGATTCCCAGGTTTTGGGCACAACTTTGAAAAACAACTACAAATCAATCTACACTGGCGAGCAATCCACTGAACGCGTTATGGAAACTGCGCAAAAAGTTTGCTCTGTTAAAGGTTAATTTTTTGCTTAGCTACACAGCTTAAGGTAAATATGAGAGGGGCCGCGAGGTCCCTCTTTTATTTTATGAAATTGTTCATCTTTTTGTTCGCTCTTTTTTTCTACGCCCAATCGCAAGCTCAAGGCTTGCCGGATTCCGTTGTACAAGAAGCTCTTAAACTTAATCTCGATCAAGATCCGCAGTGGTTGAATCTTTTAAACTATAGACGCGATGACTGGTTCACCAAGCAAAGCCAGGCAGATTCCCCATTGTTCTTTTTCGCAAAAGAGGGCAAGCGCTCCCCGCGCATGGAGCTGGAAGCCACGATTCACGCAGTCTTTGATCCCGAAGTGACTCGCAAATCCCCCGAAGGAAATCTGCAAGAGCGGGCTCAGTGTCTGTTTCCTGGAAGATTTCTGTATTTAAAGCGCAAACTGCCTCAAGTCGAATGGCCAAAGGTTTCCTGCCAGCGTTTTGAAAACTTTCGCGGCATTCTGGATGCTCATTCCGCCACTTATGTTTTCTCGTCGTACTATATGAATAATCCGGCATCTGCCTATGGACATTCGTTTCTGCGTTTGAATCGTGGCAGCTCTTCCTTGAACGAAAAGAAATACGAACTGATTGATTTCGGAGTGGGCTTTTCCGGCGTTCCGGAAGGAGCCACCCCTGCTTCCTATGCCATCATGGGTTTAATGGGAATGTTCACCGGGCGATTTGAAATCCAGCCCTACTACTTCAAAGTTCGCGAATACAATAATTTTGAAAGCCGCGACCTTTGGGAGTACGACCTTGCGCTTTCCCAGGATGAAGTCGATCTGTTGGTGGCGCATGTGTACGAGCTGCAACAAGCGCACTTTGATTACTGGTACTTTACCGAAAATTGTTCTTACCGAATTATTGCCGCATTGGATACGGTTCGCCCCTCTTTGCATCTGATTGACAGAACGAAACGCGCTGTTCTTCCGGGCGACACGATGGTTATGGTTTACGACACCCCGGGATTGGTGCAGAAGATAAACTATCGTCCCTCGGGACGCGCCACTTTTCAAACCCGACTGGATACTTTAAGCGATGTTGCGAAAGCCAAGTTCGCTAAATTCATTCAAACCGAAAATATCGAAACACTTTCTGGTGGTGACGAAAAAGAACGTCAGGAGCTTTTGGATACCGCGATTGATTATGTCGACTTTCGCTATGCCAATGAAGTGCTTCAACAAAAAGGGCAGTTCAAACTAAAAAAAGAAATTCTAATTGCCCGTGCGGAATTGAATCGCATCACTCCAGATTTGGCCATCCCCACTCCTGAACACGATGCTCCCCACCATGCGCACGGTTCAGCCCGCGCCAAGGCAGGCTGGCTTCAGCGCAGTTCTCAAGACCTAATGACCTTCGGGCATCGCTTTGCCCTGCATGACCTGTTAGATCCAATTCGTGGTTACCCCGCGTATTCGGAAATGCAAATGGTGCAGACAGATTTCAGTTACGATCCCGAAGCAGGCCGTGTGCAATTTGAAAGAATTGGTTTGGTGGAAATCGTATCCTTGTCCAATTGGGATATCTTCAGCCACGCTCCCTCATGGAGACTGAAGTTCGGCTGGGATCGGGATTATCAGACTGAATGCGCTTATGACTGCATGCCTTTGAGCTTTCAGGCTGGCATCGGCTTATCCAAGGAACTTGCCCAGAGCTTCGTAGCCAGCGCCTGGCTGCGCGCAGGATTCGCCTATGACGAGCACTTCGTGAATGATAAGTTCCGCATGGGAGTCGGCCCTGCGGTTTTGTTACGCTATAATTTGAAAGATACTTTCAGCCTGCTGGCTGAAGCCTGGTATCGCTATGACAATCACGGCAGCCTTGATGAGTACCGTGACCTGTTTGCGGGTGCGCAGTTGAATTTAAGCAAAGATATCGGACTTCGCCTGGGTGCGAAGAACGATGAGGAATACAAAGCCGAAATTAATTTTTATTACTAACGACAACAGTTTCAGAATTATTCAACGAAGCATTCACTTTGGCGTGGTAATAGCCCAATGCCATGCAAGTGATTACGTAAGCTGATAGCAGGATGATTTTACCTTTAAGAGTTTCCATTATTGAGCCTCCGCAGATGCCACTGTTTGATTAAGATTAACAACCAGCTTACCCGGTGAACCTTTGGAAATACCCACAAGGCTTGCCATAGCGCTGGATTTGATCGAAGAACTCGCTTTGGATTTACGAATCAGATTCATCGTCTTATAAAGTTGGTTCGGATTAAGCACCGCCAATTGATCCAAAGCGACCAAGGCACGCATCTTCACTGAGTCATCATCGGACTGCTGCAAAGATTTTCCACGCACGTGGGCTTTGTTCCCAACCGGCGTTTTTACTACTTCAAATAGAGCATTGTGTGCAGGCATTCCCGCAAGACTCAAAAGGTAGACGGCAACGTCTCTTTCGCGAACTGCCATTTCGGTATCCAGGGCTTTTCCCGCCAACGCCATCAAATCATTATAAGAAAGGCTCGCAACCTGAGCGCGCGTCTGTTTTTCAAATGCAGCCCAGTCATTTCTGCGTTCAGAAAGACGTTGCACAACCTGATCAATAAGAATTTGCGGCATGTCGAAAACGGATGCTGACTTTGCTGCCTGTGCTTTGGGCATTGCCGACTTCAAAGATTCAGAAAATGGCATTTTATTTTTTTGCTGAGCAATGAGGATCGCACCTGGAAGAGGTTCAGAAGGAACCATTGCAGGAGCCTTGGTCTTTTCCGCAACATAGATCAAACCACCCACTAAGGCGATCACGATCAAAACGACTATAGGTCCATGGTGGCGCGACATAATGGCTCCCTTCCAAGCCCTAGTACCTACAACTCCCGTACCCGGGCTAAATCAAACCTAGGGGGGCTACGTTTCCTGGGGCGTGTACAAATTTTAAACAAGGGCCTGAATTGGCGCATTGCGCTCGTCATAGACCGGAAAAGCACGGGCAAGTTACACTGAATTCAGCGAACGGAGCTGGAATGAAGCAGTATCACGATCTGATGAAATTTGTTTTAGAGAATGGAACCAAGAAAGAAGACCGTACTGGTACGGGAACGATTTCTACGTTTGGCTATCAGATGCGCTTCAATCTTCAGGAGGGGTTTCCTCTTTTGACGACCAAGAAGTTGCACACACGCTCGATCTTTCACGAGTTGTTGTGGTTTCTAAAAGGTGAAACAAACATCCAGTACCTTAAAGACAACAAAGTGACGATCTGGGATGAGTGGGCTGATGAGAATGGCAACCTGGGTCCCGTGTACGGCAAGCAATGGAGATCATGGGAAGCTGCTGACGGTCGCACTATCGATCAAATCAGCAATGTCGTCGAACAGATCAAAAAAAATCCAGACTCTCGTCGCCTGTTGGTAATTGCCTTTAACCCAGGTGACGTAGACAAGATGGCTCTGCCGCCTTGTCATGCGTTCTTTCAGTTTTATGTAGCGAATGGCAAACTTTCCTGCCAGCTTTATCAGCGCAGTGCGGATATCTTCCTGGGAGTTCCATTCAATATCGCAAGCTACGCATTGCTGGTGCATATGATCGCCCAAATCTGCAACCTTGAGGTCGGTGATTTTGTTCACACGTTAGGTGATGCACATATTTATTCGAACCACATTGAACAGGTTCAGTTGCAACTTTCCCGCGACGAGCGTCCTTTGCCGCAATTGAAATTGAATCCGAACGTTAAAAATCTTTTCGATTTCACTTATGAAGATATTGAAATCGTGGGCTATGATCCGCACCCGGCAATCAAAGCACCGGTGGCAGTATGATTTTAACCCAGATCGCGGCATGCTCTGAAAATCATGTTATTGGAACTCAAGGCGGACTGCCTTGGGAGCTTCCCGAAGATATGAAATTTTTCAGGGACACCACGAAGGGTCACATCATGATCATGGGTCGCAAGACCTTTGATTCTTTCAAGGGCAAAGCCTTGCCAAACCGCTATCACATTGTGGTGACCCGCGATCCTTCCAAATACAAATTTGAATCCACTGAAAAAAGCCCGGTGGTTTTCGTTGCCAGCCTGGAAGAGGCTGTCGAACATGCCCGCCCCCTGACTGCAAAATGGGGCGAAGAGGTTTTCATCATCGGTGGTGGCGAAATTTACAAACAGGCTTTTGTTAAGAATCTAACTGATAGGGTTTATCTAACCCTGATCCATCGCGAGTTTCCGGGTGACACCCATTATCCGCAAATTGACGAAAGTGTATTCAAACTCACTGAACGTCGAGACGTCTCACTGCCTATTCCCTTTTCGTTTCTTACATACCTGAAAAAGTAGGGACCAGAATTTGATCTCAAAATGAGAATGCAACCTTTTTCCCTTCGGGTTTTTATCCAAATCCCCGAAAATAAGAGTGTGTACTCCAGTTGAGGTGAAGAATGAGCGCTAAACGCTTTAAGACAAAAGAAAACGCAAAGCTCGAGGTTTACGGCCATATCGGAAACTCCGAGGCTAAAATGCGTAATCTGTCTGCTACCGGCGCTTTTCTCGAAGTGAACCACGGAAACTATGTTCCGAAAAAAGGGGATCTTCTAAACCTCACTGTCGAATTGAACTCCCTAAAGCGCGTCTACAATGTGGCCGCGGAAGTTATCTGGAGTAATGGATTGGGACTTGGCATATGTTTCATCCATAAAGACGACATCCTGGAAAGAATGATGGCCAAGGCCGGCGTTTTTTAATATAGTTTTCCCTAAATGCAACTTCAGGCACATTTCGATCTTAGTAAGCTCAACACCCTGGGTTTAAAATCCTCGGCTGAACTCTATACAGAGTTGCATTCTATTTCTGATGTTCACTCCCTACTGAACGATCAAGCCTTAAGAAAAATCACCTGGCGCATTCTGGGTGGCGGTTCAAACCTTGTCTTACCCTCAAAAGTGGGAGGCCTGACAATTCGCCTGGCCAACAAGGGACGCTCGCTGATTCACGAAGACGCCGACGCTTGGTATGTAAAAGCCCAGGCTGGTGAAGTCTGGAATGAGTTCGTACATTGGACATTAGATAACGGTTATTGGGGCCTGGAAAACCTGTCGTTAATTCCGGGCACGGTGGGGGCTGCTCCGATTCAGAATATCGGTGCCTATGGATCTGAAGTGAAAGACACTTTGTTTGAAGTGACTTGTGTAGATCTGGCAAGTGGCGAGCTTAAAACCTTTAGTAACTCTGAATGTCGTTTTTCTTACCGCGACAGTTTCTTTAAACAGGAAGGCGCCGGTAAGTATATTATTTGGGAAGTCACCTTCCGCCTGCCAAAGCAAAACAAGCTGCACCTTGAATACGGTGATATTCGCAAAGAATTGGAACGCCAGTCATTAGAATCGAATCCCCGCAATATCTCGAAAGTGGTTTGCGAAATTCGCTCAAGCAAATTGCCTAATCCCGAAGTCATTGGGAATGCGGGCAGCTTCTTTAAAAACCCGATTGTACCGGCAGCACTTCGCGATCAGTTATTGGTGAAGTATCCGACCTTGGTTAGCTTTCCCTATGCTGATGGCATGGTGAAGCTGGCTGCGGGATGGTTGATTGATCAAGCTGGCTGGAAGGGCAAAAAGATTGGCCCGGTCGGTATGTTTGAAAAACAAGCTTTAGTGCTGGTAAATCACGGTGGCGCTGATGCCGATGACGTATGGCTGACTGCGACTCAGGTGTGCGCCGATGTAAAAGCGCAATTTGGTGTGGAATTGGAACCTGAGCCGATTCGCTGGTAACAGGAGGCGAAACTATTCGCCGTCTTCCCCGTCCCACTCTTTGCAGTAAGAATTCTTTTTATTGTAGTACTTGTAATTGCCTTGGCACGGGTGATAGTTCGCCATCATCCACGCATCGCCCTGCCATACTTTTTCAATGAAGTATCTTTTTGCCGGTTTCACTTTCGCGATATGACGGTATTTGAAAGTCAGCTGTTTCAAAGCTTCCTCTTTGCTTTTACCTGCGTAAATCATTTGGTAGATCGCTGCGGCTTCACCAGAACGATCCGCTCCACCCTGACAGTGAATCAAAATCGGGCGAGGCACGATATCAAACAAGCTGATCAAGCGAACCAGATTCTTGCGGTGAGGAATTTCCTCTGCTGTCATCGGGATGTCGTAGTGAAGGACGTTCATGGCTTTCGCTACGGAAGTTTCTTGCTGCCACCAGAAAGACAAAGGCTCGGCGCCACGCAAATTGATGATCGTTTGAATGCCGTGTTTTTTGATATAGCGTTTGAATTCGATCGCATCCAACTGAGCCGAGCGATAAAGTTCGCCCTTTTCAACTTCGTGAAAGTTCGGACCCAGGATATCGCTGGCAAACGCCGGTTGGAAAACCATCAGTGAAAATAAGAAGATAAATAGATTTTTCATAAGCCGTTCTGCTTACCAACGCCTGCTGCGCGTCATCCAGAATTTTGAGCCCGTTGGTAAAAAGGTTATCCGCCTTCGCCAAGGCTATGGCGGACAAGATTTGTTGCTTGTCAGGTTTGTATACAAGGAGTTGCCTGCCAAATGGAATATACGCTAGCTTAACGGGGTTTTACTTTTGCAACAGGGACTCGCCATGAACTCACGTTGGTTGAATATTGTATTTGCCGTTCTAACATTCGCAACTGTTCTCCCTCAGCAGGCTTTTGCCACTACGGGAACACGCACACCTCAAACCGAGGGTTGCGAACTATCTCGCAATTCCAAGTTGGCTATGGATCAAAGAGACAACTGGCGAATGAATTGTATGAAAAGAAAAAAGTCAGAGCTTACTGTCACTCAGTGTTTAACCATGGCTAAGACCATGGAATACTCAAATAATGCTGAAGATGCCCGCATGATCTGTCTTTATGACCTTAAAAAGAAAATTACGCTTAAAGATTGTGCAAATATCGCCAAGCAAATGGAGTATGCGGACTCTGGTGATGAGGCAAAATGGCATTGTCTTCGCGAGTTCAGCACGACCATTAGTAAGAAACAGTGTAATGTTCTGGCCAAGGCAATGGCCTATCCTCCTAACACGGATCGCGCGGAATATTTCTGCGAAAATGAACTAAAATAAGAAGAGGGAGCACTAAGCTCCCTTTTTTATTTGTGAAATATGAAACTCCCTTTATCGAGCTGGTGTTTTTAATTCCCCCTCTAAAGTAAGTTTTCCTCAAAAGGAAGCGTTCAGGAGCTAGACCTTAGTCCAAAGGATTACACCCATGTAAAAATCCAGACTTGCTTGTCGCGTCCAGCAGGACCTATTCTGTCCCCACAGCAAGGACTCTCGTCCAAAGGAAAGGGAGAATCATTCAAATGATTCAGTCTACGGAAATGGCAAAAGAAAAAGCGAAGAAAACTAAGATCGTTGTTAAAGCGCCCACTCAAGAACGTTCCCGCCAAACAGTGTCAACTATTCTGGATGCATGTTCTCGGCTGTTGGTTTCTGAAGGCTTCTATTCAATTACGACTGACAAAATCGCCAAAGAAGCGGGAGTCAGTATCGGTTCCTTGTATCAGTTCTTTGGGAACAAAGAATCCGTGGTTCAGGCCGTTGTAAAAAACCTGATGGAAGAAGACAAACGCATCATCGCCGAAAAAATGCGCGCGATCTTTCCACTTCCACCGGAACAAAGAGTTCGTGCGATGTTGGAAATGTCCTTTGAAACATACCGCAGACAGTATGAATTGCGTGCTAAACTGACGACGATTCAATATTACGTGGCAGATGCTTCTTATATTTCTGAATCGATCCGTTTCTTCCAGGAGACAGTGAAGTACAACTTGCCGCAAATTCCTGGCAAGGACATGGAAAAGATCTCTTACATCATCGTGAATGCCTTCATCGGAATGGCCAACACGATGGCGATCGACAATCCAAATTACATCAACGACCCGACAATCCTTTCCGAAATGTCCAAACTGTTCCTGAAGTATCTTGATCTTCCAATTTCAGAATAAAGAACAAAAAAACCCGGTTGCGAAACCGGGTTTTTCTTTTTAGCTCAGTAAGTTTATACTATTTAGCTGTTTCTATTTATCAGAAGCAATCGAGCGGCCCTTGTGCGAAAGAGAAATCAGCGCCACATTGTACTTTTCTTTTGGCACCGAAATCACAGTCTTAGATGGAATCCGAAATCCTTTTTTAATCACATTATAAGTCAGGTGCGGATTATAAACCTGCGCCTTTTCGTGATCTCCATCAAACCATTTCACCAGATCTTTGTACTTGATCGAAACTGGTAATTTCAAATCCTGTGCTGGCAAAGGCTTCGACCACAGAACAGTGTCGAAATACTTTTGCGCATTTTTTTCAACTTCCAAAGCGGCCAGGAAGCAGGCATAGAAGTTTCGTGAGGCAAAACCAAAGCTGCGACGGGACTCTACGTTTTCAATCAAGTGCGCGATGTCACGGGACTTGTAGGACTTGGTCATCTTCGCAACACCAGTAGGTCCATGATTATATCCTGTCACTGCCAGTGGCCAGGATTGCAGCATATTGTAATTTGATTTCAAAAGTTTCGCGGCTGTGCGGGTTGCATCCATCGGATGATTGCGTTTATCCACTGACGAGGAAACCATGCGGAAAGGGCGAGCCGTGTAAGGCATGATCTGCCAAACCCCGCTGGCGCCGACTTTGGAGCGGGCCATGATATTGAAAGAACTTTCAACATAGACCATACGCACCAGTTCAACCGGCAGCTTTTCCTCACGGAAAATCTTTTCCATGTCCTCGACATAGCGGCCTGAATAGAAGATCGCCTGTTGCATGCGATCCTTTTGGCCCAACTGATAGCGAAGGTTGGCGCTTTGTTCCTTGTTCAGTCCCTGCTTTTGAATAATTTCTTTTTTTACTTCGTCGATTCGTTTTTGTTTTTCACGCTCGGTCTTCAAACCCTTCAAATCGACGATCTGATAAATCTTTTCGACATTATCAGAATCATGCAGGATTCCCTGCTCTGAAGTGTATTTCGCATAAACATCAACCCAGAATTGAACCTGTTTTTCCATGCCCTTCGGAATCGCAAATGCCTTTGAGTCATAGCCCAGGGATTTGCTTTGATTCTTATAAATAGGTGGACGCCACATGCGGGTTTCCGGAAAAACTTTCGGAACCATGTTGGGAAAAATGTCGCTCAAATCCTGCGCTTGAGCGGCAGGAGCGATAAGGGCGGCGACTAAAATTGAGACAAAAAAGTGCTTCACGAGATAGATCCCCTTACTGTTCTCTTCTTAATCAGTTTACCAAACTTTCGAGCAATTTATCAAAGTATTGTCGAACCGTCGCTTCGTCCGTTGAGCCATTATAAATAAAGGAGAACGTAATAACTCTGCCGTCCTCCAGACCCGCGTAACCTGCTAATGATACAACGCTATTTAAGTATCCCGTTTTAGCACGTACCCAGCGCTCAGCTTTGGTTCCCTTCATTCTTTTTTTGAGGGTTCCATCTATTCCCGCAATGGGCAGGCTTTGTAGAAACTCAGGCTGCACGCGGAAATCATTGCGCAAATGCTGCAAGACTTTCCACATCGCAAACGAAGACATGCGATTTTCACGAGTCAATCCCGACGGATTTTCGATGTGATACTGATCTTTGGGAATCTGCAAAGACTGGATGTGCTCCTGCAAAGTGGCCATTCCATCTGCCAACATCACACCCTTGTCTTTCTTTAAAGTTCCCATGTTTTTAGTCAGCATTTCAGCCACGTAGTTGTTCGAGAACTTATTCATGTCAGCCACAATTTGCTCGATGGCTTTACTGTCTGTTTCCGCCGCCAGGGACGCTGTTTTCGGGGTTTCGCCATTTTTCACTGCACCCGTAACATTCACACCCCTTTGTGCAAGAAAGGCTTTGAAGTTATAACCTGACCAAAGGTCCGGCTGAGTGATGTTCTTAAAAATCACCAGCTCTTTGTTGTTTTTGCCAACGCTGCCACCAACGTGCAAAAGATCGCCGTCAAATTTTGGATCTTCTTTACGATCTGCCAGCAACTTATTGTCGCCACCATTTGTGGTCTTGGCTTTCATCACCAGGCGGATATATTCATTTTCCGGATCAACATAAACCCGGGCATCGTCACCGGCTTTATTTCCAGGACGCACAAAAATATTCACTGAGTTCCAGTTGAAGGACATCGCCCCCACCGGAGCGTCATAGGCACGGTCAACGCGAGCTTTTTGTCGGCTTTCATCGTAGCGCATTTTATCAAATAACGAATCATCCACAACGATGTCACCTTCGACGCGTTTAATATCATTGCGCAAAAATGCATTTACCAAGAACCACATGTTTTCTGAAACGAAGGAGGGATCGCCGCCGCCTTTCAAATAGACATTTCCCTTCAATACCCCTTTGTTAATTTCTCCGGTTGTCCAGATTGTCGTCTTGAACTTATGGCCTGGAGGAAAAGTCGCCAACACCGCAGAAGCTGTCACAATTTTGGTGATGGAGGCAGGAATCATCAATTTGCTGCCATTGTTATCGAGCAGCACCTTCAGGGTGTCGCCCTCACCAACAGAGGCGTAAATACCCAAATCAGCCAACTGGACCTTGTGTTTTTTTGCCAGGCTCTGCATCTCTGTCTCAGCGGTTTTTTGATCCAAGCCCGCTTGTGCTGAAAAACTGATCATCAATGCTGCCGTAAGAAATAAATATCGCATCTGGAGTCCTCCAAAAACTTCGCCTAGACAATAGTAGCGATCGAAAAATCAATCCGCAACAAATAGAGTCTCTCTTGTTAGACTGAGGTGCATGAAAAAGCGCGAATGGCTATTTGTTATACTTCCTCTTGTTGCGACCTGGTTGGTCGACCGCGTAACCAAATTGTGGGCCACAGAAATAACTTCGGTCATTTCCCACGGCCCGCTGCACTTCGTATTGCACCACAATCACGGCGCAATGCTAGGCCTGTTTTCTGATTTACCATCAGTTCTGCGCATCGTTTCACTTTCAACTGGTGGAGCATTTCTACTTTGTACTTACGCCTTGATTCAGTACCTGCTGCCGATCAAGTCACTGACTTTACGTTGTGGGCTTTCAATTCTAATTGGGGGCATTCTAGGAAACGTCGCGGATCGAATTATCTGGGGATACGTTGTCGACTTTATCGTCATCGGCACTCCTTCCCTTTCCAGCCCGGCATTCAATGTGGCGGATGCGCTTCAGTGGGTCGGTTATGGCTTGATTGTTTTCGCCATCATACGTGAGGGCGAACTTTTGTGGCCGGAAAACAATTCCCGCAAAAAATTCTGGGTGAATCTTTCCTTCCAGCTAAAATATTGCATCCTGATGATGGCCGTGGGTTTAAGTTTAACCCTGATCAGTCTGGTCTTTTCCTACACCTATTTGCGTGTGACGATTCAGGAGCTGGTGGGGAACAATCAATTCCTACTGAATAAATTTCTGGTTCCCTATGTGATCACATTCACCATTATCTGTATCGCGTTCTGTGCCATCACGTTCGCTGTGGGTAAAGTTCTTTCCCATCGCATTGCCGGTCCAATTTATGCCTTCGAAAGATATATTTACGGAGTCATGCGGGGTGAAACTATGCCTCCGTTGAAAGTTCGTAAAGGTGATGAGTTCAAAGAGCTTGAAGCCCTGGCGGAAGAAATCAACAAACGTATCAGCACAATTAAATCCGAACGCACCGTCAACGTCGTCGAATACAAAGAATAAGGTACGGACACACTTTCTCCAAAAACAACAAAGGCCATGGATTCAACCCATGGCCTTCTTTTTTGGAGAAAGTGTGTCCGTACCTTTTAGTGTGTCTTCACGTCCGGCGCGACCTTTTAGTTTATGGCTCGGGGAAATAACTGACTGGTGTTGTCGAAGTTCAGCTTGTAGGCTGGGAAATCGATTTCCAGGGCGATCTTCAGCAAATCATTGACGTTATCGACGAAGTGAAACTTCACCTGGTCTTTGATTTCCTGAGGCACCTCTCGCAAATCTTTCTCGTTTCGCTTACACAGAATCACTTCCGTCACACCTGCCCGATGCGCTGCTATGACTTTCTCCTTGATACCACCCACTGGAAGAACGCTTCCGCGAAGTGAGATCTCGCCGGTCATCGCAAGTTTCGGATTCACTGGTTTCTTCAAAAGCTTCGAGGCTATCGAAGTTAACATCGTCACACCTGCTGATGGGCCGTCCTTTGGAATTGCTCCCGCAGGCACATGCACGTGAACTTCTTTTTTCGTGAAGTCCACCGTTGGATCCATCAAAGGCAGACGAGCTTTCAGCAAACTCATCGCAATCTTCGCAGACTCCTGCATCACCTCACCCAGCTGTCCGGTTAACAGTAACTGACCACTACCCGGCATTTCCTCGGTTTCAATGAACAGGATGTCTCCACCGACTGGCGTCCACGCAAGGCCCGTCACCACTCCTGGCGGCAACGAAGTTTCCGTCAGTTCAGAAGTAAATCTTTCTGCGCCGAAGATATCATCCAAATCATTAAGGTCCACGATCAGCTTCTGGCCATCCGCCTTCAGGATCTTAAGACTCATGTATTTACAGATGGTCGCAATCTTCCGTTGCAGTTCACGTACCCCCGCTTCGCGGGTGTAGTCCGTGATCATTTTCGTTAAAGCACCTTCGGTTATTTCCAGCTGAGACAACTCGATACCGTGTTCTGCAAGCTGTTTCGGCCACAAGTGGCGTTTTGCGATACTCTTTTTCTCTTCAATTGTATAACCCGTCAGTTCAATCACTTCCATACGATCCAAAAGAGGACCTGGAATGGTATCGAGGGTATTCGCGGTGGCGATGAACAGCACCTTCGAAAGATCAAAGGCCGTATCCAGATAGTGATCCTGAAAAGTGTTATTCTGCTCAGGGTCCAAAGTCTCCAACAGGGCACTGGCAGGATCGCCATTAAAGCTGCGCGAAAGTTTATCGATTTCATCCAGTACAAATACAGGATCATTTTCACCGGCTTTCTTAATTCCGGAAATAATTCTGCCCGGCATAGCGCCAATGTAGGTGCGGCGATGACCGCGAATCTCGGCATCATCACGAACGCCGCCCAATGCGACGCGCACGTACTTTTTATTCAAAGCACGCGCGATGCTTTTACCCAAGGAGGTCTTACCCACACCCGGAGGGCCCACGAACAGCAGAATCGAACCCTGATGCGTCTTGCGAAGCTTCATAACAGCAAGATGCTGCAGGATTCTCTTTTTGATTTTGTCCATGCCAAAGTGATCTTCATTAAGGATCGTCTCGGCTTTTTCCAGATCAATTTCCCGATCCGCTGATGATTTGCTCCACGGCAGATCCGTGATCAGATCCAGATGCGTGCGAATGATTTGATACTCTGGCGAAGCCGAGTTCATACTTTCCAGACGTTTCAATTGTGAGTTCGCCAGCACCAATGCTTCATCCGGCAATCCGGCTGCCAGAATCTTCTGACGGTATTGCTCGGTGACCTCATTGTTATCTTCATCACCCAATTGTTCACGAATCACCCGCATTTGTTCACGCAGGATGCTCTCTTTCTGACTTTGATTGATATTTTCAGTCAGCTTTTGACGGATATCGAGCTGAATTTTCAGACGCTCTTTTTGTTCTTTCATCAAATCCAAAATTCTTAGGGCGCGTTCACGCACGTCTGGAGATTCCAGAATTTTTTGCTTCTCGGCCAGGGTGAAATCCGCGTGCGCGGCACAAACATTCGTCAATAGCGAAAGTTCCTCGATCTCGGCGATCCACTCTTTCACCCGGCGCATGTGCTTACCCAGCAAGTCCACGGTTTCATAGGCAATCTGTTTGAGGCTTTCAAGCAAGGCTTCCTCGGTCTTACGATCCGAAACAAGAATGTCTTCAATTCCTTCCGTCAAAGTCTCATAGATGCCATTTTCAAATCGCATGTTCAAAGCACGAATGCGCTGATGAGCATTGACGAAAATAGTAAAGCTGCCATCGTCTTCTTTGCGATGGGATTCGATTTTACAAAGTGTACCGACCGTGTTCATATCCTCGGGCTTCTCCATCGAGGACTCCGGACTTTTCTGCGTCAATAAGACGATCCACTTTTGATTGGCTAGAGCTTTTTGCAAAGCTTGAATACTGCGGTCTCTTCCGACCCGCAAAGGCATGCTGACACCGGGAAACAGAACGGCATTTCTGAGCGGGATAACAGGAAGGTAACCAGATACGAATGACATGGTTTCACCTTTCCCTCGCCGATAATGGCAAGGTCATAGGTTAATCATGTATCCGATTTAATTATCGTCAAGGTGAGGGTTAATAAACAATTCCCACATCTTTGATGCGAGACAGATAATAACGCTTGTTGGTGTTCTCTCTCTGACAAAGGGCCATAAGATAGTCCCCATCAGGATTGCGGACGATTCCAATTGGACTTACGCGACGGGTTTCGCCCTTAGCTGAGCCTCCGTCATATACGAGATCCAAATCTTTTTTGGTATGAATCGATTCGATCATAGTCTTTAAAGTAGAGTCATTTACTGTATACATGGAATAATCTTTCCACCACAGTTGTTTGCCCTGACTTTTTATCGCCTGAGCCAGAGTCGCGCCCTCGCCCATTTTTTTAAAGCATTCCAAACCAACATATAAGCATGCCTTAGCATCATCGTAAGCACGATGTGCCTGGCCACCATCAATGCTCAAATGTTTGATCAAAGTTTGCAGCTTATGATTTTCAACACCATGAATCCATTTACGGGAAAGCAGACTGGTACACAACGCCGGTTCAATGGGCAGTGGCAATCCCGCTTTTTCAAAATCAATTGTCAAAAAACCCAAATCAAATGGTGCATGGTGAGCCATTACGACAGCACCTTTAAAAAAATCATGAATCTGCTGAATTTTTTCTGGCATTAACGGAGCTTCTTGAACCATCAAATTTGTGATGCCGTGAATTCCTATAATAAAATCAGACATAAGCTCGCGCGGTTTTAATAAAAACTGAAGACGGTCGATTTCCTGACCCTTATGAAATTTGACTGCACCGAACTCGACGATATCATAGCCCACCGGATAAGCGCCGCTGGTTTCAGTATCAAATGCGATATACGTGTATTCATCTAATGGCAGATCTAAATTCATAACCTTACATACCTGCCGCTTGGCTGTTGGTCCAGCCCCGTGACGGCTTTTCTTTTATTTTGTAGTTTCTTCGTTCACAATGAAATGCACTATCTATGCGAAGATACATCAGTTTTATCATAACACTCATCGGCCTTAACTCCTACAGCTTTGCTGCAGAGAATTCATCACCGACCTTTAAAATGGACGGCGAGGTTTCGTTGCTGTCTCAATACGTGGAAAACGGATTGAATCAAACCGACGGCTCACCTGCTTTGCAAGGTTCCTTCTGGTTTAATTTTGGACCTCAGTTCCGTTTGGGGCTATGGGGCTCCAACACCAACTACGAAGACAGCAATGATAATTTCAATCTGCGCGCCAATGCAGATATCAAAATTAATTTTTCCCAGGAGTCCAACGCGGTCATTGGTTATTCCTACAGCACCTACTATCAGGATGGCGATCGTAACGGAAACATCCTAAGTCTGCATCTGAACTTTGGCAGCTACCGTGTTATGTTCGACAATTTCAGCAACTGGGAAGGCACCCATAAAAAATCCATGCGTCTGGGATTGGGCAAAGCGACTCAGGTCTTCACAAGCTGGATCTGGGATAATGAAGCGGGATACAACTCTCCGGATGTAGATGCAATCAGCAGTTACTTTGATTTGCGAACCGGGATTGGAACCAACTGGGGAGTGATCTTTCTGGAAGGTGCCGTGACCGGCACCTCTGCAGCTGGCGACCTGAACGGCACCGGCGATATTTACTTTATTCTGTCAGCGAAGACGGGCTTTTAGCAGCATCTTTCAATTCATCATCGACTTGTTCGCGAAGAGGTTTCTTGGACTGAGCCTCTTGCTTGCGGCGAGTTGATACTTGATGCACGAAATTATCATACACCGACATATCCACACTCTTATCACCAAACAATGAATCCAGTTTGCGTTGTTTTTGGCCATCCGAAGTCAGTTCTTTTTGTGCGATCTTCACACGAATAAAGCCCACCAGCTTCTTGGGATCCACTTCTCCGCGTTTTTCTTTCACGCTGATCGAACCATTGACCGCAACGGTGCTGCTTTCAAGTGACGCCGCAATTTTATTACGAACAATGTCCAAACGCTGGGAGGCCACACGGTTTGCTGACATCGAAGTGCCATCCGGCACGGACTGAATAAACAATCCGGAAGTCAGCTTAATTTCGGCATCCTTCAAACCCGCAGTGACACCTTTAATTTTGTCCATGACATTCACAAAGTTGGCATTCGGCTGAGAGCTGCCACGTTCAAACAACATATAATCAGGGATATCGAAATCAAAACCTTCAGGGGAAACCACCACATTTTTGGCGACATCATTCATCTGGTCAGCCATGTATGCAGCAACAACTTTTGCGGAACCCATATCCAATAGATTTGGAGTTTTGTCCATTGGCTCCATGAAACTTTGGAAGGCTTTTAACGGCTCGTTCAAAAGATCCAGGAAAAGTTTTTCAAGAGTCAGTTCGACCCCGAAGTTTTGGAAATTGTATTCAATAACAGATGGCGTGGAGAAATAATCTGAAACCGCTTTTTTGGTTTGATCAGACTGACCCACGATCCACATAACCAGGAAGAAGGCCATCAAGGCCGTCATAAAGTCAGCAAGGGCAACCTTCCAGGAGCCCCCGTGTCCACCGCCACCTTGGACGATGATCTTTTTGATGACGATTGTCTGTTTCTTCTCTGCCATTTTTCTTCCTTAAGTCAGATGGAGCCAGTTCATTGACTCCATTTAAACAATCACTAAGCAGCTTTTTTAATCTCTTTAGTAGCCTTGTCGATCTCAGCAAATGTCGGTCTTTCTTCCGGCATGATGGAACGACGAGCGTACTCCACACACACGATCGGAGGGGCACCACGTTGCAACGCCACCAATGCAGCTTTGATACAACCCAGGTAACGACCTTCTGCCTCGATATCAGCAGCCATTTTAGTTGCTGTTGGCTCGATCAAACCGTATGCACAGAAAACCCCTAACATCGTACCCACGAGAGCATGGGCAACGTACTCACCGATCACCTCTGTACCTGCTGTCAAAACACCCATGGTTTTAACGATACCAAGTACGGCGGCAACGATCCCCAGACCCGGGAAACCACCGGCTACGGCGGCGACGGCATGCTGGGCAAGATGTTCTTCGGCATGGATACCTTTGATATCCGCATCCAAAAGATCATCAACGTCATATGGTGAAAGCTCCGCTGACAAAGTCACTTTCATCGTGTCGCAAAGAAAGTCTACGGCATGATGGTTGTGCATGAAGCTTGGGTAAGCTTTAAAGATGTCAGACTTTTCCGGCTCCTCGATGTGCTTCTCGATACCTTGAGGTCCTTCTTTTCTGAAGACCTGGAAAAGTTGGAAAAGCATTTGCAAAAGTTCAACGTAGTCAGACTTTTGCGGACCCTTCGAAGTCATCGCTTTGATGGAAAGTTTAATCCCCATCTTTACGATTTTCATTGGGTTGGCAATAACGTATGCACCGAAGGCAGCTCCCCCGATGATTACCATCTCAAGACCGGCAGCTTCGATGATGACGCCCATTTTACCGTGACCGGCAATATAGCCCCCGAACACTGTCGCAAAAACTATCAATATACCTACAAAACCCATAGAATATGACCTCTTCAGATTCTCTATCGGTTTGATACATGTTAGAATTGAGTCATCCGCAAATAATCTTGCCCATGGTCGGGAGAGGGAATAAGACAATTATATGAAAGCAACAATGCAGAACCTTTTCATAGTCGTTACTTTCCTTGCCACTTTCATGTTTGCAGGGCTATCGTCTTGGGCGCAAACTTCGGCATCCGAAAAAGACCCGATGTTGGTCGAGACTAGCGTACTTCCATATGAATGGAGCCCGGGCCAGGGTGGCTCACTGAATTTTAAACTGAAACTTCCTCCAGGTTTTCACGCATATGAGGATCAGTTTAAAGTTGTGATCTATGAACCAGATGGTTTCAAGGTGGCGCCTTTCAAACTGGAACCGATCACCAAATGGTATGACAAGTTTTCCAAACGCGAAAGAACCGGCTTGGTGGGCGAAGGAACTCTTTCTGCACATATTGAAGCACCGACACGCTTTTTAAAAAAATACGACAAGATGAAACTGGAACTGACATATCAGGCCTGCACTGATCAGTTCTGCTTGTTCCCGGTGACAAAAACATTGGAGGTGCCTATCGTCACGCCGATGGTTGAAGGAGCCGCCCAACTACAAAGCCCTTCCCAACCCCACACGGAAACCACCGGCAGTTTTTTTGACAGCGCAAATTTCTCGAAGTACCTGGGCTCCAGCATGGTAGCGGGTTTGATCTTCGTTTTCTTTGCGGGAATTTTCACCAGCTTCACTCCGTGCATTTTCCCAATGATTCCTATCACTCTTGCTGTTTTGGGAAATCACTCTGAAGAGCGCTCGCGCCTGCAAAACTTCCTGACTTCGTGTGTGTATGTTCTGGGAATAGCAACCACCTACTCTCTTCTGGGACTTGCAGCGGCAAGTAGTGGTAGTGTGTTTGGGGCTTCTCTTGGAAATCCATATGTCTTGGCCGTGGTCTGCGTGATCTTTTTAGCCATGGCGCTTTCTATGTATGGTCTTTACGACATTCAAGTTCCTGCGTTTTTGCGCAATCGTCTGGGCGGCAAAAAACACAAGCAAAGTATCTTGGGAATTTATCTGACTGGATTGTTTGCGGGTATCGTTGCAAGTCCTTGCGTGGGCCCGGTGTTGGTCGCGATTCTAACTTATGTGGCTTCGACGAAGAACATGCTTTATGGATTCTTGTTCCTGTTCTTTTATGCTTTGGGATTGGGATTGATCTTTATCGCTCTGGGACTTTCGAATCAGCTGGTAAAAACTTTGCCACGTTCCGGTCCGTGGATGGTTTGGTTTAAATTCATTCTGGGCACCTTGATGCTTTCAGCGTTTTACTACTACCTTGAACTTCTTTTGCCTGCACGCTGGTTCGACGGTTCACTGGGAGTGGGATTGGTTATCCTTGCAAGTATCTATGGAGCCTTCCTGCCAACCAAGGGTGGCGGAACCCCGATGAAGCATATGCAAAAAGGCATCATGCAGGCAGTACTCATTGTTGGTATTGGATATATTGCTCTTTCCGTGTTCGATCTTCGTCCTTATCTTCGTGGTCGCGTGATGGCTGATAATTCAATCAACCAAATTAAAATGATGGATTGGCAGCCTTATACAGATGAAGCGCTAAACCAAGCTATCAAAGAAGGTCGCCCGGTTATCATAGACTTCTGGGCCGAGTGGTGCGCAGCCTGCCACGAACTTGCTGAAAACACTTTCACCGATCCTCGCGTGCGAGCGCTGAGCGGTAAATTTGTATTATTGAAGTTTGATGCCACCAAAGATTCAGCTCAATTAAAAGAGCTGAAGAAAAAGTACAACATCCAAGGCCTTCCTACAGTTATCTTCTATAATTCTAAAGGTGTATGGATTGACGGTCTGACACTGACTCAATTTGAGAAAGCCGAAAAGTTTTTGCAAAGAATGGAGAAAGCCTCAAAGTAAAATTTGAGGTCATTTCCTAAGTAATTAAAACTTAAGAAACACCCATTTTTCTCCGACAAGTACTCATAATGAGCCACAAATCGGTCATGTCGGAATGTTTTGGAAAGGTAACTCAAGCTCTTGCAATCATTGCAGGAACCGCGATTATTTCTGCCTGCTCCCTGAACGCAAAAATTTTTGATGGATTCGGATCCAAGACCCCGCCCACCCTAACTTTCAGTTCTTTGGTAACAGGTTCAAGCAACGTTTCTACGTGGAATGTCCAGCTCACCTCATCCGAACCCTTGTCACAATTAAGTTCAACAGATTTGGTGGTGACCAACGGCTCTATCACAGCTTTTAACCAAATTGATTCCACTCATTGGGATATTGAAATCACACCGACGACTGAAGGTGCAGTGAACATCTCATTACCGGCAAGCTTCACGACCGGTCAGACCACTGCACTGGATAACGAAGCTTCAAATACTTTGTCTTATATTAGTGACGTGACAGCACCCCAAGCAGCAATAAGTTATCTGGGCGCTAACCCGACTAATGTCAGCCCCCTACAAATCGAATTGGTCTTTGATGAAAATGTGGTTGCACCGACGGCCGCCGATTTCCAGGTAACCAATGGAACTGTCGACAATATCACAGGCAGTGGGCAAACGTACTCTGCTGAAATCACACCCGCTTCCAACATGACTACAGTAGGTGTTCAATACCGCGCAAACCAAACGACCGACTTGGCCGGCAACAACAATACAGTTTCAAACAGCTTATCTATAGTATTTAACTCGAATCGTCCCCTACCTACATTAAGTACGACGGCAGGAACTCACACGAACACGGCCTCTATCACTGTGGATGTCAGCTTTTCAGCTGCTGTCACTGGATTCGATGCTTCCGATCTTACTTTAACAAATGCAACCGTCACCGGCTTCACCGGCAGCGGTGATACTTATAGCTTTACGCTGACAGCTACTGCGCCTGGGGATATCAGTGCGCGTGTGAATAACAATGCAGCTGTGGATGCAAGTTCAAATCAATCATCCACTTCCAACCTGCTAACGGTTCATTACGATGCAACCGCACCGACAATGACACTTTCAAAAACGGAATCAAGTCCGACAACACTTGCGGCAATCACAATTACGGTGACCGCTAGTGAATCCGTCACTGGTTTGGCATTAGCAGATTTCACCACAACGAATCTAACTTTAAGTTCTTTAACAGGAAGCGGCTCATCTTATACTTTGACGGCAACAGCGAATGCTGAAGGCAGCGCTTCGATTCAATTGCCTGCAGGAGTGGTTGCCGATGCGGCAGCAAATAACAACCCAGCCTCCAATACATTGACTTGGTACTACGATACGGCAGCTCCGTCGATCACGATCGCATCTGCGCAGGCCCCTTCCACGAACACTTCACCCATCGCGGTGACTTTTGAAACGAACGAAGCGGTTACGGGCTTCACATCAGCGGATGTATCGGTCACGAATGGTACGCTTAGCAACTTTACCAGCGTTGACAGCACTCACTGGACAGCCGATGTAACTCCCACTGCTGATGGCACTGTCACTGTATCTGTGGCCGCAAGCAGCTTCCAGGACGGCGCTGGAAAAAACAATACTTCAGGTTCATTGAACATCAGTTACGACGGAACTCGCCCGAGTGTAGCATTAACGGGATTGGCATCCTATTCGATTACTTCTCCCCTAACGGTCACGGCGACATTTAGTGAATCAGTCACAGGCTTTACCGATGCAGATTTGACCTTAGTCAACGCCACGGCATCGGTTTCAGGCAGCGGAACTACCTATTCGATCACGGTCACACCGTCTTCAGAAGGAACATTCAGCGTGACGGTTGCGAATGCTGCTGCCAGCGATAGCTTTGGCAACACATCAACGGTTTCTAATACGCACTCAAGCATTTACGATATTACGCCACCAACTTCGACGATTACCAGTGACGTGGGTATCGCGGCATTTGAATCCCCAATTCCATTAACAATTCGCTTTAGCGAAAATGTCACGGGTCTAACAGCTTCAGATTTCAATGTGACTGGCGGAACCCTGGGCACACCAATTGGAGTTGGCAGTTTGTACTATCTGACTTTCACACCGTCGGGACCGGGCGCGAAATCAGTATCCTTAAAAGCAACTTCTGTAACTGATGGTGCGGGCTGGGCCAATGTGGATACACCATCCAGCTCGGTCTTTTACTATGACACGACAATCACCAATTTAAGTTTGGCTGAAACTGAACAACTCATCGATGAAAACGATGGCTCAGCAAAACAGTTTACGATCAATTCCACGGTGGCAAAGCCTTATGATATTCATTTAACTTACTCAATTACCGGCGACGCAGCGGCTGGGGTGGATCATACGCTACCGTCCTCGGGAACTGTCACACTGACTGCAAACACCACGTCAGTATCTGTTCCTTTTACGGTGTCTTCAAACGCCTCCACGATCAGTAAGAATTTCCAGATTAACTTCAGCTATGCAGATACTCCGGTTGCGCGATTTACCAAGAACTATCAAAGTCGCGTGACAATTAAAGATCTCAACAACCCTTCGCCGGACAGCATTCTACAATTGGCTGGCAAAAAGAAAATGCGCTGTGCGATTTATACGGGTGGTGTTCTGAAATGTTGGGGTAATAACTCCGGCGGGGGACTAGGTACCGGAAGTTCTGAAGCTGGAACAACTATTCCTGCAGTTGTGAACTCGGGTACATCGTACACGCAAGTGGCGCCTGGAGAATGGCATATCTGTGCGGTCACCACAGCCGGAGATTTGCAATGCTGGGGCAACCGCTCCAACTATAGAACCGGCGAAAACAATCCGTCAGGCTATGCATTAACTCCAGTAACAATCGGCACCGGCTATTCAACTGTTGGAATCGGCGTAAATACAACCTGCGCGATCAAGGCCGGACAGGTTTATTGTTGGGGTCAGAACGTGACAACTGCCGGTGGAAATTGGACGACCCCCACCCTGGTCAATCCGGGTGGTGCAAATCCATTCACGGCAGTCGACGTTGGCTATGACTTCGTTTGCGCTCTGAACAACGTTGGCGAGCTGTATTGCTTTGGCGGAAATTCCTATGGTCAACTTGGAAATGGTACTACCAGCGGCACTCGCGTCGATCCTCCAGTCGCAGCGCCTACAGCTACCAGCGTTTCAAAGTTTTCTATCAATTGGAATAGCTCGGGACAGGCCCACACCTGTTCATTGGATTCAACAGGTATCGTGTCTTGCTGGGGTGCCAATGGGTTCGGATATCTGGGTGACAATTCGACGACCAACAGAATTTCTCCAACACCAGTAAATGGAGGAGCCACTTACACAGACATCAGCGTTGGCGCGAATACAGCGTGCGCTATTGTAGACAATGGAACTGTGAATTGCTGGGGTTCAAACTCTAATAACTCTGCGAATATTACCTTCGGTTGGCTATTGGGTAACGGAAATAATCTTTTAACAGCCACCAATCTGATACCGACACCTATCTCGGATTCTTCAACCTACTCCAAAATAGCCAATGGTGAAAATACTTGTGGGGTGACTACAAATGGTCGCGTAAAATGTTGGGGTGAAGTTGATTATTTAGGTTTGGGGGATGACTCCGGAATTTCACGCTGGGCCCCGAGTGAAGCCGATGTGGGACAAAAATATAAAACCGTCTCGATGGGTGGTTTCGGCTGCGGAATCACAACCTCGGACCAACTAAAGTGCTGGGGAAAAAACGTGGATGATTCCGGTGTCTATTGGTCCATCGGCGACGACTCAAAACTTTATAGGCCAAGCCCTGTCATGCTGGACCGCGGACAAGAATATTCAAAAGTTTCTGTGGGGCGCAATCACGCCTGCGCCATCACCACAGACCAAACACTGAAATGCTGGGGCATGAACACCAGCGGCCAAATCGGAAGCGGAACTTCAGGACTGACTTGGGACAAAGTCACTCCTTATATTGTGGACGGAAGCAATCGCTATATTGATGTGACTGCCGGCAACTATCACACATGTGCAATTACCATTAATAATGATCTAAAATGTTGGGGCAACAGCGGCTTCGGCCAAGTGGGTGTAGGCTACACAACAACTGCAGTCGCCACCCCGACCGTCATTTCATCTGGAACCAAATATATATCAGTTAAAGCTGGTGCTTCGCATACCTGCGCACTAACCCAAGGCAATGATATGTACTGTTGGGGATACAATTCCTACGCTGAAATTGGCGATGGAACTTACACGATGCGAACCGCGCCTGTCGCAGTTTCAGGCGGACTAAAATTCACCAGCATCGCAACATCTGCTGCCAATGGATCCGCTGCCACATGCGGACTTGGTACCGATCAAAAAATCTATTGTTGGGGCAGTAACTTCCACTCCACAAATGGTACCAACGCCAACCGAACAGCTCCGACTGAGATCACCCTCAGTGCCGCCTACAGTGATCTTGCCGGTAATGGTGTTAACATGTGCGCGAAACGCATTTCCAATAGCTCCTGGTACTGCTGGGGAACGAGTGACAACTCCACTCAAGGCACCGGTGGTAACGGTACGGGCAGCAACTCGGCAACCCCAACACAAGTTTTTGGTGGAGAAAATTACACCATGGTGGGCGTGGGTCGCAATGGAAGCTGTGCGGTTCTGGCCGACGGAACCATGAAATGCTGGGGTACATCCACTAACTTCCCAGATCACAGCATCTTCCATTCTTGGTACACGCCGATCGACGTGACCAAGTGGCTTCGTCCTTAAATTCTTTAGACTGTAATCTGTGTCGAGAAATTCACTTTGCTTCGTGCAGAGCAACTGTAAACATTTGCCGAGAATTTATCCCCTTGATAAACCGAATCGATCAAAACATAGTTCTGAGCCGTCGTGCTCATCAATCGTCGCGCATGTTTCGAAATCACATCAATACCAGGGAAGCACTTGCTGTGAAAACCACTGGAAGTGATTTCGTAAGTTTGATATCCCACCAAGGCCGGTTCAATTTTTGAAACTTCACTGAAATGCACGTCCCCGGAAGCAAAGACTACCTTCTTGGAAAGCTTGCGCAAAGCACTGGTGAAGCCATTGAATTGGCCTTTGTGCTTGGACATGGATTCCTTATAAATCATCTGCGGAACAATCTGACTGCCATTCATGACCCAAGTAATCCCCTCAAACGAGGAAATCATTTGCAAAGCCCACTCTTCCTGCTCTTTACCCCAATGTGCATAACGATCCGGGGATTCCTTGGTTAAACGCCAGCTGCGATCATCCATCAGTAAAAACTGATGCTGACCTGCACGCAATGCGGAAGCCACCCCCGGTCCTTGAGTATACCCTTCGCTGTGACCTTCACTTTGCGCAAAGAATGACAGGAAATTCTGTTGCGCTGCCAGCACATATTCTGGAGAAGAGTTGTTGGCATCGTCTCCGGAAAAATCATGATCATCCCACGTTGCCAATACCGGAATTAATCTTTTTGAATAGTAGACTTCCAGAATACGACGGGCATCAGTATACCGTCCCCACAAACGACGAGGATCACCTTTCGCGTAGGGGCTGGTTCCTTTGTCGCAATAAACTGCATCGCCGATAAAGAAAATCACATCTGGGTTTTGTGATATCAAATTTCTCCAGATTTCTGGCTCGTGACGGCCCTCATCCATGCAAGAGCAAAGAGCATATCGCAAAGTTGGCTTCATCAAATCCAGAGTTTTAAACTCACGACGCTCGATAATTTCGTCAGCCGCTCCCAATAGATCCAGGAAGAAAACTTCGCCCAAGTGCAGATTTGAAAAGAACACTTTCGTGATCGAATAAGGACTGTAAGGCTGGGTCAGCA
Source organism: Bdellovibrio sp. HCB290 (assembly GCF_047305925.1). Taxonomy (GTDB): domain Bacteria; phylum Bdellovibrionota; class Bdellovibrionia; order Bdellovibrionales; family Bdellovibrionaceae; genus Bdellovibrio. The sequence continues at coordinate 565,384 of NZ_CP178620.1, read as the reverse complement.
CTTCAATTTTATCCGGCTGCCAAATGGCCCCCGCCTGATTTCTGGCAACGATATTAAACTTCAAGTTCTGATGATGCTGAATCGAAAACTGCGTGCGCGTGGAATCAGTCGCCCCCTGAAGGATAGAGGGTGTGTCCCGCAGATAATTGTAGAAAAGCAAACCATCATCGTTGCGGTCCTCTTGACCACCAGTCGCCAATGCGGGAACTGCCACTGTCGCTGCAATAGCTTGTGTAAGTCCCAACTTTAAAAAGTCACGACGAAAGAACTCCATCCGTAGATCCTCCAGAGTAAAACATCTAAATGTGCTTAAATAAATTGGACCAAGGGTTTACTAAGAAAACAAGCTTTCACCGTCAAGGTACTGTCAGGAAGCGGTGGAGATTTTGTTAACTATTGGTTGATACTAGATACAGCCTTATTAAATTTTTTAATAACTGCATCTGGGACACCTCTAGTGCAAACCATGTAACGTAAATGAGGACCTTTGAGGTCATCTGGTTTTAAAACGGTAAAGTCTTTGATATGGAAATTATGCTTCTCGGTTAGATCCAGGAATTCTCGCTCCGAAAGGAGTGTATAATCCGCTCGCCCCGCAAGAATCATATCGAGCACCTGCTTATATTCCGGATTATCGATATTGATGATCGGTGTTGAGTTTTTTTCGATTAAGCCATCCAAATCCTCACCGAAAGAAAAATGAGTTCTTCGTGCAATTTTGAGTTCCGGATTCTTTAACAGTGTTAACACCGAACTCACCGACGGACTGATTGTCCCCTTATGCCCGACAACGACCCAAGGGCCATCTTCGCAAATTGGACCAGAAAACTTTAGGAATTCTTCCCGCTTCGCAGTTTTCAACCAACCGATCGAGCAAATTGGTTCGCCATTACTTAGAAACTGCGCCATTTGTCTAAGAAAGGGAGTTTCTGCGGTGTGAAAGTCGATTTTTGCTTTTTTAAATGCTTTGATAACTGCTTCCCCACAGGGACCAGATAGCTCTCCCCATTTTTTAACAATGTATGGAGCACGCTGCCTATAGCGAATAGTAATAGGCTTGAACGTCTCGCCGGAAGTCGCAGCAATTACGTTTAAAGACATCATTGTAGAAATTAATGTAAACAAAATTACCGATACAAATCGCATCTGGTATTTGTAAGCTGTCTGCCATTTGGAAACACCTTACGATTTTGAAACTACTGTTCTGTGGCAATCTGCGAATTTACGGAAGATTTTCAAAGGGGGATCTCTTCCAACGAGTCCACCCTTTTTGCGTCATCCAATGACTTAGGAAAATAAAAAGAGGCAAACTTAGAACCAACGTCATGAAGGTGTCCGCCAAAGACATCTGTAAATAGTCGACAACAAACTTATCTTGAGAGAAAACTCCACCCAAGGTCAAAACTGCCATAAGAATGTAACTGCCGATGAAGTTGGGGATGACAAAAACCATAATCCAAAAATAGAAAAGTGGTCCGACCCTAAACAACTTGCGGCGATAGACCTTCAAGTATTTCCAGAACCACCAGCCCAGATAAACCTTCAGCCCTTCTGCAACTGCCAAAAGTGCTATACCCAACTGATCCAGATGAGTGCCAAAAGCAGAACCCACCAAACTTGCGATACTAACTCCCAGGACGACTCGGGGCCCCCACCAAAGAACAAGAACGGAGCCGACCAGGTATGGCAGGTATATGAGATAAAATCCTGGCTTCATAAATACAAATGGCCCGGTAAACCGAGCCATAATTAAAATGCAAATTGGAGCTATCCAAGTCCACCAAGGAATTTGGCGATTCAGCTCCTTTTCCATACTACAGACGCTTCATGCGGGCGATTTCCATTTTCGCCTCATTCAGGGCTGTTTGGCAGGAAATCATTTGTGCCTCTTTTTCAGACAATAGCTTTTGCAAGTGATTCATGCGGACTTCAAAGCTTTTGATGATATTGTTATGGCGATCGACCATTTCCTGAACTTTCAAATCCAGGCTTTTGCGCTCGTTCACACGTTGGGACAATTGTGTGATTTTTTGACCTGCCTCTGTCGCCAGGCCATTGTGGCTTTGCTCCAAACGGGTCATTTGCTGCTGATTACGGTCAAATTTGATATTGGAGCTTTTGATCAGCTCGTTCACAGTGGAAACGATCTTGTTCATTTGGTCGGCCAAAGCCTGATTTTGAGCTTTAAGTTCAAAGATCTGGCGGTCCGTGTTCAAATAGTTAGTTCCCGTAGAACCCATGGAGGTCGCTGTTTCCAGGCCGGAGCTCTTGCTGATCTTCTTTTCGCCAAATAATTCGGGATTTAATTCTTTGTGCATACTTCCGACCCTCCTTGGGTACTGATGTGACGCTCTTAGAAACATCATATTTTTTCTGGACAGAAAATTCAAATGTTCATACGTTAGGCCCATGTTAAAAGTCGGCCAGCTGCTGAAGTTCGTTTCAGATCTAAATCCCCAGAATACGCCCACGCGTTTGTCATTTTATAACTTCCTTAGGGGCTTTCCGCATCCTGACGACTCGTTGACGCCTGAATTGATCGAAATGTTCTTCAATTACTGCATGGATTACCCGCATTGGGCTTCAAATAAGCAGCAATTGGGGCATGAAGTTCAGTTCTTGTTGGAAAACTTCAACCGCCTTTATCAGCAAAAATTCGACCTTTCGCCGATCCGTTTTCCTCAACACATGCAGATCATCGAGATTGAACACTTCTCGGATCTAATTGACGCAGTGAGTTCACACGTTAAATCCCAATGCGAGGAAGGCGACAAGTTCCGCATCCTTCCTGATCAAAACAAAAGAGTCGTAGCCATCATCCTAAGATCTGACAAATCTTTGGAAGTTCGCACCTTTGACCGAAAATTCACGATTCGCGGCGGTTCATTGGAACCTTTGCGCAAGGATTTGGTGCTTTACTACAATCCTGAATTGGAATTGAGCTCCCATCATGATCATAAGATCGAGGTGGCACCTTATATCACCGCTCAATTCCGCGTGAGCAAAGACAAAGTTTCTGGCGTCTTGATGCGCGGTTATGTTTTCCAAAAACTGATGGAAATCAAAAACGAGTCTTTGCAGGAACAAACTCGCATTCTGTTCCCGATCAAACGCCTGGAGCAGTTCTTTATCGATCGCCGTACAGATCCTTATTATCAGGATTTGATCAGCCAGCTGGAAAGAACCTGCAATCTGGTTCAACAGGGTGATAATGAGGCCGCAAAATGGTCTTCGATCATCTTGGGTAAGGCCGATACAGCCCTTGAGAACGTGTTTTTAGGGGATAAATTACTCACTTTGTTGGCTCGAGACCTCCGCCACGCCCTGATTGAGGCGAATCGCAAGAATAACTCCTCATCTGCCCTCAGCAGTGATATATTGATCACTCAACAATTACCTGAGGCTGATGAAGAATGTCTGAAGATAACACCTCTCAAAGAGTTAGACTTAATAAACTAATTGCCGACAGTGGCTTGGCTTCCCGCCGCCACGCCGACAAAATGATCGAAGAAGGTCTTGTCACTGTAAACGGAAAGCGCGTGTACGAGCTTGGCGTTAAGGTAGACCCTCAGCACGACAAAATCCTGGTTGATGGCAAAGTCCTTCGTAAACCACTTTCACAAAAACTTTACCTTATCTTCAATAAGCCAGCTGGCGTATTGACGACGATGGACGATCCAGAAGGTCGCCCAACAATTGCTGAATACCTTGGCGATGTTCCTTCGCGCGTATTCCCAGTGGGCCGTCTGGACTGGGACTCTGAAGGCATGATCCTTTTGACGAACGATGGTGATTATGCGAACAAAGTTGCACATCCAAAAGAGGAAGTAACGAAAACTTACCTGGTTAAGTTGGATGGTAAGCCCGAGCCTCGCCACCTTCAAAAATTGAAAGATGGTGTGTCTATCGTTGGCGGTAAAGTTTCTGCCCGTCATATTGAAAAAATCAAAAAGTCTGGCGACAACAAATCTGAAAAGTACGAATGGTACAAAATCGTGATCACAGAGGGTAAAAACCGTCAGATCCGTCAGATGTTCGCTAAAATCGGTTTCGACGTCATGAGACTTCAACGTGTGGCGATTGGTCGTTTGCGTATGGGTGCGATGAAAGCTGGCGAGTTGATGTTCATCAATGACGTTGCGGCAGAACGCGTATTCCTAGCGGATGATCCGGAAGATTTAAAAGTTAAAAAGAATTCCTACAAGGGCCGTGCTCCAGCTATGAAAAAGACAGCTGCGGAAAAAGAAAAAGCACGCGAGAAGAAAATGTGCGCCGGCAAAAAGAAATATGCTGGTGGTAAGTTGATCGCTCCCAAAGGTCCCAAAGGTTCAAAAAAGTAATTTATGAATAAACTAAACCCACGACTCCGCGGAATTATCGAGATTTCCATTGGCAGCGTGGGTTTTGGTTTTTTGGGCGTTTTTGGTAAAGTCGCCTTCAACTCCGGCCTTACCGTGGGCGAGTTTCTTACTTACCGATTCACCTTGGCAGCCATGTTAATGTGGATCTTCATGCTGCTGTTCAGACCGCAGTGGATTCGACTTTCACTCAAACAAATAGTCATCGCAGCCCTGCTGGGTATTTTCGGTTACGGACTATTCTCAACCTTGTATTTCACGGCCATTGACGGGCTCAGTGTCACACTGGCGGCTCTTCTGCTTTACACCTATCCATTTTGGGTGAACGTGTTTTCGCACATGTTCACTCACGATAAAATCTCCCGCAACGAGGCTTTTTGTCTGGTGGGGGCTTCGGCTGGATTGGTCTTGCTTTTGTGGGGGCATATTGAGGTTCGCAATGCCTGGGCTGTTCTGGCGGGTCTGCTTTCAGGAATCAGTTATGCGATTTACGTGCTGGTTTCGGGACGAGCGCAAAAAGATGTCCGTCCCATCACATCCAGTCTTTATGTGATTACCTTCGGAGCCATTGCTCTGGCTTTATTCCATCATCCGCATTTCGAAAACATTCCGCACTTAACTTCGACTCAGGCCTCAGCGATTTTTGGTATCGCCATTATCAGCACAATCATTCCGCTGACGATGGAGCTCGCAGCTTTGCAAAAATTGAAAAGTTCTGAAGTCGCTTTATTGATGATGATCGAACCGATCACTGCGGTGATTCTGGGAGTGGTGATTTTCAACGAGTCCCTGACCTCATTGCAAATCATTGGAGCCGTCATTATAGCAACCGCTCTAACGATCAATACGAGACTAAAATCCTTCTAATACTCCTTTAAAGAGCCCCACTTTCAGCAAGTTTCATTAAACCAATGAAATTACCACTCGCATTCGATATTAAGGGCTCTTGTCGTTCCCCGAACATCCGATACAGTAAATATGAGAACTTGTACGTCCCTAATTCTCATTTTGATAAGCACCTTGGCCGCTCCCGTCTGGGGGGCAGTCGACAATTTGTCGTACCAAGGTCGCATCCTAAAACCCGATGGCCAGCCATTGGAATACAATAGCGTTAGCTTTATTTTTGAAATCACCAATCCAAACGGAAACTGCGTAATTTATCGCGAACAAAAGAACGGCGTGAATCTGACTGGTACAGGTGGTGTGTTTGATGTGCCGATTGGCTCTGGTACAAAACTATTTCCACCATCCCCTACTGTTGGCCTGATGGAAATTTTCAATAACTCAACTGCTTTGGATTGCGGGGATGGCAGCAACAATGTCTCTGGTTCTTACACACCATCCGCACAACATGGTCGTTTGTTGTATGTTAAATTCCACGACGGAGTGGGCTGGAACTCAATCACTCCTGAAACAGAAATTCGTTCTGTGCCTTATGCTGCTCATGCAAAAACTGCTCTGTCTGCAAATACTTTAAGTGGTAAAACCGCGACCGAATTCGTCGAAAAAATCACGATTCCCAACTGTCCTGCTGATACGTTTTTAACTTACACCAGCGGCACCTTTAGTTGCGCTGGCGTCACTGGCGCTGCGGGCGGAACAGTCACCAATGTGACTTCAGGAAATTCCTATTTAACTATTATCAACGGCACTTCCACGCCCGCTCTGACATTGAATGTTGGCACTGGTGCAAATACTGTTGCCGCTGGTAACGACTCCCGATTTGGAAATGCACTAAAAGTTCAAGGTGTGGATGTCGATGCTACTGCTCCAAGCAATGGACAAGTTCTTAAGTTTGATGGTTCGAAGTGGGCACCAGCCGCAGATTCTGCCAATTCCGGCACTGTCACTTCAGTCTCCGGGACCGCTGGTCAAATCACAGTCGCAACCGGCACTACAACCCCGTCACTAAGCCTTGCCAATGTTGGCACCGCTGGTACCTATGTGAAAGTCACCACAGATGCCCAAGGTCGCGTAACCTCTGGTAGCACTTCTCTTTCAGCAGCTGATATTCCTTCGTTGGACTTTTCAAAAATCACCAGTGGGTTACCGACGACATTAAGCGGTTATGGAATTACTGACGCCATCAGAAATCTGGGCGGCACTCCAGGTTTTAAATCTGGGACTAACGCCACCAAAGGTGCTGCTGGAACTGCCGGCAATATTTATATTTCCACAGATACAAAAGAAATTTACCGCGACAACGGAACCACATGGGATCTTGTCGGCTCTGCTTCAGGTACAGGTGGCACCATCACGGGAGTGACAGCAGGTGCGGGTCTTACCGGAGGCGGTACATCTGGCGCAGTCACTGTCGCTGTCAACGCTGGAACAGGAGCGAACCAAATCGTTCAACTGGATGCCTCCTCTAAACTTCCAGCCATCGACGGCTCCGCTTTGACGAATCTAAGTCCTTCTGCCCTTTCCGCAGTAGTTCCGATCTCCAAAGGGGGTACCGGTCAATCTAGCGCGACAGCCGGCTTCAATGCTTTAAGTCCCCTTTCGATAAAAGGTGATCTACTCACCCGTGACGGCACCAACAATATTCGTCTGGGAGTCGGAACCAACGGACAGATTCTATCCGCCGACAGCGCTGAAGCCGGCGGCCTTAAATGGATCACCCCAAGCGCGGGAACTGTGACTTCCGTTTCTGCAACTGCACCACTGGCGGTTGCCACCGGGACTTCAACTCCGGCAATTTCCATTTCGTCCGGAACAGGCGCAGCCCAGGTGCTACGCTGGAACTCTACAAACTGGACCGCTTCGTATTTCAATTTTGCTGATCTAAAATCTTCTGCGGGACTAGCACAAATTCCCAACAGCTGTACGGCTTCGCAAACTTTGGTTTGGCAAACTCCATCAGATACCTTTGCTTGTACAAATATTTCCGTCAGTGGAGCAAACTTTGCTGCACAATCTGCAGGATTGATTTTCGCAGGACCCACGGCAGGATCTGCTGCTCCAACATTCAGAGCCATTGCCTCAACGGATCTACCTTCAGGCACACTGGCCGGTTCAGGTACTGCGGGGTATGTGCCTTATTATAGCGCGGCTGCGACGCTTGCGAACTCACCGTTGAATGTAAGTTCAACAAACGTGGGTCTGAACACGGCGACTCCGACAAGTAAGTTCCATGTAACAGGGTACCCATCCCCTTCAGGACAAAACTATGCGGTTCGCTCGGATCTGGTCAGCTTGCAATTGCCTTTCGCTGCTTCAGACAATGCCGGATATTATGCCGGAGTGGGCGTGCGCTACTGGCCCGGAGGTTACGGCTCAACGGTTTCGGGTGTTAAGTCCTCTACAAAATGCGAAATCAACACCAACTCAACTTGTAATGGAATTTACGGCGGATACTTCGGGCTTGAGAATACGAGCACTCAAACCAACAATAACTTCACAGCGGGGGCTGCCGTTTACGCGGATTCTCACATCAATACGGCAGCAGGAACCACAACGACAGTGGATGGTGTTTCCGCACGCGTAAGAAACACTGGCGGAGCAGTGACAACTGCAAGAGCTGTGGAAGTACTTGCTCCCACAAATACTGGCACTATCGATACATATGCAGGTGTGAATATTGATGATATCTCCGCAGTCACAGGCATTACCAACAGTTATGCCTTAAGATACAATCATGCCACTTTGCCTTTTGTTGTGAACTCCGCCGGATCAGTTGGTATCGGAACCTCGGCACCAACGACACTTCTAAATGTCAGCCAAACACTACCTGATGGTTCAAAGCCGGTGGTCAGATTTGAAAATCTAAAATCAAATATTTCTGGCCTTACCACTTTGGCCGCTCTCGCTCCGAACATTGGGGATACATATAGCAAAATGAATATCCTGGTTGGTAAGGACTATGCAAATTACCAAGCCGGCTCCATCGAATACAACTATAACTCCACGGATTCATCACTGCGACGCCTAAGTCTGGGACACAAAGGTTACTCACCAAACTTTCACATCACGGAGCCTGGCAAAGTGGGAATCGGGACGACTGCTCCGACAGCTCCGCTGACTGTTTTTGGTGGTGCACTACTAGGTGACAAAACCACCTTCCCAACTGAATTTGCAACGATAGAAACTAACACTCATAGCAATGCTTTATACAACAACACCGCAACAACTGGAACATTCGGATCTTTTGGAACCTGGATGCGGGTTACGCCTCCTTCAAACTCCACTCTGGCTTCACAGGCTCTTTCAGCCGGACTCTCTTTTAACGTCCCATCCGGTGTGACAGTAAATTCAAATTCTGATGCGATGTGGATCAACGTGTCACGCAATCGTTATGCAGCGAACACTGACAATGGGACTGTGACTTCGATTAGAGGTGCCACAATTGGATATGGTCACGAAAACACCATCCCTGCAAATACGCCGATCACAACCAACGCCTATGGACTTGTGATCAATCCGTATGCGACGACCGGGACAATTACCAACATGTATGACATTTATCTTGCCACCCGATCTGCCGGAGCAACAGTCACTAATCGCTACGGCCTCTATCAAACAGATTCCGCTGCAGATAACTACTTCAACGGGTATGTTGGTTTAGGCACGAATGCCCCTCGCCAACCACTTGAAATTAACAAAGGCCATTTCTTCCATACCGGTGGTGATCTTGTGCACTTTTTCAATGCCTATCACAACGGCGCACTTCGCTATGGAGGTTACGGTGGCGCCTCTGGATACCCAGGAAGTATAGGATACACTCCTAGCACCGGAAACTTCTATATTCAAACGGGCGCTACCGCAGGCACTTCGGATACCGCTGCTACTATGACCACGCGTTTTGCAATTGATAGAAATGGAAATGTTGGCATCGGCACCAATGTGGGCCCACGTTTGTTTTACGTTAACGGTACTTCAGGGGGAACAAACGCGTGGGAAAATCTATCTGACAGACGTCTAAAGAAAAATATCGAAATCATTCCAGATTCACTTAAGAAAATTGCCTCTTTGCGAGGAGTCACTTTCGACTGGCAGCACGAAGTCCGTCCCGATCTTAAATTCACACACAAAAGAGACATGGGAGTTATCGCTCAGGAAGTCGAACGCGTTTTCCCTGAAGCAGTCGAAGGAGACGATCAAGGTTTCAAATCTGTCGCTTACACGAAATTGATCGGTCCGATGATCGAAGCCTTTAAAGAGATTTACACTTCGCTTTCGGGAATCAAAGCAGACCTTGCAGAACAAAAGCGCGAAATTGCCTCACTTAAGGAAGAGAATAAAGCTCTCAAACAGCAAGTTGAGGAAATTTCTGAAATCAAAAAGGCATTATGCAAGAAGGACACAAAATTAGACTTCTGCCATTAAGGATTTAAACCGATAAATAGAAGGAATTATGAATATTTGTACGTACCTGTTTATTAACTTAATTCTCTTTTGCTCTGTCGCAGCGGCAGTGCCTAATGTATTGAGTTATCAGGGACGTATTGTCAGACCGAATGGCACAGCCTTCGAGTACAACAACTCCAGTTTCCTTTTTGAAATCACAAATCCCAACGGTTCTTGCGTCATTTACAGAGAACAACGCAATGGCATCGACCTTACAAACTCCGGCGGGGTCTTCGATGTGCCTATCGGAAGTGGAACCAAGCTCTTTCCTCCATCCCCTACAAAAACAATGATCAGCATGTTCGACAACTCACAAACTCTGGATTGTGCTGATGCGAGCAACAATGTCGCAGGAACTTATACTCCCGCAGCCGGTCACAATAGACTTCTGCGCGTTCAGTTTCATGACGGCTTAGGATGGAATGTCATTGATCCTGATACAGAAATTCGCACAGTTCCCTATTCTGCATTTGCTGGAACCGCTGAAAATGCACAAAGCCTTTCTGGTAAAGCAGCGACTGACTTCATCGAAAGAATCACAATCCCGACCTGTCCTGCAGACACATTTTTAACTTACGCAGGTGGCACTTTCTCTTGTGCCGGTGTGACCGGTGCTGCGGGTGGTACGGTCACCAACGTCACTTCTGGAAATTCATATTTAACTATTATCAATGGCACGACCGCGCCTACTTTGACTGTGAACGTAGGAACTGGCGCGAATACCGTTGCTGCCGGTAATGACGCTCGCTTTGGGAATGCGACTCGCATTCAAGGCGTCACAGTTGACTCCACTGCACCCACCGCAGGACAGGTGTTAAAATATGATGGCTCAAGCTGGATACCATCAGCGGATTCTACAAGTTCCGGAACTGTGACTTCCGTTTCAGGTACTGCGGGACAAATCAGTGTTGCTACCGGTACTAGTACGCCAGTTATTTCTTTAACCAATGTGGGCACAGCTGGAACCTATTATAAAGTAACTACCGATGCACAAGGTAGGGTTACCTCTGGTTCGGCTTCATTAGTGGCAACAGATATTCCTTCTCTGGATTGGTCCAAAATCACGACGGGCAAACCAACGACTTTAACTGGTTATGGCATCACCGATTCTTTGGTGTTGAATGCTGGTGGTACTCCTGGAATTCAATCAGGCTTGGATACTGCTAAACCTGCTTCCCCTGCTGCAGGTTCTATTTACTTCGCAACAGACAGTAAAATTATTTATCAATACAACTCGGGCGCGTGGGTTTCGATAGCTTCGTCTTCAGGTTCAGGTGGTACAGTGACAACTGTATCCGGAACGGCAGGCCAAGTCAGCGTTACGAACGGATCAACAACACCCACGATTTCCCTTGCGACTTCAGGAGTGACGGCCGGATCCTACACTCGCGCAAATATCACTGTTGATGCCTATGGCAGAATCACAACAGCGACAAATAGTTCGGCAGTCAGTTTGACTACTGATGCTACTGGCACTCTTCCAATCGCGAATGGAGGCACAGGTCAAACAACTGCACTGGCCGCGTTCAATGCGTTGTCTCCGCTGACGACTAAAGGTGACCTGCTAACTCGCGACTCCACCAACAATTTTCGCCTGGGAGTTGGCACCAACGGTCAGGTGTTGGCAGCGGATTCATCTCAAGCCAGCGGGTTACACTGGGTCACTCCAAACGCAGGGACAGTGACCGCGGTCTCTGCAACTGCACCACTTTCCGTTGCAACCGGTACAACCACGCCAGCGATCTCGATTTCGAATGGCTCTGCGACCGGACAAACTCTTCGTTGGGGTGGTGCTGCGTGGAGTGCAACGAAACTGACTTATACTGACCTGATTAACTCGACGGCCGCAAGCCCTTGGCCCTCAGTGACTTGTTCTGCTGGACAAGCGGTGATCTGGAGTTCTGCTTCGGATTCTTTCGTATGTTCTACAATCACAGTCACAGGTTCAAACTTCGCTACTCAGTCTGCAGGTGTAGTTTTCGCAGGACCCACTTCAGGAAGTGCATCCCCGGCCTTCCGCGCTTTGGCTTCAACAGATCTTCCCCTAACAGGGGCCACTGGCGTATTCGTGAATGGTGGAAATAGTTTTGGCGCAGGGGCCACGGTAGGAACTAACGACAACTTCAACTTCTCTCTGAAAGCCAACGGAGCGTCTGCACTGACGGTCACTCCAGCGGGAAATGTCGGCGTTGGCGTGACACCAAGCTACTTGTTTCATGTGGCGAAAAATCAGAATGCTATCACCGATAGTCGTATTGAAAACTTGATCGCTTCCGGAAATACAAGCGCCGGTGCGCGACTTCAAATAGTTGCCAATGATTCCAGCGGTCAGATCGTCGCGTATCCTCCTGACTACGCGACTGCAGGCTATGCAGATCGTTTTATTATCGCTGCAAATTCCACTGCATCAAATGGCTTGCTCTTAACCACCAACACCACGGCACCCATTGATCTGATTGCCAATGGCGCCACAACACCCGCTCTAAGAGTGACTTCTACAAATCAGGTTGCGATTGGCACCGCCTCCGGCGTCACTGGTCGCTTAAGCACAACGGGAACGAACTACGGTGACCTTGCTGTGGGCATGACTTTTAATTCTTTTAATTGGTACCAACCTGATGCCATCGGCTGGGCAGGATCATTTTCCTCTGCTGGCGAACAAGGCTTGGTTGTGGCCACGGACACCACGACGGGAACCGTCTTCCAGGCCTCGTCAGGTGCATACAACCTCGGAACAGCTCGACGAGCAAATCCCATTTTTACCATCAAAGGATCAGGCTATATAGGCATTGGTGGCTCCGCTCCCGTTTCGGCAATCAACGTTATCGCAGACAACAAGACAGACACCTACGATGATATTAATATACATACCTACAGTGCCACGACAACTCCCGGGTTTCTAATGACCCGCGGGCGCGGAACCCTTGACACTCCTTCCCCTCTTTTGAACGGAGACTTGATCGGGGGAATGCATTTTCGCGGATGGTCCAGCGCTACAACCATTGGCTCCGCAGCTTCCGTTCAAGCCGCAGCCGAAGGTAATTGGACCTCGACATCAACCCCAGCAAGTCTAAGACTCATCGTAAATAGTGGTTCGACGACTATTGAAGGTATGCGCATAACTCCCGCTGGAAATGTGGGCATTGGAACGACAACGCCTGCTTCAACGTTGGATGTGGATGGTGCCATCACTGCAAGTGGTGGAGCCAATATAAATATGAAGGCATCAACTGCCTCCACTTACGACTCGGGAGACCTCGTTTGGTATAACTCTGATAGCACCGAAAAAGCCCGTATCAATGCTGGAACCGGTGCAACGGGAATTTTATATTTCTCGGCAGGAAGTCCGACATCGACAAAAATGACCATTCAGGCGGATGGTAAAGTTGGTATTGGAACAATCACACCTGGGTATACCCTTCACGTCGTCGGAAATGCAGGTCTCTCGACAGGAACAGCTTGGACAAATGCATCCGATGCAAGGCTTAAAGACATTCACGGCGATTACGAATACGGCCTGAATGAAGTTTTACAACTTCATACCGTTCGTTATTCATACAAAAAAGACAATCCCTTGCAATTACCATCTGATTACCAAAAAACCGGTTTTATTGCCCAGGAAGTTCAAAAGGTTATTCCCGATGCCGTCAACAAACGCGAAGATGGATATCTTGAGCTCAACGTCGATCCGATTCACTGGGCCGTCGTGAACGCTATCAAAGACCTTTACAAAAAGTGGTTCCGCGATTCACAAGCTATTCAGACCAAAATAGAAAAACAATCTCGTGAAATCGCCTCCTTGAAAGAGGAAAATTCCCGACTGAAAACGCAGGAGAAATCGCAAGAGGAACGTCTGCGTTTACTCGAACGTCGGCTGGAAAAGCTGGAAACGGAGCACGGAAAATAGCTCTGGGGAACAGCTCTGCCTGTGAAGCTCGTAATAATTGTGTCTCATTTTGAGAATGCTTAACCCCGTTGACTCCAAAGAGCGATAAAGCTTCATGATTTCCGCGCTTTGACCGATAAGTAAACAGGTACTCAAGGAGGATAAAATGAAAAAAATCATGTTGCTGGCTGTTCTGACAATGCTTGCTTCAGGTTGTTCATTGGAAGCTTCCCTGGAAGACCTTAGCGCGGTTATCAGTATGAAAGCGCCTTCCAAAGCGACGGGTCTCGTATCCGGTTCCACTCAGGACGGTACAACTGTTTCTGGTTATAAAGTGCAAAGCTCTGTGGGTAACTACCTTTCACAAATCGAACAATGTGCAGATACAGGCACGCCAAATTGTACTGTGCCGGGCTCATACAAATACAAAGTGTATTCCTCTGTGCAAGGCGCGATCGTTTCTCAATAGTTGGATTTAAGTCCAGCTTCCTGCCTCTGATTTAAGTTTCAAAATAAGACACCCGATAAGCATAAAAGAAAAACCATGGAAGGGTTTATTTATGTTGCTAGCTTTTATTCTATCAAGCCTGCTTCAATCGACACCGGCACACGCGGGTCCCGCATCATTGACGATCGTGGATGTACGCCGCAATATCACCTTGGCCAACGATGAAGAGCCTTACAAAGACTTCTATATCGCCGCTGACGCAAGTTCAGGTTTAAAGAAAAACCTGGTAGTCACCGCAGTTCGCAAACTCAATGTTCGGGATGCTTCTGGCGCTAACGCTGTAGGTGAAATCTTGGTTCCGGTGGGACAGCTTAAAATTATCGCCGTTTACGATAAAGTCGCAGTCGCTCGGGAATTCACACTCCTTTCCCGGGATGATCTTCCAATGCTGGAGCAAATTGGAATCATGACCGGAGATCGCATTGAAACGCGCGGTTCCTTTATTGACAACTCCAAGCCCAAAAAGAAAAAGGTCGCTGAAGCCACTCCCGGGGCACCTGGGGTCACCATAGCCGTTTTAACACCGGCGATAGCACCAAATGCAGCTGTGGCTGCGAAGGATTTACAGGCTTCCGCAACTCCGACAGCTCCAGAAAAGGCCCTTGCTCAACCTGTGGTTAATACAGGGGAAAAGCTTGAAAAAGTGGCGGATTCTGGTAACAACTCAGGGAATGAGTGACAATAAATATTTCCGCGTTCGTTTAAGCCAGGTTCCTGCTGATCTTGAAGACATCATTACTACCCACAGCTTTGGTTGTGGCGCCTCCGGCGTCACGGAAGCTTTGATCTTCACACAACCCGATCTAACCTATGATCCAACTTTGGTGAACGTTCCGTCTCACGAGTTGGATGTATTTTTCCCGACAAACCCTGATGCGGATTTTTTCAAAGGCCTGACTGAGCACAGTGCATTGATCCGCTGGCAGATTTTCGAAGAAGAAAACAAAGACTGGCTTGAAGAGTGGAAAAAGGGATTCGTTCCGTTCCGTCTGATCGGCGATTTCTGGGTTGTACCGTCCTGGCTGACTCCCCCACCTGAATGCAAACATGCGATCTATATTGATCCGGGCATGGCTTTCGGTACGGGCACTCACGCGACGACACAAATGATGGCGTTCTTTATCAATAAGCTCGCTGAAAAACACAAAGCGAATCTGGCAGACTGGGCATTGCTTGATGTCGGTACAGGTACTGCGATCCTTGCGATGCTTGCCCAAATGAGTGGCGTAGGTTTAGTAGCCGGTATCGAGATCGATCCCGAAGCCCGTCGCGTGGCTCGTGACAATGTGAAACTGAACAAGCTTCCACAAATCGATATTCCTGAAACTCAGCTGGATGAAATCCGTGGCCCTTACGACGTTGTTGTAGCGAACATCATCGATGGCGTTTTGATCAACATCAAAAAAGATCTTTTGCGCGTATTAAAACCGGGTGGTCACATTTTGCTGACGGGTATTCTGGAAGAGCGTGACAATCACTTCTTTGAAAAATTCTTTGAAGGCACAAACCTTGAGGTTGTTCGTCGTCTTGAAAAAGACGAATGGGTTGGCTACTGGGCAAGATCCAAAGAAAACGCATAAGGTTTTTTGATGAGACGCTATTGGATCAATAAAACAGATCTTTTCAACGATCAGGTGAACTTCACCGGAGATGTGTTCCATCATATCTTCGATGTGTGCCGCCAGGAAGTCGGCTCTAAATTTGAAGTCCTCACGGAAGACAGCAAAGCTTATTTTGTCGAAGTGACTTCTGTTTCTAAAAAAACCGCCGTGGGACAAATCCTTGAAGAACGTGACATCCCTCAACTGAAAACTCCGCATGTCCACTTGGTCCTTTCCGTGTCCCGCTTTCCAGTGATGGATGCAGTGATGGAAAAAGCTGTGGAAATGGGTGTTAAAAGCATTCAGCCGTTTTTCTCGGAATTCAGCTTTGTTCGTTCTGGAGAGAAAATCTCTGAGAATAAAACCGAACGCTGGGATAAAATCGTGAAGTCCGCGACTCAGCAATCGGGCCGTGGTGACTTGATGAAAATTCAAGCACCGGTGAATTTCGATAAACTGGCTGGGATCATTAACCAAAATGCTACTTCTGTGGGTCTATTTGCATATGAAGGCCCATCAACGCTAAGCATCAAGGACTATGTCAGCAAAGTAAAAGCGTCCCATCCCCAGGGTATCTCCAACATTTGGATTATCGTGGGCAGTGAGGGCGGCTTCTCTCACTCCGAAGTTCAAAAATTCCAGGACCTAGGCCTTCATCCAGTCACCTTGGGACCCCAAGTTTTGCGAGTTGAAACGGCTTGCATGGCCCTGGTATCAGTCCTAAAGTATGACTTTGATCTGATGGTTTAAAGGAGAAGGAATGGATCCTTTCGAAGAGTTTGAATTTAAGCCCCTCACGGATGGTCTAGGTTTCCACAAAAAGAAGGCAGCAGCTGCAAAAGCAGATGCGGACGTCGATTCTTTTTCGTCCAAACCATCTCCGACTCTTTTGAAAAGCCAAGGATTGGAGTTGATTGAAGAAGGATCTGTGGATCCACTTCGCCCACCTCTTCCTCGCAAAAAGTCCAGTGCAACCTCCCAAGTTCCTTCAGCTCCAGGTTACCTGACTGAAGTGGGTGGCGAGGCAATGCCTTCAAGCTCTACGGCTGCAGTTGATGAAATTCTGAAAACGCTTCAAAAAAATCGCCGTTTGGAATTTGATGAGTCAAAATCAAAAACCAAAATCACGGCGCAAACCAAAGAAGAGTTCAAAGACACTTACTTCAGTTTCTCCGCCGGTCTTCTGGATGGAATGCTGGTAATTGCTGCCAGCCTTCTGTGCCTGATCCTGCTGGTCTCTATCGCTCGCATTGATCTTGTGGCAAACTTGACGAATCCGGATGAAAACTTCCTGGTTTACTTCTCGACGTTCGGAATTTTCGCTGGTGTTGCATTCATTTACCTGACTGTGAACCGCATCTTTACAGGTGCTACTCCGGGCGAGTGGGCTTTTGATCAACGCGTAGGTAAACCTGCGGATCTTAATTCAGGTTTGTTTTACCTTAAAGTTGCAGCTCGCAGCCTTTTGGTGATCGCGACTGGGTTCTTTGTGCTTCCTGTTCTGTCAGCTCTTTTCAACAAAGACTTTGCTGGTCAGATCACAGGTGCCCGTCTTCTTAAGAAAGTATAGGTTTCGTTATGGGCCATGTTCGCAAATTTGATGATATCTCTGAAGCCTTGGCTCCGCTTCGCACTGCTGGCAAAAAAATCGTTTTCACAAATGGCTGTTTCGATCTTTTGCACGTGGGCCACGTCCGCTATCTGCAGGAAGCCCAAGCCCTGGGTGACGTGCTGGTTGTTGGTGTAAACTCCGATGCCAGCGTTAAGCGCCTTAAAGGTCCTTCCCGTCCCGTTCAAATTGAAAATGATCGCGCCGAGATTCTGGCAGCTTTGGGTTGCGTGAATTTCTCTGTGATCTTTACTGAAGACACTCCTGAAAATCTGATCAAAAAAGTAAAGCCCGACATCCTGGTTAAGGGTGGCGACTGGAAAATTGATCAGATCGTGGGTGGACCTTTTGTTGCGAGCTACGGTGGACAAGTAATGTCTTTGCAGTTCATCGATGGCAAATCCACGACGAAACTGATTGAAAAAGCTCAATTAGAATCTAAATCCTAATTTCCCGCTGTAAACTGAATCCGTGTAGCGATCGACTTCCAAAGCAATGAAGGCTTTGGAAATTTCAACGTTCACACCAAAGAACGTGTGATCATCCACGATTGTTCGTGACTCGGTTTCACCCGAAGCTGTGATACCAGCAGGTCCTCCGATAAAGGTACCCTGCGCGCGCACCCGGCCACCGCCGAAATACAAAGCCACATTTTCCATATTCACAGTCCCGATCAGATCCCAGCCTACGGTGGTAATATTGATCAGATTTTGAAAGTTCGCCCCACCCGCATAAACCATGGTAGAAAATGAAATTGGAAAGAAAGACGCCTCATAAAAACCCCAGCGAACCTGGCCGCCGAAAGTTTGCATCTCTTCACTTTGAATTGCCGGAGTAAAATACACGAAAGTATCGATATTATAAAACAGGCCTTTTCCCAAACTCAGAGTGTAAAAGGACATTTCCCCTTTATCCTGAGTCCCGGAACCCAATGTCGCCAGATCCCCGACCGGAATAAACTGCGAAGATACTCCAACTTCAATCCCCGAATACCCACCCAGTGGATAAGGATCTCCCAAAATTTTCGATGAAGAACCAAAACCCAGAATTTCAAGGGTCCGGTTCTGATCATTAGAGTCCAAACTGCGTGGCAACTGGGTGACGGCATAAGTATGCACGTACAGAATTGTTAGGATAAGAAATAGAAAACGACGACCCAGTTTCATGGCACTATTGTCGTCGCAAATACCTTGGGCTGTCCAGCTCTTATAGAGTTGCAACGCCTGACTGAATTTGACTCAAAGCAGAGGTCGCAATACCTGCGATTTCTGAGTTCTGACTGTTCTGCGCCAGATCCTTGAAAACTTGAACAAATTGAGTGTAGTTGCCAAGTGCATTTACGAATGCGTCACCACGGTAACGGTTGCCTTGGCTGGTTGCGGTGCCTTCTTTTGCAGAGTTATAGCCTTTTACCACGATCTGCGCTGCCAAGTTCACGACATCCACGTCACTGCTTTTAAGTGAAGAGGCCAAAGCGCCCAAGCGACCTGCATTTGCAAAACCCAGCATGTAAGCCATCGCTTTGGCTTGCATATCAGTTCCGAAATTCTTGTAACTTGAAGCCACCACATTAAATGCCGGAGCTGTGTAGAATGAACTTGCTGCTGACAGACCTAAGCTTTGAGTTTCAGGGTTGCTGTTTTGCAAAAGCTCTTTCACGATTCCATAGAACTCACCATCAGTCAGTTCTTGATCCATATATGCCACAACCATCTTATTAACGTTCTCTTTCGTTGGTTGCCCCAACACCAAAGAGCGCCATTGGTCCGCGGTCATTGATTTCTTATCACCATCTGTTTTGGATTTATCAGCGCCACCAGCAGCACCATTTTGAGCAACTCCTGCACCAGCACTTGCACCGGAATCCAGGTCATCTGTTCCGGCTTTAAAAGTCGCCTCTGCGCCAACCACATTGATTGTCGTTTCAGGCTTTTTATCTGCATCAGCTTTCTTTTCTTCGGCTTTTTTCGCCGCCGTTTTTGCTGCTGCCGCTTGTTTGGTTTTATCTTCAGTGTTTGGAGTTGTTGCTTTTTCTTCAGCTTTCTTATTACCAAATGGGTTTACATAGTTGCGGGATACTTCGCGGCCACCCAAATCAAAAAGAGCTGCCAATACAGATTTAGGGCGAATCATTTCGAAGCTGATATCGCCGTTCTGGATTGCCTTTTGAACAGGTGCTTTAAACAAATTGCCCAGGCCACCCACAAGGACCGCCGCTACAACAAGGATCGCAATTTCTAATTTGTTGTCTTTAAGTTTCATAAAAGACTCCTGTTCCTACTGGTTACAGGAGCATCCCCTATGCCACTTAAGCTTCAATTGGTTGGAGCTGGCGCCTCTCATAATGAGACAGTGCCGCCTTCGCGCACCACCCTGTCAATTCTGTCGACAATTACTTGGGGCCCACGGGGCAAAACCCTGGGCGTGGACCTATGCTTGGAAACTCACGGCAGGTATCGGGCCGCTTCTCATAGACTGTGCATAATCGGGTAATAGGATGAAGAAAGTGGCAGTCGCCATTGGGGCGGCTTGCCAGCATGAAGAACTCCGTGCCACTTCGATACGAGACAACGACCTTGTCCTTAATCAATCTTTTCGAGAGCTTTTTTACTCCGGCAGCAGCCTCATCTTCGTCGGTGACTCCGAGGCGAATCAAGTCTGCGAGTTTGACTTCAACAGGCATTGTGCAGCAATGGCCATGGCAGCCATTGCACATGCCTTGTTTATACGATTTCCAGGTTGATGGTCGGTCTTTATCAGTTCTCATGTCCTATGGGACGGGCTTTTTCACCAGCTTGCTATTGTATCTTGCGGTGGCGTCCGTTGGTTGCAGTAATACAATACTGTATCCACGGTTGTAAAGCTCGGCCAACAATTGCGGTAAAACCTCGGCGGTACGGCGGTGAATATCGTGCATTAACAGAATCCCCCGTCCCTTTTTTTCAATAGTTTCCAGGGTGTACTTCAATAGCTGCTCGTTTGTCTGAGCCTTCCAATCCTCGCTATCAATATTCCAGTTAAACTCCGCCACCGAATTTGTATTCAAATAGTTACGAAGCTCGGAATCGACCTCCCCGTAAGGAAAGCGAAAAAAGGGCTCGACATATCCCAAGGTATCAAAGACAGCCTGATGACCACCTCTGATTTCTGCGGCAGCTTCAGTGAACGACAGCGGTTTGTACATCAAGCGTTCACAGGTCGGCGTCGTAGCCAGGCATGAGTGAGTGACAGAGTGACTGCCCATTGCATGACCATCGGCAGCCGCAAGTTTCACGACGTCCTGATTCTGACGAACGTTTTTTCCTAACTGAAAAAAATGAGCCTTGGCATTCACTTCTTTCAAGGTTCTTAATACGGATCGCGTGTAAACATCGCTGGGTCCATCATCGAAAGTCAGCACAATCTCTTTCGCAGCAACATCACCGGCCCGGGCAAAGTATCCCTTCGAAACATCGCGGTACTGGATGTTCTCTGGAAATTGAAAGTTATTGCCGGAAGGCTCGACACTTAATGCATTCACGCGCACTTTCAATGTAGCCCGCTCAGCGGTATAATGTCTTTCCAATTGAGCAAGAAGGTCCTTGCGACATGGTTTAACCAAAGACTGATTGATATCGCTACGAATTTCATTTTCAAAAATCGTCAGTGACAATCCATCCAAATCCTTTAGCTTGGAACACAATTGAGAGGAAAGTTTTTCCTGATCGCGGGGTTCAGAATATTCCTGACGCCAGTTTTTAAAAACTGCTTCAGGATTCGCCGGAGAAGCATCCCACTCTGCCAGAGATGCGGCATTTCTATTTATCTGTACGGTTTCCTGAACCTGCTGGCTGACGCTGTTGCCACAGGCAGATAAACCCAACATACCCACAGCCAATATCAATTTTGAAGATAGATTTGTCATAATATGTCCACCGCCTCGTCCTTATCAGGCTGTTTCAGATTCAATTTTATTTTCGAGTTTTCAATGATTACTCGCGGATCCATCGAGTGACCATCAAACACCACAAGATTGCGGCTTGCTTCCGCCGTGACGACGTTTGGATTCCAAAGATAGCGGAAGTAAATAATCAAGGACCCCACAAACTGACTGATCAGAATACTTAGCAGTGCCAATGCCGTCAGACCGATCTGCGGAACCGTGGACTCCCAGCGGGCTGGCTCCAAGACTTCAAAGCGATTTCCAATTGAAAGCTTTTGCGATTCGAGTTTAACCAACGCCGTGCTTAACTCTTTATATCTTGCAAACTCTAATTCGGATTTCTTTTTTAAATCTTCAGCCATTTGCGCTTGAAACGGAAGCTCACGGGATTCAGATTTCAAGCTATTGATCGAAGCCTGCACTTGGCTCAATTGATCCTTCAATATGTCATTCTGATTTTTCAGATTTTCAATCTGACCACCGACGCCGTACATGGTCTTATCACCTGCATCCGAGCGCCCTTTTTTAAGATAGGCAATCATCTTGTTGTTCTGACTGATTTTAAGTTTCAGTTCGTTGCCGCGAACCAAAAGCTCGCTGACATAGTCAGCTATCTTGTCCTTGGAGCCCAATGGTAGAACATTTTGTTCTCTATTCTGAACATCGGCAAGTTCCTTACCCAAAGAAATCAGCTTCGAATCCGCATCCTTCTTCTGCTCGATGATAAAGTTCTCGACCCTATTTATTTCTTCAGCTTCACGCTTTCGCATCAGCTCGCCGCCGGTTTGCACAACGGTGTTCACCAGGAATAAAGACATCCCACGATCCGGCGTCGCCGCAGTAATTCTGATCTCGAAATCAGAATCCAGATGAGCCCGGATCCAACCACCTAATCTTTGCAGAAAGGCGATCTTACTTTCAGGAGCATCTGTGATACTGGACAAGTACTTATCGCGCAAAAGCTCATAACCTTTTCGCTCCTCCATTGAAATCAGAGTCGACTCCCCACGTTCAGGAATTTTACGAAGAACCGCCTCAAAGAACTCCCGGGTTTTCAGGTATTCAATATGCTTGGAAAGTAAGCTGCTGCCTTTTTTTGATTCCTGAAGAGACTTGTTCAGGCCGAAGTATTGTGAAGTAAAGGCTTGTATGGAGGAGTTTTGAGAGTCATTGAAAATTACAGTTGTAGATGCAACGTAGGGAATTTTAATTGCATAGACGATCATACTGACGCTGAACAGGATTGCCGTAAAAACCACGAACATCCGCCAGTGTGACAAATATAATTTAAGAATTTCGCCAACGCTAAGCTCTGGCTCCAGATTTGGATCCTGCATATACAATCCCCCGAACTAATAGTTTTGCCATCCTTTCAAAAGGATGGCCTGTGTCTATTTTGTAATGAGGATTAAGTTGGTGAAATTTCCCGAATGCACACATCGCGCACTCGTCATTCTTTTATGGAAGTTTAATAGGGCTCATCATCACGTTCTTGGGTCTTAATACAGAAACTTTGTATCCTTCTTTATGGAGCAGCGCGAGGAACTGCGGCAGACTTTCCATCGTGCGTTTTTGAATATCGTGGAACAGAACGACGCCGCCATTGTTTTCACGCACTTGTCTCATCGTGAACTCAATCATCTGAGCATTGCTGCGACCCGATTTCCAATCAAGACTGTCTACATTCCAAAAGAACTCTCCGACGCTGTGGTTTCTCAAAGAACCCTTAAGGTCCGATCTGGAACTACCATAAGGAAATCTAAATACCGGATGCGCCCAGCCCAACACAGACTGAATCGCATTCAAACTTCCATACATTTCCTTTTCAGCACTTTTCAAACCCAGCTTACCAAGATTGGCGTGAGTCATTGAGTGACCACCAACGACGTGACCACCGTCTGCCACCATCTTTACGTATTCTTTATTGGCAAGAACGTTTTTGCCAACGTGGAAAAACATCACTTTGGCATCAACTTCAGCCAACGTTTTCAGAATTGTCTTTGTATAAGGGGAGGGACCATCGTCAAAGGTTAAAACCACTTCCTTGGGACCTACGTGCAAACGTTTGCCGTTGGACCTTGCTGTTGCATCAAATCCACCTCTGGTGTCGATGGCTCTTTCTATAGTCTGAAATTTGAATTGAGAAGTTTTGTTAAGTCCCAGGCCGGGTAAAACTTCCGTCTGCTTTCCTGGCGCTGTGTAAGTGACTTCTTCTTCAAAAAAATTTCCAACATTCGCCGTTAGTGTCGCGCGATCCTCACGGTAGTATTCATTCAATTTTACAGTCAGCTCAGTCACGCAATCCTTCACCACTTCCTGATTTTCAGGAGCATCCAATTCCTGCTCAAACAATGTCAGATGGGCGACTTCCATCTCTTGCAATGCTTGGCAGACATCAGCGGAAGCCATCGTTTCACCAGCAATTTGCTCACGCCACTTTTCGAAAGTATGTTCTGGACTGTCTTCGGAAGCATGCCACGCATCGTAAGTGGGTGCCGCTTGATTTGCCTGAATTGCGTTCGTCACATCAATCTTTGCAGCCTCAAAACCATTGGTGCATGCAGTAAGTGACAACATTCCCAAGCCAAAAAAAATCACAATTGGTTTTTTCATTGTTCGCTTCCTTAAAAGACTGTTCAACAGTGCCCAAGTAAGCAGAAACCATGCCTTCACAAATTCCAGCAAGATCCACTATTATGCATTCTGAGTGTCAAGAGTTTGGTCAATCGACCTAAATTGGCGGCCCTGATAGCGCAAGTGAACCTCTTCGAAGACCGCGGCGGCAACGAAGCCGAAAACCATCCAATACAGACGGTCCGCCATTCCTCCTATAGACAAGTGAATGTGATAGATGACGAGAATTGGAATATGCGCCAGAAGGTAAATTGAAACCTGGCGTTTGGCGATGCTGAAGGACCTCAGTGCTTTCAATGCACCGATCGTCATGAAGCCCAATGCAATGCCTGCCATCAGAACCAGTGGCCAACCACCGACTACTCCCGCAGAAACAAAAATATTATGTGGATCCTTAAAGGAATTATAATTGGAAACATCGACGTCGTTACCAGATGCGAACTTTGACATCAATCCATGGCCCAACCACGGCTCCCGCTGAAACTGTTCCGTACCCCGCTCCACTTCATCCCAACGCGAAGCCACACCGTCCTGAGCCTGACGACCTCCCAATGAGGTGTGCCCCGTCGCAATGTCATGGGCAAATTGATAAGTCTGCATGCCGAAGAACAAGGTAAATGTCGCCAGAATTGAAATAACTCCCACCTTAAACATTCGCCCCTGGGATGTTCGTGACTCATGGAGCATCACGGTCAGCAAGAATGCAAACATGGCAGCTGCCGCTGAAGATCGTGTACCCGTTAATATAATCACCAGAAAACTTGCGAGCAGAATTAACGCGCTCCAAATCTTATGTTTCAATTTAGAATCCATTAAAAAAGTCCCAAGAGAGAACACAAACGCAGTCGTCGCACAGGTCACCATATGAGGTATGTGTTTAAACACTCCAATAAAACGCCCGCCCTTGAAAGCAGATCCCGGCGACAGCACCAAAACGATTAACGAAAGCAGAACTAGAGCCCCCACCCAACGCT
Source organism: Bdellovibrio sp. HCB290 (assembly GCF_047305925.1). Classification (GTDB taxonomy): domain Bacteria; phylum Bdellovibrionota; class Bdellovibrionia; order Bdellovibrionales; family Bdellovibrionaceae; genus Bdellovibrio. The sequence goes on along the minus strand of NZ_CP178620.1, from coordinate 540,546 downwards.
GCACAAACCTAAGGAAATCCTGAACATTCCATAAACTTGGAATTATCAATCCATAAATCCCCATCATAAACAGCGAAACCAGCATGGCTCCGATTTGCATCACCGCCGATTCATCGGGATTCACATAGTGAACCTGCAACAAAGTCTGAATCGCCAACACAATCATTAAAAAGAAGACAAATAGTTTATAAAAACCACTTAGATGCTGTCTGACACGTACACGCAACCACAACAACAGTAGTGGCACTCCAAGCAGAAATGTTAACAGCACATTCACATAAGGGTGCATACCCTGCTGAAAAATCAGAAAAGGCACTTCGCGGGGAATTGGTAAAAGTCCCCCCAAAGAGACTTTACAAAGGAAGATCAACGCCACCAGGGATTTTATCAGAAATAAAATACGGGCGTCCTTGGCATGGATCATTGCAGATGCATTCCCTGGCCAGAGTTCTTATCAATCAGTATCGCCGTCAAAGCGATTCCTAATACCAATGAAATCATCGTGATGGAACGAGCCGTATCACTGCTGACCATGTACGACTTCTGCGGGACATAGATGAAATCATCCTGCGCCAATTTCAATTGTTTGGCCCCGCCATACTTGATTACCTTCTCGGCATCCACCTCATAGGCGCCCTGGTACTCTTCAACTGCTTTGGACTTAATTTCAGCCCACGATTTCGGCTCAAGCTTACGCACCAAAATTTCTGACATATCCCCAGAGGAGCTGGACCCTCCAGCCAGTGTGATCAGCTTTAATAAATCCGTAGATGGTGGAACGTAGTAAATCCCCGGCCTGTTTACCGCACCCAATAGTTGCACACTAATTAAAGATTCCTTGGGGGACGACCTGAAAATATACTCAGACGCTTGCGCCGGTGGTTTGATATCACTCAAGCCGAGTGAATCATGTGATTGCGCAAATGCAATGGAATTGAAAGTAAAAACCAGCGCCATGACATATCGGGAACACTTCGCAACGATCATTAACAACCTCCACACTGGACCTAAATCGAGAGCCATAAGTCTTGTCAATATTTTTCAATGACGGACTTCAGTCCATAGACCAGAATAAAGTCTATGACAAATCCTTCCGTACCAGAGCACGAAAAACTATTTGATGAAATTTGTAATAAATTGAACGAGCTCAGCACCAATGGTGAAGCGGATGAAATTCATCCAACTCAGCCAAAGTACGAGCAAATGCAAGAACAGATGAAGAAATTCAATTCTGACTTGAAAGGTTCTCAAGAAGAACTTCGCGAGAAAATCAAATCTCTCGAAAGCGTTTCTTACGGAACTGAAACGTTGGATGCGCAGATGAAATTATTGGCAGACCAACTCAGTGCAGAACGCAGCACCAATGCCAAGATGTCAGCGGATCTTGCAAAATCGTTAGAATTAAGTTTGCAACTGCAACTTGAAATTCAAGGTTTGAAAGCTCGCGCTTTGCAAATCCAGGGCGAAGAAAAGAAATATTCCCAGTCGATGTTTGAAAGAAACAAAATTCTGCAAAGAGATTTGGATCTGACTCGCGCACTGAAGGATGAGACTGCGATGGAGTTCGCCAAAGCAAAAAGCGCCTGGGCACGCGAACAAGACCTTTGGGAACAACAGTACGAAAAGTTCCAGGCCGAGATTCAAAAACTAAAACAGGAAAAAGCGGATCTTGAACAGGCAAATGCAGACCTGATGTCTACGATCACAGAGCGTGACGCAACTGTGCAGTCATTGAATGAGGAAATCGAAAAGATCTCCACGGCATTCAGTGAAGTTGAAGCTTCAGCTCACCAACAAAATGAAGTCCTGAAAAATCTGACTTCAGTGGCTGAAACCAAAATCGTCGAAATGAAGGTGGCTTTGGATAAAAAGTCACTGGAAGCTCAGGACTACTTCAGTCACTTGCAACAAACGCTAAGTCAGTCTGTGGTCCTAAAGCAGGAAAACATTTCCCTTAAAGAATACGTTGCAAAACTGAACTACTATCACCAGCAGGCTCAGATTGCACAAAACGTGGTCACAGCTCAGGCTCAGCAACAGGCACAACAGCAAGCGCAACAGATTCAGCAAATGCACGCAGCTCAACAAAATATGACAGCTCCGGCTCCAGCCCAGGCTTAAGACAGATCAAATTTTCCTCCGTGGGCTCAGGGGTCCCTCCTCCTGAGCCCCTTTTTATTCCCCCACTGCCCCGAGCGAGGCAGAAAATAAAACATCATCTTGTGAAACCAGAATCCAGGAATAATCCGGCGGAGTAATCCAAATAATATGGCATCCAAGGTGACCTTGATCCTAAGCGGAGGATTTTTTCTTTCGATCAGGTTCATGATTTTCTGAGCCACCACTTCAGGCCGACTCATGGAGTACCCCATCAGCTTTTCGATAAACGGAGCCATGGCATCGTAGTATTCAGAATGAGGCCCGCGAAGTTCGTAACTTAACCGCGCCTTGCGGGATAAAATCACGTTCTTAAACGATGGCGAGTTGATAAAGCCCGGCTGCACAATGCTGACCTGTATTCCATAAGGGCGACATTCATACCATAGTGCTTCGCTGACAACTTCCAGCGCATGCTTTGAAGCACTGTAGGATGCCATTGTCGGCATCGAGACCATTCCACTGACCGAGGAAATATTAACGATATGCCCACTTTTCTGTTCACGCATAATAGGCAGCACAGCTTTCATTAAGTTCACTGGACCAAAAAAGTTGGTTCGCATCTGTAGATCTTCTGCGCTGGCATCCATGTGCTCAACAACCGAACGAAAGCAAACACCGGCATTATTGATAAGGATATCGATCTGTCCCCAGGCTCGGCAGACTTCATTTACGGCATTTGAGATTTCGCCATCACTAGTCACATCCAACGGCAAATGCAAAGTACTGTCGTTGGCCGGAAATATTTCGGCAAGCTTTGAATAGGATCTTCCACGGGCTGTCACCACCACGCGATAACGACTTGAACGAATCAGGGCTTCACTGATGGCCTTGCCCAACCCAGAACTACATCCAGTCACCAAGACGACTTTTCTATTGTCGGTATTAGCTGCGAGCATGTCGACCTCCTAATTCGAAGGCGCAATATCCACTCCAAATAATTTATCCAGAGCCCGATCACACAAGGGGACACTGATTGGCTTTGTCAGGACCTGCATTTTGCTTAACAGATCACCGTACTTGTCGCGAAGGGCATCCTCCTCGACAACCGAAACCAAAATAATCGGACTGGATTTCACGGCGCGAGCCAGGAAGCGGACCAGGTCCAAGCCTGTGCCCGCTCCCGATAGAAACACGTCAGTCACAATCAACGCATAAGGAGACTCATGAATGATGGAAGAGCTGACCATCTTTTGCGCCTCTTCACAACTCACTGACCAATCTAAATGGTAGTCGGTGAACTGCCGGCGCAAAATATGCTCCCATAAGGGTTTCAATGACAAATCATCTTCAACGATCAGAATTCTTTTTTTCATGGCGCTTCCCTGTGCATGATCTGAATTACTGTATTCGAGATCTCCTACTCGACGATGGCAGGCAACGTTTCGACCTGTTTGGTCGCTGACCATTTCTTGATGCGGTCAGAGACTTCCTTACTAGCTTTTTCCAAAGCTACAAAAGGACTTTTAGCATCCGCCACCACCGTGAACTGAAGCTCTCCAGAGACAACTCCGACATCCACCAGAAAATCCGCACCGCGGGAATCGATGGACATTTTAATATTACTGTCTGACGGCGCACTAGCAGTCAGTCTTTCTAAAATGCGGCCACATGAGATGAGCAATTGATCTTTCTCGGGAAGGGCGATCTTATCTGTTCTTAGCTCTACATTTGTCATGCTGAATCCTCCTGTGGTTCATTAAGTGAAACTATAAAAGCGCTAATAATATTTCCTTACATTTATGCACCTGCAGAGGTTTCTGCAGATAGAACGGCAATTGTTCAGATGTCTTTCGCACCGTTTGCAATAGTGAGTCAAAATTCAGAATACTCATGCTGCTGACGAAAACAAAGTGATCCGAAGCTTCACCATATCTTGACCATAAGTCTATACCGGTCTCTTCACCGTCAAGAAATACGTCTGATATAACCAAATCGTAAGGTTTCTGAGCATGGAACGAATGCCGCAGCAAAGCTTCTGCTCCGGATTCTGAGGTTTCCCAGTCAATATATGCATTTGGAAAAGCAGATCTTATTATGCTCTCCCAAAGAGGCCACTGCCCCATATCATCTTCAACAATCAAAAAACGGCGGGATTCTTTATCCAACATCATATTGGATAGAATCGCCTCTAAATTCGCGCTCTCATGCGCCATAATGTTGTCCATGGCTACCTCCCTGAACTTCACTTATGATCGGCCTTTGAAGTTGGCTTCGTGCTAAAATGATTTGATGAATTCGCAAAACACTGCTTAAATCCAGCTGTATGGCAAAAATCCTCTGCATTGAAGACAGTATTGAGTTCTTTATTTACCTGACTTCGGTTTTGAAGGATCACACGCTGACTCAAGCTGAATCGATCTCAGATGCTTTCAACATTGTGAAAACCGGAAGAGACAGTTTCGATTTGGTATTGTTGGATATCTCACTTCCAGATGGAAATGGGATGAAGATCCTCCCGGATCTGAAGGATTCTTTTAAAACGAAACCCGTTCCAATTATTATTTTGAGTACTGATGATGACATCATTAGTAAAGTTGCCGCATTCGGAATTGGCGCAGATGATTATATTTCCAAACCACCAAACTCCAGCGAACTGCGTGCACGCGTCGATGCCCGACTGCGCGCTGTCAAATCCTACCAACAAAATACGCAACAAGTTCAACTGGGTGATTTGTATATCGACTCCAATCGTATGTGTGTTGAGCTGCGCAACTCCAAAGTTGGCACAGTTCAAATTGAACTTACACCATTTGAATTCAAGATATTGAAAATCCTTTGTGGCCGACCTGGACAGGTATTCAGTCGCGAGCAGCTTATCGATCAAGTTTGGGGTGTTGGCAAATACGTGACTGAAAGAACGGTGGATGCTCACGTCAGTCACTTGCGCAAAAAGATCAGCGAAAGCTCCGTCAAAGTGGAAACGGTCCTAAGCGCTGGTTACAAAGCCGCTGTTAGAGATAGTGCTTCTGATTAGGAAAAACTTCTGACAATTGTCGCGAAAGATCGCGCGCTTTCGAAAGATAATGATTAACTTCTTCAATATTAGCTTCGATTTGCGCTGACTGCTTCAGTTGCCAACTTAGATCCTTCGAATTTCTTCCAAAATCCTTGAATCCCAGCATCTCTGCAGACCCCGCCAGCTTATGAGCGGCTTTCCAAACTGCCTCTGCATCGCCGGAGCTGCTCCCCTGCTCCAAAACTGGAATACAATCATTCAGCGTCACACAAAACCGAGCCAGAATTCGCAAAACGGTATTAGGTGTCGTGTCTTCCAAAAGATGATTAAAAGCATGTGAGTCAAATCCCTGCAGTGATTTTAACTGCCTGCTGACTCCCACCAAGTCATTATCTGTTTCCACTATAAGCTCCTTCATGAGCATTACATTAACAATACGATTATATGCTGAATTTAATTTGGTTTGAAGAAACCTTCAAACTCAATTAACATCGTTCTCACTCAAATTTGCGAGAGTGAGATAGATGAAACGCCTTAATATCATTCTGAAAAAAGCCCGCAAGTTCTTCCTTTGGATTCCCGTTTTAACTCTGGTTTGCGGTCTGTCACTATCCTTCTACATTCACAAACGTATGGTCGACAGTGAACGTGAGGATCGCCGGGCAGATTCCATCAGAAGATCCCGTGAAATCATCCAATCTTTGGACCTCTTACTATCCAACAGCGTTTTAAGAATCCAATCCTACGAAGAATACATCGGAACGCGTCCCGCTGACTATTATCGCGACATGGCGTTTTTGGGTCAATCCTTGCGCTACACAGTTTTTCAACGTTTCTCCATTTTTCAACTGGAAGGCAATAGAACGGCAACACCTCCCAGATTGAGACTTATCTCCCGTATCAATACACCGAACTCTCAGGTGCCTCTGACCAAAGGCAAAATGATGACCTCGGAAGCTGTTCTGAACGGCATTCAGGAAATCATCGCAAACAAAGAATACAGTCGCGCTATTTTGCATGATCGCGATGGCATTCCGTTGGTGACATATGTCCTGCAATCACGCAGTCGTGAAAATATCTACTTCGTTTTCTCGACACCTCTGGTTTCGCTTTTCGAAAAAATCGATATTCGTCCAAACGAGTCCCTGGAAATTGAAGATGCAAAGAATTCCAGATCCTGGGTGATCTCTTCTGATGGCACCAGTAAAACCATTCGCATTGGAACCCATGATCAGAAAACGGCCCGCAAAGACAGCCTTCTACAAACTTTAAGACTGGGCGAAACTCAACAGACCCCAATGAAGGTTCACTTTCACTTCAACTTTCAAAAGCCCGATGGATTTACCGCATCCACGATTACTGGAATTTTGAGTGTCTTGATCACGTTTATTATTTCTTATCTATTCTGGGTTTTGGTTCAACAGAATCGTCGGGTCACCCGAATGGTTATCGACAAAACCCATGACCTGGAACAGGCCCACCAGGAGCTTCAAGAAGCTCTGGTTGCCAAGAACCGATTCCTGGGAAATATCTCCCATGAAATTCGCACACCATTAAATCTGATTCTGGGAATGATCGACCTGTGTGAAGAGAAGGACTCTGATCAGAAAATCAAAGATTATCTAAGCAGCATGCGCTCATCCGGCAATCACCTTCTGTCGATGATCGAGGATCTTTTAGATCTTGCGAAGTCCAGCACCAATGAACTCCAGGTTCAACCGAAACGCATGCAGCTGATCAACTTCCTAACGGACATCTCCAAGATTTCCGGCCGGGATTGTGCTAAAAAAAATCTGCGCTTTTATTCGCAGATCGCCTTCGATTTGCCGGCAGTGATCAATTACGACCCAAGCCGTTTGCGCCAGATTCTTTTGAATCTGCTACGAAACGCCTGCAAATACACCAACTCTGGGCACGTGATCCTAAGAGTCAGCAAAATTCAACAGCACGATTCGACAGCGACTTTGCGCTTTGAAGTGGAAGACACCGGTATCGGTATTCAAACTGACAAGCTCAACAAAGTATTTGATGCCTTCTTCCAGGTTGAAAACTCCTCGGCCTTTGCCGAAGGCGGCGTGGGACTGGGCCTTGCTATCGTAAAAGAGCTGGTAAACAAATTGAGCGGCCGCTTGAAAGTGACCTCGACACCCAAGAAGGGCACTTTGTTCCAGGTGGATCTGGACATGGAAGTGATTGATGGCACGAACTGGCTTGAAAGCTTCAAGTCTCCTGACGATCAGATGAAGGAATTTGTTCTGATAAGTGATGATAAAAATCTTCAGCTCAGCGCCGATGCCCTGGCGATGCATCCGGCAATTATCTACAGCAAGATATCAACAAAAGATGATCTGCCGGTCAGTCATAATATCTCCGCTCAGAATAAATGGATTCTGCTGGATTCCACTGTGAACGAAATGTCGGAGCAAAAGCTAAAGTCACTACATGACCAAGGACACGTGGTGTTTCTTGGAAACAAAGAGCAGATCATCAACAAGAATCCCGGCCTGCTGGATCCTGTCTTGGACTCATCGCCCTTGTCACTGGCGGATGTTTTCCTGATCACTGGTTTCTATGGCAAACATGCCAGACGTACAGAAAATCGCGAAGTACAAAAAAGTAAAATTGAGATCGCACCCAAACCAATTCCTGATTCACTGAATATTCTGGTGGCTGACGATGATATTGGGAATCAGGAACTTTACATGGCCTACTTCGACGGTAAACCGTGGAATATAAAATACACACAAAACGGAAAAGAAGCCTTGGACGCCTATATTGCAAATCCTTCCGAGATCGTCGTTCTGGATGTGCGCATGCCACTGATGGATGGGTTTGAGGCTGCGGAAAAAATGCGTGCCCATGAGTCAGCGCAAGGATTACCGCAAAGACCTATTTTACTGGTAACTGCGGATGCCTTGGAAGAAACGATGAAGAAGGCTCAGACGATTCCAAAAACTGCGTTTCTGACAAAGCCCATCCGTAAGAAAACTCTGATGGAGGCGATCCATCAGGCTATTAAATAGTTTTTACTGAACTTGTGGTTTTGATTTTTTGCCGGCAGCACTTCTGGATTTGTTGCTGCCAGTTTTTTTCTTTGACTGAGAGCCGCCGCATTCACTGTACGATCTGATCATTGTCAGAGCTTTCTTATCGACTGCGGGGTTGGATATCATAACCGGCTTGGCTTTCAATTCCTTCGCCAGTCTATTTACGGCACAATCTGCATTTAGCATTGCGTCCTTCAAATCCACGCCATCGCTGCAACCATCCGCAGACAATTGAAACAAACCGATGGCGCTATCTGGAGATGCTTCATTGATTTTTTCTGAATCACAGTCTGACGCCTTGGACGCCATGGACATCATAGTCCATACCCAGAATTTATTTCTTTGCTCTTCATCCATCGACGCATACTTTGGACAGATCTTATTCATATCCTTTGGAACATTGCCACTGAAGGATTCTGGGTTTTCCCGAATTCCCGCCAGAACTTTATTTCCCATTTCTCCGTACTCGCCGTTCTCCTTGATAAAGGAATCGCAGGATTTGCTAACTGCAATCTCAGCCTTACTTTCGCGATTTCCTTCCTTATCCTTTTCACTGACTGTCGGGTCTGGAGATTGAGGCTGGTTGCTTTCTTTACCGATGGCCTTCTGAATTTTTAGGCTTTCTGATTTAAACTTAGTGGCCTGGGATTCTTGAAAGAAAGGACAAGCCTTTAAAGCCAGTTGCATCATCGCCGCCGTTTGCGCCGCTTTAGCCTGCGCCGTTGCTGCAGTTGTCGCAGCCTCTGCAACAGCTGCTTGTTGGGCCGCCTCTTGTTGCAAAAATAAATCCATCATCGTCGGCGCCACTGTCGTGGTCGTCGTAGTCGTAGTTACTGGTGCCGTCACGACAGCTGCCGCTGGCAACGTTTGTTGGATTGGAATGGACTGAAGCGGAGTCACCGATTGCGCGGAGGCCGAGCAAAATGCCAGCACTCCGAATCCAATGAATAATAGTTTTTGAAAAGCCTGTCTCATCACCCTATTTATCGGGTTTAACAAAGCTAAGCCTTAGATTTTTTGAAGGAAATTGAAGTTCGTGGAGCGTACTAAAGGCTCTTCAACGAGCCCTTAGTCTAGCAAGCAGTCTAAACGATATAATGAACGTACATCTTTAGATAGAAACCCTCAGGAAATTGCATCAAAGTAGGATGGTCGGCGGCATGCCCACCTCTTAATACGCTGCGCACTTCGCTGTAATTTCTAAGGGATGCTTTACGAATTGCATCTCTGAATTCTTCCTCTTCCAACAAACCCGAGCAGGAACACGAGGCCACGAATCCATTCTTTTTCGCCAGACGGAATGCGTGCGTGTTCATTTTGATGTAAGCGGCTTTACCAGTCGGAATATCTTTCTTGGCTTTGATAAATGCCGGTGGATCTGAAATCACGATGTCATATTGGCCTGTTGGCAAATTCGTCAAACCTTCCAGGACATCCATTTCATGAACTGTGACTTTAGCGCCTTCTCTTTCGGCATTTTCTTTGGCAAAAGCCAACGCCGTTTTGGAAACGTCGACCAAAGAAACTTCAACATCAAAGCCTTCCGCCTTCAAAGCACGAGTGATTTGCGTTGACCAGTGTCCCACGTAACAACACAGATCCAACACTCGAATGGTTTTGGTATTCTGTTGTTTCGCCCAGTTTTTGAAAAGACCGATCGCCAGATAAATATTGTGAGTTTGATCCAGGAAGAATCCGGTTTTCTGACCTTCACGAAGATCGCAGCTCATTTTGATCACACCTGCATCGGCGGCCGCATTCAAAAGAATTTCCACATGATCCAACTTGAAATCCGGAAGATCTTTTACAACCTTCGCCTCATTATTAGTCAAACCTTCCAGCTTACGCACACTCACGTCATTGCGAATGATCACTGCTGTTTGATTCCAGTCGAACTCTGACAAACTCTGCTCTTTGGCTTTTTCAGCCAGGCCTTTAAAGAAAGCTTCAGTGTTTTGCAAAGCCAGATCCATTCCCGCCGTCACCAGCTGGGCTACGAAAACCTGAGCCTTCTTACCACCTTGATCGATGACGTAGTAATCCAAAACAATACCAGGTATATAATCAGACTCCCCGAATGCCAGACGGAAGCTGCCGCGAAAGCCAGCGGCTTTGCGCACTTTCCATGAGCTAAGAATTTTATTATGAAGGAAATCAAAGCCTGTCGGCTCTTTGTCCTGACTATTGAAAGTCAACGCACGAAACGCAATCAACGAATGAGGATTGCCATAACCGCGCGCCAGAAACTGACCTTTGGCGTCCTGCAACTCTACCGGCGAACCCGGCGGCAATCCTTTGGGACTTACTGAAAGCTCATTGGAAAAAACCCAAGGATGCCCACTGCGAATACGTTTATCAGCCCCTGTACGAAGTCTCCAGACTGTTACCATTTCTATTCACCTTCAATTGCAAAAACCAGAAGTTCTGTGACTTCGTTCTTGGAAAAATTATTATCAGAAACCACCAGAAGAGTACGTCGTCCGTCCGGCAATTTTGGACCGAACGCCAACGCTTCAAAATTTTGAACGTCTTTTTTACCGCGTTCTTTGATCAAATCAGTTTCGAAATCAATAAGCTTGGTTTTCTCTGCCAATGTATACTTATGATCGGCCAGCTTGGTCATCGACAAAGTATTGGTCGCCTTAGTCAGATCCGCCACGAATAAAGAAACCGTGGACTTCCAACCTTTACCATGAAGGCGTGCTCCACGTTCCAACACGATGACTTTATTTTCCGATAGAGCCAGAATTTCCGAGACGCCCTTGAAGATCTCGCGACCAATTTGGCTATCGCGATAGGGCTCCACTTTGTAAGCGAACTCAGAAATCGGCGTAAAATACCCGCGCTCGGCGCTGCGATCTTCAAATTTAAGAAGTCTGACGATAACACCCGAGGCCTCAGTCTCCATGTCTATGTCCTGAGTCAGTGGCGCTTCAAGGCAGGTAAATACAAATTTACCGTCAGTAGTTGCCGTCAGACCTTCAAAGGCCCCATTGTTCTGAACGCCCTTGCTTTGCTGTCCCGTAGTTTCCGGAAGATATTTTTCCGGAATTGAAATATCAGATTTCCATTTGCCATCAGCTCGCGTACGAAATACACGAGGCATAGAGCGCGGTTTTAAATCGCCATTTCCTTCTGAGGAAATTAGAAACTCGCCATCCGGTAATTGCGCCAACCCTTCCAAATCCACAAATGCCTTGCGACGACCTTCCTTGGGAAGACCCTTCACTTCTTTCACAGATTTGGGAATCAGAACGACAGACTTGCCATTAATTTTAAAATCAAACTGGTAAATACGCGGCTCGCCCCAGCGACCCTTGTCATCGCTGATGGCATTCAAAACGCCATCTTTGTACGTAATGCCCGACAAACCACCGATGGTGGTGTCCTCAAACTTCGCGCCCGTAACGATGGAAGTTTCGCCAAGGTACTTAAGGCTAAAAGCCTTTGCTTGAACTGCAAAAATCAGAACAGAAAGAACCGCTGTCAAAAGTCTCATCATTACTAACTTCTCCAGCGAAGTTCAGTCTGTTTAACCGGGTTTACAAAGTCGCGTTTTTCTTCCAAGGCGTTGTGGTATTCAGTTTTCAAAGAATAATACCATTTCGCTTGAGTATCAGCGTCCTTGATCAGCATCAGACTTGGATCGTATTTCAAACCGTCCTGTTGCTTGGTAACTGCTTCCATGTCCTGACCTAAAAATACTTTACCAAACTGCTTTACTGCTGGCTTAAGAATCGTCAGCCAAGGAATATCCCAAACAGCCAGCTGAGTGACTCGCGTATTTTTCTCATCAACCGGAGTCAACGCCGTATACGAATAGAATTTGCGGTCACCGACCTGAATGTGTTCAACACGCACGCAAGGCAAAGTGAAAGTGATTTCCGTTGTGGGAACTCCACCCAAAAGTTTATAGGCCTTGGAATTGGATGACGGCTGATGACGAATCATCTGAAAACCATAATCCACGGGTCCAAATAGCTTCTTCTTTTCCAGCATGGTTTTTTCAGAGCGCCAGAACCAGCTTTTGTGCACGTAAGGACCATGCGCTGGATCCATCAGGCCAATCACCGCGTGATCCACGTGACATGGGAAATTCACCACATAAGTCAGATTTGGTTTTTTATCGTCGGCAAAACCCTTCATCACCGGCGGAGTCGGAACTTTGCTTACATCAAAGTCCTTATCGCCCATGAACACCCAGATCAAACCCTGGGCTTCGTGAACCGGATAGCTGCGCACTTTGATTTTGTTTGGATTTAAATCCTGATCCGCACACAGTGATGGAATCTCTGTGCACACACCGGAACCATTGAATTTCCAACCGTGGTAGGGGCACTCTAAAGTGTCATTGACCACGCGACCATAACTCAAAGGAATTCCTCTGTGAGGACAGATGTCACGCATCGCCGACACTTTACCTTGGGAATTGCGGAAGAACACAACAGGCTCATTCAAAATTTTTCGGGCCTGGGCTTTATTGATTGCTAGCTCTGCGCTTGGCAAAGCCACGTACCATACGTTTGTTAAAAATCCTGTAAACATATAAACCTCGAGAAATAGAAACTAGTGACCTGCTCTGTTTTCCGCCAACAGACAGGTATTTTCCAAAAGTGTAGTAATCGTCATGGGACCAACACCTCCTGGAACCGGAGTCGCAGCTTTCACCCAACCTTGAAGCTCTGAAAATCTGACGTCCCCGTGAAGCTTTTGCCCCTGGCCGGAACCATGAATCCCCACGTCGATAACAATAGCATCTTTCTTAAAGTCATCCTTGCCAAGCAAATGAACCTTGCCTGCGGCAACGACAACCAGATCCGCCTTGCGAGTGAACTCTGAAAGATCTTTTGTTTTTGAATGACACAAAGTCACTGTGGCATTGGCTTCTGACAATAGTGTCGCCATCGGCTTACCCACGATATTACTACGTCCAACGACAACAGCATTCATGCCTTCAACTTTAATTTTATAATGAGCCAGAATCGACATCACTCCCTTGGGAGTGCACGGGCTGACTAACGGTTTGCCTGCAAAGAAATAGCCCAATGATTTATAAGTCAAACCATCGGCATCTTTATCCGGAGACACCATTTGCAAAACTTCGTGTGAGCTTAAATGTTTTGGCAATGGAAACTGAACCAGAATCCCATCAACATCCTGATCGTTGTTCAGAGTTACAATCATTTCCGTCAGTTCGTTTTGTGTGATGTCGGCTCGCAACGCATGAATCGTGGAGGTCATACCCACTGATTCGCAGGACTTCTTTTTGTTACGAACGTAAATCTGACTGGCAGGATCCTCGCCCACAATAATGACCGCCAAATGAGGTGCGCGGCCGTTTTTGCTTTTAAATGATTCAATGCGAGGAACCAGGGAGGCGCGAATCTGCTTTGATACTTCTTTGCCATCTAAAATGAGCACTGTTACACCTCCCCTGAATGGAAGCCCCAATTTCCAGTATTTTCCAAAGAAATTCAATGGTTTAGTTAATTCAAATTAAAATAAACCGGGGCCGGAGAGGGCATTTTCTGCTTGCTTCAATCCTTCGAATTAATGTACAAGTTCTTAAAAACATTAGGGGATTTAAAGATGGCAGAAAAAGTTAAGCTCTCAAAAGACGGTAGCTCCATTGATTTCGTTCAGTCTGAAAGCTTGCCTACATCACTGAAAAAGTTCCGCCAAAGCCCTGAAATCGAAGGCTTCTATCGCTTCGTATTCGAAAACGATCTTCAAAAAGAATCTTACGACATTTTGGATCGTATCATCCAACAACGTAAGGCTAAAAAAGCCGGCGCTAAAAAAGAAGCTGCCGCTGCTGCCAAAGAAGAAAAAGCTGCTGCTAAAAAAGTGGAAGCTAAAGGCAAAAAGAAATAGTTCTAAATCAAATTTTAGATACAAAAAAGCCCGGTCACCCGGGCTTTTTTTTGTAACGATGCGCGTTCCAAAAAGGGAACTGTTACCTTTAGAAACGGTTTGGAGCGAAGATTTCCAGATCGACGAAAGGTTTCTTTTTGTCGATAAGATCCGCCACCAACAGACCTGTACCTGCGCCGGATTGTAGACCCAGCATTTGGTGTCCCACTGCCAACATCATGTTGGAGATCTTATTGTGGTAACCGATCAAAGGCACGCCGTCTGGTGTACATGGACGAAGACCAGCCCAAAGCTCTTGAACTTCCAATTTTTCTGGAAGATACAACAATTCTGAAGCACCTTTTTTGATATTGTTCACACGGCGCTCAGTAATCGAGAAATCCTGATCAACAAGCTCCAAAGTCCCTGCAATACGCAAAGAGTTCTCACGCGGAGTGATCGCAATTTTATTTTCGATGTACATGATTGGATACTTCGGTTGTTTCTCCAATTTAGGCACGATCATCGCGTAACCTTTGCCGCCCAAGATTGGAATTCTTAGTTGCAACATTTTCGCCAGATCTTTTGACCAGCTACCTGTTGCGATAACGATTTCTTTAAATTTGATTTCGCCTTGAGACGTCATCACCTTAGTGACTTTGCCACCAGCGATGTCCATCTCCATCAATTCGCAGTTTTCGATGATCTCGCCACCGTTAGCACGAATTTCTTCAGCCATCGCCTGTACCACTTGGAATGGTTCAGCCATTGCTTCCTGGTCGAAGTACACACCACCCAACATTGGCGGACGGAATGCAGGCTCAAACGCCATGATCTCTTCACCAGTCATTTCTTTACCAGTGACGCCCACACCTTTTACGTATTCAAGCTCTTCAACAGCTGCCGCTACACCTGCTTTAGTGCGGGAAACCATCAAAAGGCCTTTTTGCTCAAAGCGAGTTTTAGGATATTTGTCGCCAAGCTTTTTATATTCTTCCAAAGATTTTTGGGAAAGAACGACCAAACCTTCAACCGCGCGACGCGCTTGTTTTTCGTTCATAGCTTTCATGAAGTGGAACAGCCATGCTGCCAGATCCAAAGACAATGACGGTTTGATATGAAGAGGGCTATTTGGATTTGCCAGCCACTTCATGGATTTCAGGAACATACCCGGCATTGGCAACGGCATGGAAAAACAAGGAGTCATCCAGCCTGCATTTCCGTACGAGCAACCACGGCCCACAGTTCCTTTATCAATTACACAAACTTTGGCACCACGGCGAGCAAGCTCTGCGCCCACGGAAGTCCCGATAATGCCGGCACCGACTATTAAGATATCGAATTCTTTATTTTGCATACTGTTAATGGATTTACTCTTTTTTAATGGAAAAGCAAGTCCCGCTCGATGGCACGATTTGGCAATGAAAAAACCCGTGGTTTTTAAGCCACGGGTTCCAAAAATTTAGCCAAAAGCTGGGTTTTATTCAGCAATAGTTTCTTTGATCCAGTCAATTGCTGCATTGACTTTGGAATAAACGCCTGGGAAGCCGGCACGTGCACAACCTTTACCCCAGCTTACTACGCCAATTAGGTATGTGTGACCGTCATCAGCTGTAGCCACCAATGGACCACCAGAGTCACCTTGGCAAGAGTCTTTGCCACCTTGAGTGTAACCAGCGCAAATCATACGATCTGTGATTTTACCAGCGTAAGCTTTGTTACAAGCAGCTTGGGAAACCAATGGAACCTCAACTTTTTGCAATTTGTCTGGAAGACCGTAAGCACCTTCTTTAGTCGCGCCCCAACCAGCAGTTGTAGACATAACTTCAGTGCCGTCTTCAGGGATGGCGATTTCAGTCGTGTTCAATTCAACTGGAGCGTAAGTAGAGTTGCCATCCAATTGGATCAAAGCGTAATCAAAATCAGTACCGCCACCTGGGTAACCAGCGTTAGCTACGATTTTAACTGGTTTGAAAGTTTCAACATTAGCCGTGTCTTTTTGGCTGTGAAGACCAATTTTAACTGCTTTTACAGTGCCGCCCTTTACACAATGAGCTGCTGTCAAAACCCAGTTAGGTCTGATCAACGAACCACCGCAAAAGTGACCGCCGTAATTGCCTTGAAGAGAAACGATATAAGGAAATTCGCCTGGAGCCGCCTCAACGCCACCAACGATTTTAGCGCCAACTTTTTGCGCCGCTGTGGAAACTGCACCTGTCAATACTAGACCTGCTACTAGTAGGTAGTTTAAAACTTTCATGTCCGTGTCCTCTCTCTTTTTGAATCCTTCAAAAATAATTGTGCTTAGACATTGTTATTTGTTTTTCAGGACGAGCCAAAGGCTAGTTCCAAATTGGGTATAATCCTGTGTCTTGGTCCAGCAAAACTAGACCAAGGTATAGGTTATTCCTCCCCCGTAATGGTTTGTTCAATCCAATCAGTCACTGCATTCACTTTGGCGTAAACTCCGGGATATTTCGGTTCGGCACATCCCATGCCCCAACTTACAATCCCTGCCAACAGTACTTTTTCGCTTGTTTTGATAATCATCGGACCACCGCTGTCACCCTGACACGAGTCCTTGCCTCCGGCTTCGTAACCTGCACAAATCATTCGGTCTGACACTTCAAAGCCAAAGGGAGAGTAGACCTTGTTACAACTTACCTGCGGCACCAATGGTACATCCACTTTATTCAGGATATCGGGAGTGGGACCATTCGATGTCAAAGTTCCCCAGCCTGCGACTGTGGTCATCACTGCCGGGGCCGTTGGATCTGTGGGAATTTGAATTTCCTGTTTGTTCAATTCCACCGGAGTGATCGCGGATTCTGCAGATAGCTCGATCAGGGAGTAATCATAGTCGTTGGAAAAATAGCCTTTTTTAGGATGATTGATAAAGCGTGTAGCGGTGTGGATTTCGGCCCCATCAGGATTCGACATCTGGTAAAGTCCCACCACTATTTTTGCCGGAGCCGACTTCATACAATGAGCCGCTGTCAGTACCCACTTCTTGTTGATCAAACTGCCGCCGCAATAGGCCTGACCATTCTTGTCGATCAAAGAGACGATCCACGGAAACTCACCAGGTGCCGCTTCCACTCCACCCACAATGTGACGCTTTGAATATTCCTTATTCATTGAAAATGCCGATGGGCTGACCGCAATTGCCATAGATAACAACAGGCCGCATAACGCTCGCATATCTTTCCCCTTGCATGGTGATACTGAACGATAATTACAGTCTTCCGCCGGAACCCCGAACTCGCAAACAAGTCAGGGTCTTGGCTTTCAAATTACACGTTCAAATTTTACAGTGTTGGGATCAAATATTTGGAATTCAAGAGGATTGATGCAGCGAACCTGCACGCGAACAGTTTGTCCTTTATCCATCGGCTGACCACTATGATTCGCAATTCTTAAAAGATACCCGTTGAAACTGCAAAGGACATCTCTGCCAGATTGTTTCTCTTCAACAACCGTGTGCAGGATCTGTCCTTTCGTCAGGGATTTCAAGAATGCTTCACTTGCCACCATCTACTCCAGATCGTTCACCATATCGATGCGACGGAACTCTACCGGTCGGATGTTCGGTCCGGTCGCTGACTTTGCTTTTGCTGACGGAGAAGGTTTTGAAGTCACTGCCGTTGGTGTCACAGGCGTCGGCTTTTCTCCAAGGAAGTTTTGCGCAATGTTGTGAGTCACATCAAAAATACTTGGAGCTTTTTCAGCTTCAACTTCTTCTTCTTTGATTTCCTGGCAGGCTGCCTTAAAGGCATCACCCAGTTTTTTCATAGAATTATTTTCTGCGTGGGGAACATCAAAAGCTGTACTGATATCAGAGCCCGCTCTTTGCAAAGGCTGCATAAATGAAATGTTATCAACATCACTAAAGTCTGAATTTGAAGACTCTGTCCCGTCGGTTCCTTCGTTCGCCCACTCTGGCAAACTGTCTTCACAGAACATTAGTTGGTCTTTGTTCACCTTGGCGATGAATTCAATTTCTCCCATGGACAGATCAACTTGCGCTGCGATCTCATCCGCACTTAATCCCTGATGGGCCAAGCGGGCTGCTTTGACATATTTAATAGTGTTCTGGCGTTCCACAATTTCAGTATGCGGGATACGGTCCTGGAAAATCTTTGCGACTTCCATACTTTTTTGCATGCTTTGATCGATCTTCGCGATTTGCTTTTCCGACGCCTGAATTTTGGACTGAATGTCTTTTACTTTTTGTTCCAGTAAAGCCGTCAGCTGGTTCACTTGAGTTTCAGTACGATCAGAAAGATCCTCTAAAACCGCGATCTTGCTTTGCAATAGCTGCAACCCCTTGCTGAGGCGTGGATCATCCTTAGCCGGGCGATTCATCCGTACCCAAACGCCAATTACACCGGCCAAAAGAATCACGTTCACCAACAATTGAGTTAAAAACCAAAAGCTCACCCTGCCTCCTTCGAGAACATGGATTTAATTCTAGTATTCTAAGGTCAGTTCCCACAATGAGACGAAGGTCTGGATTGTCTCAAACCCAGACTGGACTTGGTAAATTTTGAGACGACGTCACTTCCTGTGCTATCCTGCACCAAAGGGGAATGGAAGTATGTTTTTGTCTTTACAGAAAAAGGCCGCTCTAGCGTTGCCGCTTTTGTTGATTGGCCTTACCGCGTGTAATCCGGTGCAATTCAGTTCTCCGTCGGTCAAAACGTCAAATACGCCTGAAGAGTCACCGACTCCAACAGTCACTCCCACTACGACACCGACGACAACTCCAACAACGTCGCCTTCACCAACTCCGAACTTGCGTGACGTCACGTACTCAAACACGGTTGAAGCTTCGAATAATAAATTGGATGTCGTGCTGGTTGTGGACGATTCAAACTCGATGCTGGCAGACAATCAAAAGCTGGCTGCAAAACTATCCAGCTTCGTTTCAAAATTGCAGACGACTAAAAATCTGGATTGGCAAATGTGTCTGACGGTCACACGTGGACTTCCAAGTGGTGCAAATACTGTGGCCTGGGGTGCCTCGATCTATTGGCAAACCAACAGCGCTTCCCCTAACACAACGCTTGGCCTGGTGTTAAAACGTGGAGCTGCTGATCTTGCCAACGTCTTTGCTCAAACCATCACTTATGTTGGTGCTGGATGGACTGGCTCCAACGACGAGCGCGCCATCAAAGCGGCTTACCACCATGTTTATAATGGGGACTATAAATATTCAGGCGTAAGTGGCTGCTACCGTGCTGATGCGGCTATCGCCTATATCATTATCTCCGACGAAGACGAGCGCAGTATTGGTGGTGACAAGACTCAGCAATACTATAAAGACGAATACTATGCCCTGGAAAACGAAGACAAACCTCAGGTGTTTGTGGACTATGTTAAATCCACGTTTGGCGCGAACAAACGTTTCACGGTCAATTCGATCATCGTAAAACCAGGCGACTCTGCCTGTATGAAAACTCAGGATGCCGGCGGAGCCAAAAGCCACTATGGCGTTCAGTATGCAGCCCTTTCAAACCTTACGGGTGGAGGTATCGGCAGCATTTGCGAATCTGACTTTGGGACCAACCTGAATCTCTTTGTTGATAAGATCGTGGATTCCTTGAGCAGTGTGAACCTGGAATGTACGCCGGTGGGGACTCCGGTGGTTACTATCACACCGACTCTAGCTTCACTTAGCTACCGCACTCAGGGTATGAGCATCGTCTTTGACACTCCTGTCCCAGCCGGCAGCAAAATTGAAATCAAATACAAATGTGATGGGACTCGTACACCGAGTTCTTTGGGACAGCCTCAGACAGAGGTTGGCTTCTTCACGAAAATCATGAACTTCTTTAAAAATCTGTTTTAATTAGAGTTTAAATTAAGAAACAAAAAACCCTGCTCTCTCAAGCAGGGTTTTTTTTATTTATTGGCATTTCAATGCAGCGATCAGGTCACCGGCTTCGACGTAAACCATATCTTCCTCGCCCGCGAAATAAGCGGTGCGCAGGATTCCGTTCACAACCAGTTTAGTCAGAACTTCTTTCTTTTGAAGCAAGCCGTCCAAGTTAGTTCCTTGAACATCGTAAGCCATGCCTTCCTGGAACGCAATCGTAAGCCCGCCAGAAGGATCAGCGTACTTGCTGTAATCAC
Source organism: Bdellovibrio sp. HCB290 (assembly GCF_047305925.1). Classification (GTDB taxonomy): domain Bacteria; phylum Bdellovibrionota; class Bdellovibrionia; order Bdellovibrionales; family Bdellovibrionaceae; genus Bdellovibrio. The sequence goes on along the minus strand of NZ_CP178620.1, from coordinate 520,395 downwards.
GCGGATTCATCTGATACTTAACCGCTACAGAGTTTTCCTTTTGCACCAATTGAAGGTTCATACGATCCGTAACACCCGTGCACTGAGTGCTTGCCGAAGCTACCGTGGAAGCGACTGTGGAACCCAAAAGTACCAATGACAAGATGACAGCTTTCATTCTTATTCTCCTGAAGAAAACTTAAATTAACTTCACTCATATTCCATTTCAAGTGACCCGTGGGAAATGTAGTAATTACAGGCATGAAACAATAGAGTAAAAATGTCAGCGGAGCTCATTTTTGTCACATTCGGAATAGACAAACCCCCTAAGAATTGCGATATGTCTCGAACTTTTACAAACGGGGAAAAATTACATGAGATATTTGGGCTTCTTGGTATCTGCAATTTGTGCTCTTCAAGTTAATGCTTTTGCTTCCAGTAGTTGTTCAAATATCGATGTGCGCGACAGCCTTCCTGCTGACGTTAAAACCTTTATGACCACTCCGTCTGATCAAGGTGATATCGGTTGGTGCTATGGCTATACGGCTGCGGATATTATCAGCCAAGCACTCGGAACACCTGTCTCTGCCCTGCACTTGTCTGCTTACTACTCAAGCGAAGTGACCGTGCTTGGAAAAATCGGCCGTGGTGTAGTTAACAAAACCACGACTCCTGAAGGTGGCATGGTGGGCGTTGCCGTCAGAAAAATGTATGACTTGGGCTATGCCTGCAAAGAGCGCGATATTCCTTCTCAGGGCACCAAAGAAATCTGGCTTTCTTCGACTACTAAAGTTCACAATGGAATGGCCTTCTTCATCAATCGCATGAAAGATATCCGCGCCGGAAAATGCGTGGATCTTTGCGAAAAATCATTCCAACAACTGGCAGAAGGTTTCTTCCCAGGCACCTCTCCTGACGTGATCCGAAAGTACCTTCTGACGCATCGTAATGTCAGCCTGGAGGACGTGGTTTTCTTTTTCCTGGATAACTCCTGCCGCTTCAAATCCACACCAATTCCGAATTCGTTGAATTACGAAACTTGGAGCAAAAAAACTCACCCATTTGAGTCCATCAACAGTCAGATCAACTGGCTATTGAATCGTCGCAAGCTTATTTCATTGGAATACGATGCTTCTGAAATCACAGATGTCGGTGGCATTTTTGGTGCGGCTCACGCCTCCACAATCGTCGGTCGCAAAAAAATTGGAAACGCATGCTATTACATGGTTCGCAATTCCTGGGGCACTTCCTGCGACTACCGTAAAGACATCATTTGCCTGAAAGACCAGGGCACTTATCTGGTTCACGAAAGCAAAATGAAAGATATGGCAAAAAAGCTAATCTGGATCAACTAAGACAGTTTTCCGACGAATTCCTTCATACGAATCACCGCGCGCTTCATCGTTTCCTCGGAAACGGCGAAGCTCAGGCGCATGAAACCATCCATACCGCATTCCGCACCTGGAACTGTGGCCACAAAAAACTTATCTAGCAAAATATCACAGAAATCCTTGGAAGTTCTGATCAACTGACCTTCATAGGCTTTGCCAATGCAGGCTTTAATATCCACCCAAAAATAAAAAGCACCATCGGGTTCTGCCACTTTGAAACCCGGCACCGAGCGAAGCTCCGCCAAACCTGAATTTTTGCGGTTGGTAAGCTTGGTCACGACCTTTTCAATATCAGGCTCACACTGCTCTATAGCTTTCATGGCGGCATGTTGTGAGATACTTGAAGGTGATCCCGTCGCCTGACTTTGATAATCCGCCATGGCCGTAATCAGCTTTTCAGGGCCTGCGGCCCAACCGATTCTCCAACCTGTCATGGAATAGGCCTTGGAGCCTCCATTAACCGCCACTGTACGATCTTTCAAATCCGGTGCGACCTGCAGAATATGCGGCGCCACTTTGGTTCCATCGAAGACGAGGCGATTGTACATATCATCGGAAATGATCGCGACTTGCGGATGTTTTCTTAAAACTTCCGCCAGGGCCTTCAGTTCATCAGCACTGTACAGCAAGCTGGTCGGATTGCTGGGCGAGCAGAACAATAAAGCTTTAGTTTTCGCATTAATGGCCTTTTCCAAAAGCTCTGGAGTGATTTTATAGTTCTCCCGTTCACCACACTCGATGATACGAGGAACGCCGTCAGCAAGCTCCACCATCATCGGATAGCTGACCCAATAAGGCGCACCGACAATCACTTCGTCCCCGGGGGAACAAAGCATCTGCAGTGCTGCGAAGATGATAAACTTCGCACCCGATGCCACGGTAATTTCTTTCGTCGAATAAGACTGACCAATCTCAAATTTGATTTTCTTGGCAATGGTCTGGCGCAACTCAACTGTGCCATTTGCAGGAGTGTACTTGGTGATGTTCTTCTCAATGGCCTCGATGCCGGCTTTACTTGGAACTTCAAACGTTGGCCAATCAGGTTCCCCGACTGTCAGGGAAATCACATCGTGCCCCTGAGCTGCCAGCTCTTTGGCTTTCGCCACCAAAAACAATGTCGGAGAGGTTTTTAAATTCAAGGCCCGTTTTGAAAGTTGCAACATGCAGAATGGTCCTATTTTCTAAGTTTTTTCGTTATCGCCTCTTTAACCACGTCAGGTACGAAACCAGTAAGATCTCCACCATTTATCGCAAGCTCTTTCACGCCTCGCGAAGAAATATAGTAACACTCAGGACTTGCGAACATTAGCAGAGTTTCGATTTCAGGCGCGATCTTCTTGTTGATTTGCGCCATCGTCAGCTCATATTCAAAATCCACCACCGCCCGCAAGCCACGAATAATGACCTGAGCATTGTGCTTTTTCATGTAGTCCACTGTTAGACCTTCAAAGAACTCCACCCGGACATTTTTCAGATTCGACAGGCACGTTTCAATCAATTCCTTACGCTCTTGCGCAGAAAACAATGATTGCTTCTGTGCAGATTGCGCCACCAGAATCACGATTTCAGAATATAACGGCGCCAGGCGGTTGATAATATCAACGTGTCCCATTGTAATGGGGTCAAAGCTGCCGGGATAGACCGCGATGTTACTCATCTTCGTTTTCCTCTTCCTGTGTGTCTTCTTCCAATGCACTTTCGTGACAGAACATGCTTAGAATTTTATCGCCAAATTCTTTTTTGCTGAACCGAACCAGCTTTCCATAGCGATCTTCCATGCGCTCTTTGCGCTGGGATTCGATTGCCATGATCGTGTGATTACCAAAAGCCTGACTGACACTTGCCGCTTCAACCACGAAATGCGCCATCTTTTCAGTAAATGGCGGATCAGCAAAAATTATATCAAAGGCTTCGCCTGTGTAGGATTTTAAGAACGCAATAACATCCATGCTGATGATTTTGTATTGGTTCGCAGGCACTTTAAGCTTTTCAAAATTCTGGCGAGTGATCGTCAACGACTTGGGATTCATCTCTACAAATGTGCAAAACTTTGCATCGCGGGACAGGGCTTCGATTCCCAGGTTGCCTGTGCCGCAGAACAAATCAGCAACATTGGCTCCTTCAAGTTGGAATTGAAGTTTATTGAACAAGGTTTCTTTCACGCGATCTGTGGTGGGCCGGATGTGATCCGCCTTAAAACTCACCAATTGATGACCTCGGTATTTCCCTGCAATAATTCTCATGACAACAAATCCTCGGCCATCTTAACAATAGCAAAAATATCTTCGAACGGTTTAGGCACAAACATCTCGGCACCCATTTGTAGCGCCGTTTCCATATTGTGTTCTCCAGCAAAGGCAGACATTAAAATCACTTTTCCCGAGCGATCTGATCCGATCTCTTTCAGCACTTGTGGCCCTGTCATTCCAGGCATCAAGACATCCAAAAAGACCAAATCCGGCGTGGTCTTCTTCCATTGATCAAGACCTTCGTTTCCATTTTCGGCTTCAACCACTTCGTGTCCTTTGGCGCGAAAGGCGCGGGACAGTGAACGGCGTACCAAAACTTCATCATCGACGATTAGAACCTTCACAACAGAATCCTTACTTAAAAGGCAAAGTAATCACAAAACGGGCCCCTTGTGGATCCACCGTTTCATACGTGATACTGCCACCAAATTTCTCTATGACAGACTTAGACATACTTAACCCAAGACCCGTCCCATGTCCTTCTTTTTTTGTCGTGAAGAATGGCTCAAATATTTTTCTTTGAATATCCTCCGGCACCCCTGGCCCTGTGTCCTCAATCTCCAAAACGACTTCTTTGCCAGAATGGAAAGAGTTGATTCTAAGCCGCCCTGGATCCTTCATCGCCTGACACGCATTATTAACCAAATTGAATACCACTTGTTGAATTAAGTGTGGCTCAACGTGCACAGTTTTATCGATGCTTTGCAGGGTGACTTCCAAACGATGGGTGCGCAGAGCCGACTTCAACATCGGCAGCGTTCTTTCCACGATCTCATCAATGGAAATATCTTCGGCCGGCTGATCCTCGCCTTTGGAAAAATCCAGAAGATTTTTGATAATGCTTTGTGAGCGTGCTGCTGCCTTTTCGATTTCGATAAGGTCAGAGTATAGATTTGTGTTCTTGTCTGCCTCTTGCAACAACACCTGCGCCAAAGAACGCAGCCCCGTCAGAGGATTATTCAGCTCATGTGCAATATTGCCAGCCAACATTCCAATGGCACCCATTTTTTCATTTTGCAACATGCGCAGATAGAGTTCGCGACTTTGCGTGATATCAACATATTGGTTTACAACATTTGTGGCTTTTCCACCATTATCCAAAACCACCGGATAGCTGTGAACCTGATAGACCCGGCCATCTGCCTGAATTTGTCCCACATGAGGTTGCCCATCCGCCAAAGCCAGGCCCGCCGGCGAAGCCTCACCAGCTTGTTTTTTGTCGGGAAACCGATCCGAAAATTTTCTATTAGCCCGCACCACATTGTAATCCACATCCATGATTGCGATGGGATCTCTCATGCCGTCGAAAGTTTTTTCCCAACGGTAAGAGAATGCCGAAAGTTGGCTCTCCAAAAGAACCCGATCCAGAGTCATACTCAAAGGTCGCATCCGGTCCGTCATGAACTCCACAAAGGGAGGCATTTCTTTTTCATTCAGTGAATTTTCAATACAAAGAATCGCTTCGCTGCTGCCACCCAGCAGGTGATTGGTCAAACGCAACTCTAGCGGGACAACATAAGTTTTTGCAAACGGTCGGCCGAAATGGTTCGCCAGATGCCTGATCAAATCGGAAGACGGCACCTGGGCGTTCTTAGGAAACTCAAAATCAACCGAGGATTCAGATTGAGTCATCGTTCCCAGCTGAAAGCTGATGAAGTGAGTTTTGGTGGACTCCGTCCGGTACACCAGAATCGGATCACCGATCTTATGAAACTTGCGGAGCTCTTTACGAATAATACCCAGAACGTCCTCGAAGGAGTTCTGGTTGGCCAGATCTTTTATCAGACGTACAAGGTTGCGTTCACGATTTAACTTGTCGCTTTCTTCCTTGTGCGAGACTTCAATACCCTGAGTGCGCTCGTCAACCAAGCCCTCCAGGGAATGCGTTAGGGCTTCAAGTTCTTTATTTTGAGAAGATGATTCTTTTAATAATAGTGACCGCGACAAGTATGTCGCATGCTTTTCCAGCGCATCCTCGAACTGCTGCCATATTTCCCTCTCAGCCAAAGGCCAACGTATAAAACGATAGACCTGCGCCTGGTTGATGCCCTGGCGCACTTTTTCTTCAGTAAGATCATGGGAAATATAAAATCGCGGAGCCATGGGCTGTAAATGGCGGGCTTGAATCAATAACTCAAATGCTTCATTAGTCCCGTCTTCCTGGACCAAGATCGAGGAAAACTTCTGGTTCTGCAAAAGCGAACGGGCCTCGTCGAACGAAGCCCGCAACACGATCTCCACTTCCCGTTTTTGAAACGGAAAGTATTGAGGCAGCCTAATTGGCGATACGCTTCCGACCCATAAAATCGGATCTATTTTGCTCGGATTGATAAGTTCCGCTGGTGTCCCCATTCAGTGCCTTCTCCAAGTGCTGCAAGTGTTCAGTCCACATTTGCAGAACATTGTTTAAATCATACTCTAGGACATCTGCTAAAAGAACAAAATCCTTATTTTCCAAAGCACGAAGTGCTTCCACAACCGTAGTTTTACTGTCCTGTTCCGTCTTCACCCAATCAACTGGACTGGTTACCAGGTAACGGTCACCCATTATGATCTTTAAAGACATGACTGAATCAATCAGGTACTCACAGTTTTGCACCAGATCGTGGATTGGTTTCAGCAAGCCACTGAACCCCTGAGTGCGCATACGCTTGGACAGGCTTTCCGTTTTTTCCTGAAGCTCTGGCAATGCCGCGATCCATGCTTGCAATACATCCAATACCAGATCATTGCTGTTTTCAGTCATATACTCGAGTGTTTCCACATCATTCAGGGAAACTGTGCCGAAGCGTGCTTCGTCATTCTCTTTGATTTCCATACCGTTAACGATAAATCGGCAAACCACCTGATTGGTGTCACGCAGTTCATTTTCGATATCATCAAAAACGCGGGAAAGAACAGTGTCTGTCTGATAAAAATTGCGCAATTCCTGGCCGGTCACTTTAAAGCGTTCCATCTTTAGCCTCCACAGTCGTGATTATTTCATCCTGAGGTACATACACACGAAGATGGCGCTTAAAACGCTCATGAACACTCAAAGTTGCTGCAATAATCTCCTCTTGCGTGCCTGGAGCCACACGGATTTTCTCCGCATGATACCAATCAATCATAGGACGCAACTCAGGGACAATCCGGCTAATTGATTTAATAACATCTTCGCCACCGTCAATAAAAGGGGCAATCGCGTTAACACCCTTCTCTGGAATCAGTGCAAACTGACTCATCATGAAATCGTTGATTTCATCAAGTTTCATCGCACCTTCAATGATCTCGATACGATCAGCGACAGGGTAATCACCGCCAAGGTAAATAGCCTGAACCAGCTTCCAGGCAAATTCCTGCTCTGCTGTTTCAACTTTACCGTAACTCGCAAGGCCCGGAGTTCGCATGATCAACTCTGGATCTGCATGACCTTCCAACAGCTGAGCGATGATTTCACCGATTCTTTCCGGCACGATCTCCTGGCTGTTTTCGAAACGATAAATCAAACCCAGCGTCGCTTTCGGTCCGGTCTCCCAGAAGTTCACATTGCCAACACTGATATTCAGCGTTGGTGTATCCGTCAAAGACGCCATATGAATCGGAGCACTGTCGCAGCCGATCAGCAATTCAGAACGCTTCAATACTGTGAACAACTCGTTCATTTTCGTTTGACCGACAAGATTTGTGATAGCCGCATTGGGCGCGTTCGCGATAATCTCGTTAGCAATGTCCATTTCATTTGGAGCACCGATCAGAACAATAGGCATCCCTTGATAACGACGGCTGAAGTAATCCAAGGCACGCGCCCAGGCTTCTGCGGTCAAAGCCTTGTGTTTTTCACTGGCACCCACATGAATCGTCAGGAAAGTTTCCGGCAACGTGATACCGATTTCCGGCAAAGCTGGTGCTTCCCAATCCTGCTCAACATACTCTGTACCGATCATCGATGCGAAAATATCAGCCACATGCACACGGTTTGGTTTGTTAATACCCACCTGAGCATAGAAGTAAGCACTCACTTCATCGGCTGCACAGAAGAAGCCGTCTCTGAAACGCGTGTAACCCAAAACCGAAGTATGCGGCATAGTCAGCGCGTGAGTCAGATAGCTGGAAAATGGCGAAAACGTCAGATTGATAATCTGATCATAGTTCTCTGCACGTACAGTCTCCACGAACTCTTCCATACGGTTCAAAGACTCTTCCGTGTTGACCGATTCATTCACCAGCGGCTGCAAAATATGGCCGCTGGGCAACGTCAGATGCCTATCGATTGCGGTCAATCCTTCAACTGCCCCCTCAAAACGGGGTCTTGTCATAAAGTGAATTTCAGCCTCAGGGTACAAACGGCGTACAGCACGAACTGCCGGCCATGAAATATAAATGTCACCCAGTCTAGCGAGCTGCAGAATTAGAATTTTCATCTTTGATTTGTTCCTTTGCAAGTTCAGCAACAAGTTTGATCGTTTCAGCTTCCTGATTATAAGGCTGCGTCTTCACGATCTCGCGATACGCTTCTTCCAGCTTCTTCAAAGCTGTCGATAGATAATTGTCCAATTCCTGCTGCATAATAGGCCCCTTCCTTGAGAACTATTTCTAGTGAGTGAATGAACTGACCCCGCGATTGCAAAAGTTCGCGGACTTCTGCTAGAGCACTCTGCATTTTCTCGTGAAACTGCAACGTACTGGAAAAACGGGCCATCAGAGTTTCTACAACCGACTGGAAATACCCAGCCGTGTCTTGTTTTGATTTAACAACTTCCTGAGCGGTCAGGATGAATTCACCGATATCGTGACTCTTAAGCTGGGACTTACCAATCAGATCTTCACGCTTAGGAAAGGCGGCTTCCAATCGGGAAATCCAGACTTCATATTGATCCTGTGACTGTCGGGCCTGCTTTAATAGGCAACGAACCGAATCTGTATCACCGGATTTCGAAAACTCGAGTGCTGCATTTGCATAGGGAATAACTTCCGATGCGGAAACGCCATCCAGTTTAAGCGACCAGGAAATGCGCTCCAGATCTCTTAGAGTTACAACAGGCTTAACCTGTTTTTTACTTAGTTTATCCCAAACGGCAGCGAAAACCTGGTCCACAGAAATTTGTTCTGCGCAGATTTGCGACTTTTGACTGCAGGCCTGGGAATGAGTGCATGGTGAACACGCAGTTTGTGCCACAATCACTTCCGAGTTACCAGAGAAAGCTGCCGTCTTTGTCCAATCACTGCTGCCTAATACCAACTCGACAGTCGGCACGCCCATCTGCGCTGCAAGATGTTTAATGCTGGTATCACCAGTCACCAAAAGACAGGATTCGCCCAGGGCCTTTTGCCCCTCAGCCAAATCACACACCAAGAGATCCGCTTCTGAGAAAACTTCCGTCAGCAGATTCTTTTCAAATGGTGCACATAGAATCTGAACTTTGTAGTCAACCAGGGAGGACTCAATAGTATCTTTAAGCTGCTTGAATCTGCCCAGCGCCCAGTTCTTCTTTGAATCACTGGTCAGACACTGAAATAAAATCCTCTTACTTTTGTTGGTTTGCGGTAAAACCAACCTGGAAACCGGCAGCCCAAAGGATTTACCCAATAGCTCCACATAGTGGAACAACGAAGGCTGCGTTCCGGAAAATCGTTCATTGAAATAGCGAAGCCAGGGATTTTTTAATCCCTGAAATACTCCTTCAGCATGGTGTAATCCCTGCTTTACTGGAGCCTGCAATGAACCTATTAGATAGGCACTCAGCTTGTTGTGTGTGAAATTAACTATCTGTTGGTAGTTCTCGCCATTCAATTCTTTCACCAGCATTTCTAATTGCCGATGCGACCACAGAATATTATAGGACGCCTCGCCCAGACCTTTTTGCAAGGCATCCCGGTCAAAGTAAAAATACTTATCAACCAAACCATGCAGCAGAGATTCCACTTGGGAAAACTGACGGTTTATCAATAAATGTATTTCGGCCTGAGGATACTTATTTCGCAAAGCCTTTAACAAAGGCTGCTGCTGAATAATATCTCCCAGACGCAAAAGCGAGACGACCAGTATCTTCATCTATTTTACCAATTCACCCAACATACGGAAGATCTGTTTCTTTTCCTCCGCAACCTGGGAAGCCTCCACCACCGGCAAAATGTCCTTAATGGAAAGCAAACTGTTGTTATTTTGAAAGTACAAAGACTTCATATTCATTTGCAGGTCTTCAAGGTGATACTTCACCGCTTCAACCGTACGACCCGTCAAGTGCCCGAAAAATTCAGCAAAAAGATTTAGTTGCTGCCCCCAGGATTCACGGAAAGAAACTACATAGGCGCGATTAGCAACAACGTCAGCATAGACATCATTCTTCATCAGATCCTGAACACTGTCGGCGATAACGATCTGGACACGCTCAGCAAGTTCAGGAAACTGTGATCTGAAGACCGGAACCAATGAATCACGCGAATCAACCACCGTGATTTGAACGTTCGGATCCATGTCAGCAAGAGCTTCAACCTGAAAACCCGATCCTAAACCAATGATAACAACATGAGCTGACGGGATAGGCCCCAAAGAGTAAGTCCACTTCAATGCTTCCTCACGAGGTTGCGTCAATGATGCCAAAGCAGCGCCTGCTTCGAATGCAATAAGAGAAGAGTCCTGGTTTTCAGAGAATGTAATCATGGACATTTTATGCTGCCTTTACTGTAGGTGTGATTTTCTTTTTAAGATTTCTAACTTCCGTGTGATCAGGGTTCCACAAAAGAACGCGCTCGATTTCAAGCAAGGCCTGATCCATTTGTCCCGCGGTACATAGCAAATTGATTAAAACCAGGGACATATCTTCATCCTGTTCAACTTGAGAAAGATATTCCTGCAAAGCCTCGATGGACTTTTGCAACTGACGATCACGCAGACCCCAGTTGGCAGCCAAGTGCACCGCAGTGCGGTTTTTCTTATTAATATCCAAAGCTGCTTCAACGTTTGCCCACGCAAGCTCTGTGTCACCGAATTGCTGGTGCACCATCGCCAGACCCACCCAGGCTTTGTCATTCTCAGGATTGATCTCTACGGCCTTACGGAAGCAATACAGGGATTTATCGAAATCACCACGCTGCACCTCAAGTGTCCCGAAATTAACCAGCAACACATCCGAAGTGGTATTAATGGTATAAGCTTTATTATAGTATTCTTCAGCGCCATCAAAATCACCCTGACGAACATAGATATTTCCGATGTTCTTATATACTTCAAACAGCTGGTCATTCTCTTCCGTCAACACTGACAAAGACTCGAAGTACTTTTCCAAAGCTTGTTGATCGCGACCCATGCGATAAAGTGCATGCGCCAGGAAGGCAAGACTCTCAAAACCGTAGTCCACTTTATTCCACGCATTCAATGCAATGATCGCCTCGTCGTATTTGCCGATCTTTTCCAGATTGCGTGACAACATACTTAAGGTCGCCGGATGTTTTGAATTGATATTACAAGCTTGACGCAACAGATTCAGTGCAAGGTGATACTCACCATGCTTGGACAGAACCTTCGCATTCTGCAAGCATTTCGTAATGCGGGGATCTGAAACTTCCTGTGATTTAACTGTGGCTTCTGATTCAAAGTCTGCAAGAGCCTGCACAGAATCAAAGTAAATTCTGCCAGAGCTTTCCTGAAAGGTTTCGTTTGAAGAATTAACTTCAATATTCTCACTGGACTTTTGAACGATCTGATTTTCCAACATCTGCATGGATCTCCTCCGAAGTTAGAGAAGAGCAACACAGATGCCAAAGTTTGAAATGCGTTTATTTGAAGTTGAGGCAAGTTCAGCTCAGGAGTTTGACTCCCAGACCGTACTTGCCGTCAGCTTTTTGTCGGGAAAAAATTGCCGGGTCTAGGCCTCTTCATCCAGTTGCGAATCAAAAGACTTGGATTTATATCCCCCAATGGCCTTGCGATTGCGACGAACATCCTGCAGTTCGCGGATGATGGAATTCTTTGCCGTTTCGATGCAAACCAGGACCTGAATATCCTGTTCGATGATACGCGCTACATATTCATCCTTAATAGAAAGGGCTTCTTTGATCTGCTTACGATCCTCAGTCGCCATAACTGCATCGGGAGTGATTTCATTATGAGCTTTGTCGATTTGTGAATCAACATACTTAAGAACATCCAGAATTTTCTCACGCGTTTGATAAAAGTGCTCCAAGTTGTCGAACATACCTTGCGCAAAGTTCGCAAGTTCAACCTCGTTCAGGGAATAGAACTTTTCAAGGTAATGATTTTTTTCGTTCAACAGGCTGATGATTCTGGTCACGTTACCCTCCATGGTATTAACCCGCTTTCTTTCCGTCGTCGTTTTCTTTTTTAAGTTTTTCAACTGCTTGCAGCCAGCCATCATACAGAGTATTCAGCAACTTCAAGTTCGCATGAAGTGGTGCCGCATCTCCGGAGATATTGGCTTTCGTGTATTGCTCCATCATGAACATATAAAGCTGTTCCAGCTGGGATGCGATCTCCCCGCCCACTTTATGATCAAGGGTGTTATTCAATTCCATGATGATATCGAAGGCTCTGCCGATGTTTTGTCCGCGGTCAGCAATTTTCTTTTCTTCGATTGCCTTTACTGCAAGCTTGGTGAACTTGATGGCACCTTCATAAAGCATCAATAGGATTTTCTCCTTGCTGGCGCTTTGAACCGAAGTCGTTTTATATTTTTGATACGCGTTCTTATTCATCGTTTCCTCTTCCTATTCCTGATCATCAACGTACAATTAAACTTCTTAAACTAGCCGCCAGCCTGCTGTGCCATTGCGGCAAACTTGGCCTGCTGGGCTTGCATTTCCGACATCTTCGTCTCCAGGTTGGCAAACTTCATACGAAGTCCGTCTTCCTTTCTTTGAAGCTGGCGTTCTTTGGTGTCGATCCGCTGATCAATCTGCTTGATCTGCGACTCAAGACCTCTTTTACGGTTGGCAATCCCACCGTATTGTCCATTGGTCAGATTACTGACCGTCTGTTTGATAACCTGAACAAAACCTGTTTTAAAACTGTCGCCACGGAAGAATGCACCGACACCCACCGGGTTCTCATTTAAAACCTTATTGAACTTATCCTGGTTCAATTCCAGCGTACCGTTTCTGTTAAACGTAATTCCCAGCTCATTGATTCTGTGAATAGGAGATTCCACCCCCATCACTGGATTCAGAATGGCCGAGCGCAAAGAGCTTTCAATCGTGCGCAGCAATCCGTCACCACCCAATGGGCCCAACTTCGGATTTCCGCTTTTATCTCCGCCCTGAATCTGATTCTGCTTTTGGATAAAACCCAAAGCCGCATTGTAAGCATCAACGAAGTTCTTAACCTTGCCGCTGATCGCTTCCAGATTCTCTTTCACCGACATACTGATCTTCTTGCCTGGAGCAGCCGATTTCAGATCCAGAACCACGCCTGGAATCAAATCCTTTGCTTTGTTATCAGGCAGCTCAATTTCAAATCCGTCGATCTTCACTTTCGCATTCTTGGAAGCGCGGGACTGATCGAAGTACATGTCCTGATCTCCATCCAAAAGATAAATCTTTGGAAAGGCCACCTGGTTGTCATCGCCCGTCGCCATACCGGAAACCAGAAGCTTGAAAGGGTTTTCCTTGTCCTTTCGATCCTCCAGAACCTGCGCCTTCAGTCCCACATCGGCATTGTTAATCTGATTCGCCACACCTTGCAGTGTAGACGTCTTGCCGTTGATGTAGACTTCCTTGGTACCTTCATGCGTTTCAAATTTTATATATCCCGTACCAATCTGTGTTTGATCCTTATCAGGGAAACCGTTGGAAATTGCCGCTGGTTTTTCTGCCAGCTCAACCACTTCCAAACTGTACTCCCCCGGCATGGCTGTATTCGGATCAAGCTGCCCATCAACGACAGTGTTATCGCTGGTGGTAAATTTCTTATCCGCAAATCCGCGCACGTTGGTCAGCTCAGAAAGATTCTTGGTGATATCATTCACCTTGGTTTCGAGTTCTTTGACAAGTTTCAACCTGTCATCCTTCTCGGTCTTCTTGCTTTCCATTTGCTTCACAGGAATACGCTCAGCATCCATTAGCTGCTCGACGATATTTGGTGGTAGCCCAGAGGCCATGCCTGTAATTCGTATTCCTGCCATGAATCAATCGTCTCAAATTCATACAATGAACGTGAGTCAATTAAATGTCCGTCGAAAGGCCTAGGGATGCGGGTTTTAGAGCTGTATTGGAATATAAGCGGGATAAATTTTGACATCCCCCTCTGAAGCTGGACCAGAAGCTGGGAACCAAATGCTATTAACACTTAAAAACTTTGGATTTATTCTACAAGGACTAGGCAGATCTCTTTAAAAGTTGTCCCCGAGGAGAATCATCAGAAGGCAAAGTCCACAGCTCTGCTTCAGGAATACGACGAATCAAAGTTCCAAGATTATCTTTCACCAGAACGAATTTTCCGTCCTCGGCGATATCCAATTCAACGGTCCATCGATGTTCTTTGAAAGCGGAGAGTTTACGCAAATGTTCCATCGAAGCTTCGAGTTGTTCCTCTGACATCGGTGGCTTTTGATTTTGTTGTTGTTGTTGGTAGGATTCCTGCCCATTCGCATCGCGGTCGTGAGCCATGTCGGATTGAATCGCCCGTCCCGTGCGGTCTACCGCTTTGACGTCGGAGGGCTGTATGTTGGGAATCAATCCTTTGATATTCATGAGGTACTTATCGGCATTTCCGCCTCATACTTAAACAGCTGGACTTTGGGCCATTCCCTAGTCCGTCCCTCTAAGTACCCCAGGGAAACCCATTATTAGTTTTCCCTGGGTAGGTTGGTACCGGGAGAGCACGGAGGCGCTCTCCCAGATCAAACATTTAAGATTAACCGATCAATTTCATTGCTGCGCCTGGAAGCGAGTTCGCTTGAGCCAGGACGCTTGTGTTAGCTTGTAACAACACTTGGTTACGAGCTTGGTCAGCAGAAGCTGAAGCGATATCTGTATCACGGATACGAGAGTTCGCTGCAGAGATATTTTCGTGCTGAACACCCAAGTTGTCGACTGTTGAAGTCAGACGATTTTGCAAGGCACCCAGATTTGCGCGGTAACCATTCACTTGAGTTTGCGCAGAGTCGATTTTCGCCAATGCTTCTTGAGCACCAGATTTAGAACTGAAATCGAAACCATCAATACCCAGAGAAGCAGTCGTTGCGTCTGTCTCACCTGCGTTGAAGGAGATACGGTCCGCAAAGTCGTCATTACCGATACCTACTTGGAAGTCAAACTTGTCGCCGGAACCATCAAGCAGTTTAGTTGTACCAAATTTTGTAGATTGAGTGATACGTTGAGACTCATCTTTCAATTGTTGAACCTCTTTATTCAAGAAGCCACGCTCTGTATCACCGATAGTATCAGAAGAAGCTTGTACACCCAACTCACGCATACGAGTCAAGATGTTGGAAACTTCGGACAAACCACCCTCAGCAGTTTGCACCATTGAGATACCATCATTCGCATTTCGTTGCGCTTGGCTGTAAGATCTGATTTGCGACTTCATACCTTCAGAGATTGCCAAGCCGGCTGCATCATCCGCCGCTTTATTGATGCGCGATCCAGAAGACAATTGCTCCATGGATTTACTGATTACACGTTGTGAACCTTGTAGAGTTCTTTGTGCATTTACAGCTGCGATGTTAGTAGAAATTCTCATTCCCATGTGGGACCCCCATAATTTGTGGCCGCCCTATACCTACTTAGGCTGACCTGTTTAACACGTTGGGACTCTACGTTGGTCTTGGTACCCTGCAATCGAGTTTTCGTCAGGCAGTCACACCCTTCGAAGCTCTCAAGTACTTTCGACTTCGGTATCGTCGTTGCTTCTGACATACCTTTCGGCGAGGTCTGTGAAGCCTTTAGTCGCGTCCTGCAAAACTAGACCATGATCCAGTCAAACCTAGACCATAGTCCCGAAAACCAGCCCAAAACCCTGCAAAATCCCATACCAAGGTCCAGCTAAATCCCCGACGCCACAAAAGTCCAACAGACCAAAGCTGTGCAAACTGATCCCAAAACATATAGATACCAACCCAAGAAGTACTCCAACTGGAACACCCCCCCCCACAAACTCTCTGGGGGTACCGGTCATCTCTTCCTCTTTACTCCCACGACCGCACTCTCCGCCCCTCGGACATTCACCTCTCATCTCTCTCATCAACGCAACACTCACCACAGGGCCAAACTTGCACTTCCGCTCCAACACTTCGGGGGTACCGGTCATCTTGAGTTCGGGAGGACACGACATGAATCACCAAACGCCATTCAATACACGCAATGTTCATCGCCTTTCTTACGGCGGTGATCTCAGAAAATCCTCATTTGGCAGAGGCTCTCGCCCACTCTCCGCCAAAAATCCCATTCATTTGGTATTGAAGATAAATAAATTTGCCGTACGTGGAGGACTTCGCAATCCGCATGTATTTAGACTTCTGAATACGCTGCTAAAAAGATACTCCCTGAAGTTCTTTGTGAAGATCGAACAGGTCTCTATTCAAAACGATCACGTACACATTTTGATTCGTGGCGGCCGTCGTTCAAAGTTGCAGAGTTTCTTTCGAGTCGTGCCAGGGCAATTTGCCCAACGCTTGACCGATACCCCACAAAGGGGGCGGGAGGATTTGAAAATTTGGAAACACCGGCCGTTTACCCGTGTGGTGAAGGGACATCGGGCGTATAAGACTGTAAGGAATTACATACAGCTGAATGAGTGTGAGGCGAATGGGCGGCCTTATTCTAAAAACCGCTTGCGTGGGATGAGTCATGAACAGATTAAGGAATTGTGGAGTGGGAAGTGGGATGACCGATACCCCCGGAGACATCGGGGATGGGTGGGATATGGGGTAGAAACGCAAAAAACCCACAAGGACCCCGTCGAGGGCCCCTGTGGGTGGGCTGAATTAGAGTAGTTTTTTGTGGGCGACTACTCCAGAGGGAGATTATCCCGGAGTCCCCCTCGCAAATTGAAGGAACTAATTAAAAAACTAATTTTCTAATTTATACCTTAGCCTACGAGTTTCATAGCAACGTTAGGCAATTGGTTGGCTTGCGCTAATACTGACACTGCCGTGTTTTGCAGGATATTAGCTGATGCCATTTCGGCCGTTTCTTTGGCGATATCGGTATCACGGATACGCGAGTTCGCTGCAGAAAGATTTTCGTAAGAAATATCCAAATTACTTACAGTGGATTGCAGTCGGGATTGGGTCGCACCAAATCCTGCGCGCATTTCACTGACTTTGACGAGTGCTCTGTCGATATCTTCAAGTGAAGATCTCGCTCCGCCCTTGTCTTCCATATCAATACCGTCGATTCCCAAATTGCTTGCGGAAGCATCGGCATCGAAGGTCACTTTAATCATATTATCATCTCCGGCATTGGCACCGACCTGGAATTCCAGCTCACCACCGGATCCATCAAGAAGTTTTCGATTACCAAACGTTGTCGTTTTGGCAATACGGTCGGCCTCTTGGAGAAGTTGTTGGGTCTCTTTATTTAGGAATCCGCGCTCTGTTTCACCGATAGTGTCAGACGCAGCTTGCACACCCAACTCGCGCAGACGAATCAAGATATTGGAGATCTCATTCAGACCACCCTCACCGACTTGCGCAAAGGAAATCGCGTTGTTGGCGTTGTTTCGCGCCGCCGAGATACCTTTTAATTGTCCTTTGAAGTTCTCTGAGATCGCCAGACCTGCGGCGTCGTCAGCAGCATTAACGATACGGGAACCTGAAGCAAGAGCCTGAGCAGAGTGCTCAGTTCTTTTCTGTTGCGTGGACAATACACGCTGAGCAGCGATAGACGCTGTATTCGTTGCAATTCTTAAGCCCATTACGATCCTCCTCGGGATATGTTTGGACCATAAGACGCTGTTTTTTTGAGGATTAAAGATTGCACTGTGGTCGCACCACTTACCTGCAGAACACCTTTGAACCCGACAACGTACTATGATCGAATAATTGTTTCGTTCAAAAAACTCTTAAATTTTTAAATACAAATATTTTGGTTGGAGCAGGTCCCCCGCAGCATGGGTGACTGACCATGTTTGCAGGAGACTTTGTCCGAGGATTTTCTCTTGAGAGGGAGTCCGCGGAAGCCCAACGTGTTACGAATAACTTATCGACGAAGGTCCAGAAAACTTTAGACCTAGGTCTAGTTTTTTTTGAAGGAGCAGGCTTAATACCTGATTTTATTAAAGATTGAGTTTGAATTTTTTTAGCCAAAGGTCCAGGGACCACTGGACCAAGGTGGGTAAAAAGCCGAAAGAAATTCAACGGTTATGTTACACAAAATAGACTCTGGTTTGTCTATTCGCTTTCCTTGCGTGTAGGTGAAGTCTGAGAAAATTTGGATATTTCTTCCAACGTTCTAACGACTATTGAATTCTTCAGACCTGGGTATCCCCGTCGCTCGCGGGCAGCAGCAGCTTCATCTTCAGTCGCCATTCGATAGTCAAAACGCGCGTACGGATCTCCAAAACCCAGACGAGCAATAATGTTATCCTTATCTGCGTGATTATAGAATCCCGTGAAAAAGTCAAATCGTCCCTGCCCTAGAATACGGGCTCCACGATCGCGTATTATCACAAATCCATCATGAACACTTCCGTCTGGCATGGGCGCATTCACCAGACGAGGAACGAAAACCACATCCCCTGCTTTGTAAATCGAAAGATCCGCTGCAATTGTGTAATACGGATCCAGGCAAGTCGATTTCACTCCATAACCAAATGGACAACGGCGTAGATCCACCTCAACAAACCGTGGGATATTTTTAATACGCGAATGATAGTTGAAAGAACGAACACTTCCGCCTTTATCAACAAAGCAGGCGCCTTCAATCAAACATCGGTCAAAATCTTTGGAACAAATTGTGGTCAAAACTTTATCAGTCGGCGAAAGAATATCTTTTAAATCTTCTTGAGTACATTTTGCCGCATCGAAATGTACTGTCGGCTTATAGTAAATTGTCGGAGTAAGCAAATCCGCATCGCCTTCCATGACCTTCGTTTGGGCGCATGAAACAACATGAGCAATTAAGGTGCTGGCAAAAAGAATTTTTCCCGTAAAACTAAGCTTCAATGTTACCCCCACGGTTCCGTTCTTTATACTTAACCATTACTGGCCAAAATTTCACCCCCACAGACAAAAGACAAATTACAAGGTCCAAACAAACTGAACGCAAAAAGGCCTTTCCCGACGCATCAGTTACAAATAGCTAACCTCATTCAAAAAACGACCTGTTTTCAGAGTGGAAAGGAACTACTCGTTGCGTGATTTAGATTCAGTCGGTACTACTAGAAGTAAGGCAGCAAAATGACTTTACGTTTAAGAATTTTTCTATTCAATCTAGTCTCGGTATTCTTAGCCACCTTCGTTGTTGCTTTGATCGGTCTTAAAATTGTCGAATCGACAATTGTCGATAGTACGTATGAACGTTTGACACAAATTCGCATCGCCAAAACCACTTCAATTGAAAACTATTTCCGTGATCTGCAAATGGCTGTGAATCTCATCTCTTCCCACGAGATGACTGACAATCTTTTGATGGATCAGAAATCAGACTCCTACCCGGAGTTTCGTCGACTGTTGGATAACTACGTCCTGGATTTCAATATTTACGATTTGGCCCTGATCAACCCTCAAGGACGCGTTCTTTACACAACTCGAAAAGACTTTGATGATGGTGTTTCGGTTTTCGATGATGCTCCCGGAATGCAGAAGTTGAAAGACCTGTTCAATTGGGCGATGAAAGCTCAGGAGGGTTCGACGCTGTTCCTGGATTTCGAAAAGGATTCCGTGAGTGTTAAGTTCACCACCGGGTATGTGGCTTCTCCGATCATCCGCAATGGAAAATTCCTGGGAGCAGTCATTCTTAAGATTTCGATTTCTGAAATCGATCGTATCACCAGCGATAATTTTGCCTGGGCCACTCATGGTATGGGCCAGACCGGCGAAACATTGATTTACGGCGAAGACTGGAGTCTGCGCAATACCGGTCGCTTCCGTTCGGAAGAACAGACCGAAGGTGCCTCGGCTGAAGGAGCCACAACGGAAGGCGCTGCTTCAGGGCAGAGCAATCGTGGGGACGAAGACATCAAGAAGATTGAGAACCTTAGCGAGGTCCGCGAGCTAGGTACAGACTATCGAGGGCAAAAAGTCATCCGCTCCATCGGTAAGATTTATCTGCCAAATGGTGAGCTTTGGTATATTCAAACCAAAATTGACGAAAGCGAAGCCTTTGCAGTTCTGGATCGCATCGCCATCGCATCCAGTGCGGCAGCCGTTCTAATTTTCATCCTGTTCTTCTTTGCAACATTTGCTGCGACCGGGAAGGTTGTCGAGCCGATTCAACTTCTGACAGACCGTCTGGAAAAATTGGGTACCAGCAACCTGACTCAAAAAATCAACTATCAATCCCGCGATGAAATCGGGATGCTAGTGACAAAGTACAATCAGCTTGCAGATCGTTTGGAAACCACAACCGTATCCAAAGAATTCCTGGACAGCGTAATCCAATCCATCAAAGCTTTCCTATTTATCGTAAAAGTAGTCCATCACGATGACTGGCGCCAGTCTTCCTACATGATTTCCCAGGCGAATGAATATGCCCTTAAACTTCTGGGACTTTCGCCAAACCAGGTTGCCCAAGTCGACCTGAAAAGTTTGATCCATGCCCAACCGGAGTTTAAAAATTACACATGGCTTTTACAAACCCGCCACAGTATTCAAGCTGAAATCACCAACGTCGATGGCCACCGAATTCCGATTCTGATGAACTGGGCGGCATTGCCAAACCGTACATCCAAGGATCTGACCTTCGTTTTCGTTGGAACTGATATCACAGATCGAATTCAAAGCGAGCACGCTCTGATCCAAGCCCGTGAACAGGCCGTAAAAGCATCCCAGGCCAAATCGGAATTCCTGGCACGTATGTCCCATGAAATCCGTACTCCGCTGAATGCCATTATTGGTATCACCGACATTCTTTCCGAATCTGAATTGAAGCCGGAGCAGGCACAGCTGGTTCAAGTTTGCGCCAATGCCGGTGAAAATCTGCTTTCATTGATCAATGATATTCTGGATATTTCTAAAATCGAGGCCCGCGAAGTTCGTATCGAGAAAATCGCTTTCGACTTGGTCGCTACGACAAAAAATATTTGCGACATCCTAAAACAAAAGGCCGCGGAAAAAAATCTGGATTTCCATCTGAAAGTGAATCTGGAGGGTGAACGTCCGCATATCATTGGGGACCCTACCCGACTTAGACAAATTTTGTTCAATCTAATCGGCAATGCCATCAAGTTCACTCAGTCCGGAGAGATCGCGGTCAGTGTGGATTTTGATGATGAAGCGAAAAGCTGTCTTCGTTTCCGCATTCGCGACACGGGAACCGGTATCCCAACGGACAAGCAGCATTTGTTATTTCAAAATTTCGTTCAAGCAGACAGCTCGATCACCCGCAAGTTCGGTGGCAGCGGCTTGGGTCTGACGATTTCAAAAAATCTGGTTGAACTTATGGGTGGTAAGATTTGGTTCGAAAGCCGCGAGGGAGCAGGAAGTACCTTTGGCTTCACGATACCATACGTACCGACTGACGCCGTCGTCGAATCACCACGGGCTGTGGAAGATTCCAAGGATATCGCCAAAATCACTTCAAGTGTGGCACGCAATGGCCGGATTCTTGTGGTCGACGACACTGAAGACAACAGATTCCTGCTGCTAACATACCTAAAGAAGTATCCCTTCGACATCGTTCAGGCCGAAAACGGCAAAGTCGCAGTGGAAAAAGCCACCACCGGCGAATTTGATTTGATATTGATGGACATTCAAATGCCCGTGATGGATGGCTATGTTGCTACCCGCAAAATTCGCGAATGGGAACAGATCAACAAACTGAAGCCGACGCCTATCATTGCGGTCAGTGCCAATGCCATGGCAGAAGATATTCAAAAATCTTTGGATGCAGGCTGCACTGAGCATCTGACTAAACCTGTTAAGAAAACCGCTTTGCTAGAGATGGTTCAGCGCTACACAATTTAACTTTCTGAAATAATGGAACCATTGCGGATATAAAAGACCTTATTGGCCATCACTTCGATATCCTTCGGATCATGCGTAACCAACAATGTCGGAATCTTTTCGCTTTCAATCACAGATTTGATCAAACGGCGACTGTCTTCACGAAGCTCTTGATCCAGCGAGGAAAAGGGTTCGTCCAACAATAGCAATCGCGGCTCGCCAATCAGTGCTCGTGCAATGGCAGTTCTTTGTTTTTCGCCGCCGGAAATAATGGCTGCCGGTCTATCCAAAAATGATTCCATTTTCAGATTCTGCGTCAGCTCCTTCAAGCGAGCGCGAACTTTTTCTTCGGATATCTTACGGGCCCTTGCCGCGAATAGAATGTTTTCTCTTGCGGTCATGTGCGGAAATAAATCCAACGTTTGAAAAACCACTCCCAAACGACGGTCTGGAGTTCGCAACTTGGCCAAATCCTGGCTTCCAAAGGTCCATTTCATTCCCGGGCATTCTTCCAACCCCAGAAGCATTCTGAATACCGTGGTTTTGCCAGAGCCAGAGGGTCCCGAAAGGACTGTCACACCCTGATCCAAAATCTCCCAGCGCGGGATATCCAATTTAAAGTCTCCGAAATCACGGCGTAAATTTTCGACGAAGGACACGGCTCCCCCCCACACAAAGAATAAAGCAAATCAATCCAGCAACCACAATCAACAAACTTAAAACAGTGGCCTGATTCAGTCGGTAACCCGACATCAATGTTTCAGTCATCATGGCGATACTTAAATCCCTATGTGCCAGAATACGCGAAACTGCGAAATCTCCGCAGGCCCATACCGCCCCTATCCCAGCCAGCACACCAGCTTTGGGTGAAATTTGCGGGAACATGACTTCCTGAAATATTTGCGACGGAGAAGCCCCCATTGCATAGGCCACGTTCAATTGGGATTCCAGTCCGCGAAGCTCGCTATCCCATCCCATACGGAATAAACCATTCAAGCTAAGCAATAACATTGCTACCGGAATTTTTATGAATGGATAGATTCCTTCATTGGGACTAAGGATCAACAAAGCAAAACACGCCAACGATGTACTGGGCGCCACATAGCCATTCAAAAACTTATCAAACCACGCTTTAGGCCAGCAATAGGCGATCAGCATCAGACACACATAGCACAGAATTCCCGTGGTCAATCCAATGAACAAGCTTCCCAGGAAACTCCACGCCAAAGAAGATTGATATTCGTACAACGTGGACATCATACCGAATCCAGCAATCAGACCTTGAAAGTAACCTGTGATGTACATCAAAGAAACTGCGATGATGATGGCAATGCCCGAGCGCATACGAACAATACTTAAATTGGCAAATGGTCTGTTAGAGCTACCCTTCGCACCACCCACGATCAGCGAAAGCGCAAAAATAAACAGCGATTGCAAGGCCGCCAGAAAAACCGCCCCACTCCAATCACCAGATAATCGGATTTTTTCATAAATCAGCACTTCAATCGTGGTGCCTTTGCCCCCGCCCACAATAAGAGGCACCGAAAAGCTGCCAAAGCAGACCACAAATACAAACAAACCCAGCAGCCAAAGATCCTTTTTTAGCATGGGCAAAAGGCCTTTACTTAGAAATTGCCAGCGACCGGCCCCTTCAACCAAAGACAGTTCAGCCACTCCGCCGACTTTGTTTTCAACAATCCCCGTGAATAGAACTGCAACCAAACCGAAGTTCATTACGGTGTGTATCAAGGCAATCCCGAAGGTACCGACAGGAAAAGGATCCACGATATTCAATACTGAAAGAATTATGAAAAGCGGCGGCAGAAAGCTGGGAACCAGGCACAGAACTTCCAACAACAAGCGAAGACGGCTTTTGCCGTGTGAAAAGTTCAGAATTCCAAACGACGCCCAAACACCAAGAATCAAGGACCCGATGGCCGAAAGCAGCGCCTGCGCAAATGTATTCTTAAATGCCCAAAAGATTTCTGATGCCTCTGGTAACTCCTGGATCTTGAATTGGGTTACCAGAAACAGAAATGGAAAAAGCAGAAAAATCGCCAAAGCGGTGCGAAGTAGTTTTCGGAGACTCAATTGAGTGCGCCTCTGCGAACTTCCGTCCAGCGTTTCAATAAACGATCCACTTCAGCCGTGGAGAGAATTTCAAAATCGGGCATGGTTTTATACTCAGGAACTGATGCGAATGGAGTTCCGTCCCGGACACCCTTCATCACTGGCATCATATAGTTCTTTTCCATGATGATCTTCTGACCTTCCGGGGACAGCATCAAATTCACGAACTTTTCCGCCAGTTCGCAATGTCTGCAGAATTCAGGAATTCCCATGAATTCAAACTGGAGCGGCAAAGGCTCTTCAAAGGCAATAGCCTGGTAGTCCTTCTTTTTTTCCTCGATTTCGTGGTAAAGCGGTGAAGTCACATAAGAGTAAACCATCTTGGTTTGCTTATTTGTGAACATCCCGTAAGCCGTTGACCAAGTCGGTGAAAAGCTGTGAACCTGAGGCATCAACTGCGACAAAAACTTGAAAGCTTCGTCTTCACCTTTTGAGCGAACCAGCCAGTACAGGAACTGCATTCCCGGAGAGCTGGTACGTGGATCCTGCAAGGAAATCTTTCGGGTAAACTCTGGATCCAACAGATCGTCGATCTTGACCGGTACCTTTTTGATTTCTCCAGTGCGCATAACGAAGGTCAAAGCTCCCCAGTCGTATGGAACAAAGAAGTTGTTACTTAACGCCGGTTTTACTGCTTCATAGACGTTCAGATTTCCCAAACTCATTTTGCGCCACTGTTGTTCGTTCATGGCTTTGGAAAGATCGAATTGATCCAAACCCACTACAAGGTCTGCTCCAAGGCTTTCACCTTCGATTTTCAGACGCTGCAGCAAGATGCCGGAATCACTGCCTTCAATGAACTCAACATTGCATTGGCAGTTCTTTTCGAACTCGGCCTTCAACAAAGGACCCGGACCGAATTTGCCGGTGAAGGACGAGTAACCAAACACCCGCAATGTCGGAACGCTGACTGACGTCGGAGAAGAATCGGTACGATTTAGCATCGCTAAAAAAAGACCGCAAAATACGACAGCTATAAAAACGATAAAGTTCTTCATGGATTTACCACCAGATGCCGCGACGACGTTTGAAGAAATAATAGTCAACTCCCAGACATCGACCCGCTCCAACCCATGCCAGAATCAGATGAATCGCCAGAAATGTTTTGAAGAAATCTTCCTGACCAGGTCCCGACAAGAAAAGCATCGTGACACACATAAGTACGCCCAACAATGCCATCGGTCTGACCACATAGCCAATGATGTAGGAGATAGCGATGGCAAATTCAAGCCCCACAATAATGAACGCCACAGTTTGCCAGTTCGGAATCATCTGCGCACTTGCAAAAATCTTAAACCAGTTCGGTGCGTGGCTTGATGGCAGCCATTCTGCAATTTGATCTGCGATACGCGGGCGAGTTAGAAAATCACCGCGATAATTTTGCAGGGCTTGTTCCAAATAGTAATAACCCAGGAAAATTCTGAGGAATGAAATGGGCAGAAGATGACCTACGTATTTAACGCTCTCAAAGAATGAAACAAACATGAGACCATTGTGCCTAGACTCCCCGCTTCGGGCAAGTTGTCTCAAGGAAGCAATGATCGCAATTTGGTTTTCTCGCCTTACAGATAGCTCGACCATGAGAAATCAACAGATGTGACAATAAGATCCAGTCGTCTTCCGGCACTACTTTGCACAATTGCTTTTCAATTATCACTGCGTTTTCTGTTTTCACCCAACCCAAGCGATTGGACAAACGAGTCACATGCGTGTCCACAACGATACCGCTGGGAATATCAAAGGCATTACCCAACACGACATTCGCGGTTTTACGACCGACGCCTGCCAGCTGGACTAAAGACTCGAGATCCCGCGGAATTTCACCGGCATATTTCTTTACCAGATCAGTGGCGGCGGATTTTAGATTCTTAGCTTTATTTTTAAAAAATCCCGTGGAACGAACCAGGGACTCCAAGGTCCCCAATGGCGCTTTAGCCATGGCTTCGGGAGTTGGATACTTCGCAAACAGCGCTGGCGTGACCATATTCACCCGCTCGTCAGTACATTGAGCGGATAAAACTGTGGCTACCAATAATTCAAAGGGATTTTTGTGATCAAGGGCGCAGTGGGCATCAGGATAATAGCGCTTAAGAAGAGAAGTCGTCTGCTCTAAAGGAGCCTTCTTCTTAGTTGTCACCGTCGTTGCCAATTGCTTCGACTGGACAGCCTTCGATGGCCTCTTTTACCAATTCCTGCTCTTCAGGTGATTCCGGCTGTTTAGATACGAATGCATGACCGTCTTCTTCGTGCATTGAAAAATTCTTAGGAGCCGTAAGAACACAGGCGTCGCAGGCAATACAAGATTGATCGACGAACACTTTACCTGGTTTATTTTCGTTCCACTTTTGACTCTTATCGGCCATGAAATTCTCCTAAATACGCCCCTTATTTATAAGGGTTTCCCCCTTTCTGTCAAACTGGCCTTCCGGACTTGTGTCGCATTTTCAGGGCCTTTTTTGTCGAATCACTGGGGTCCAGCCCCAAATCCCGGTATTCTAAAGGAGACTGTCAAAAGGAGGGTTCATGGAAGGACCACGTTCACCTAGGGAAACTGAGCTTCCCCAAGTTTTGGATTTTTTGAATAAAAAACTGCGCTCAGAAGCCCCTTGGTCCATTGCAGCCGAGTACCCGACGGCTTTTACCTCTAACAACTTGCACAATATGCGCATCATATCCGATGAAGAACGCGTTCTTTCCCATGCCGTATTGAAACCGCTTATTATTAAGTCTCCCCATGTCATCTTTAAGGTGGCTGCCATCGGTTCGGTGGTAACGGAAGACGACCACCGCGGTCAGGGGCTAAGCACTACGGTGATTAAGGACTGCCTAAGATCTGCCCAGGAGCAATCCTGTGATATCGCGATCTTATGGACTGATTTATTCGATTTTTACCGTCGCATGGGATTTGAACTGGCCGGCAGCGAGATCAGCTTCGTTATCGAAGACAACTTCGATATGCCTATCAGTAATCTGAGCTATTCCACCGACAATCGCGTGGCTCCGGATGCTATTTATCGCCTTTACTCCAAACATTCCGTGAACTCGGTGCGCTCGATCGAGGAAACACGTAAGTTTTTAAGCATCCCGCAAACACAAATCTACACAGCTTGGGAGCCGAACGGGCAACTGGCTGCGTATGCAATTGAAGGCAAAGGCATCGACTTGGGCGGCTACATCCATGAATGGGGTGGTTCGACATCAGCTTTGCTTTCCCTGTTAAGCTTTATTCGTGCGAAAAAAGGAACTCCTTTCACGATCATTTGCCCGAAACACTCGCAAAATCTAATTCGTGAGTTGGAAACCAGAACCGTCACTAAAAACAGCGGCTTCCTGGGAATGATCAAGATTGTGAACTTTGATCAATTGTCTGCGAAAATCAAACGCGCCTTCCGCGCAGAAGGTATTGCTGACTTTGTCCTGGAAAAGCATCCCGATAACTTCGTCTTTGGTATCGGTCAGGATCTTTACACGATCAACAACGAAACCGACATGGTTCGCTTGTTGTTCGGCCCGATCGACTATCGTGCGATTGGCATCTTTAAAGAAGAAACCGTTCAAAAATTTGAAAAAATCATGCCCCTGCAACTTTGGATTTGGGGTTGGGATTCCATATGAAGAAGAACCTTCAGCGAGTCGTGCTGGCTGCGATTGTCGCCAGCACCCTGTCTTGTATGAAAACTCCTGATCTTGAGGATAAGTCGATTCCAGCAACTGCCGAAGAGGTCGCTGGCGCCCTGGTAACATCTTGGGGAGTCGTGGAGCCACTACAGATGCTGAAGGGTGATTTTATTCTTCAAGAAACAGATCAACAGATCGACACAATGAATCCCCGCTTGGTTCTGCAAGAGGGAACCACGATTAGTTCAATCACGGAACCGCCGGACGACCCAACGGTTTTTAAGTACGAATTCCTTTATCAAACTGCGGTTATTACTGGTGACAACTCTTCCCAATCCACCAGAAAGCAATATCGTACGGTGAGCAAGGAAAGCGACCTGACCGCCAAATCTACTGCCCTTGCCACAACGAAGTCAGTGCTTGCTAAAAAAAGTGATATCACCGCCAAAGCCGATGACTATGAACTCACTTTGGGATTCGAACGCGTCCTGATGCTGGCTTACGCCTGTGTCATGACCGACGATCTGCAAAAGTATTGCAAAGAAAACCTGAAGCTGGATTCCTGTGAAATCAAATGTGGTAATTTGACTTCGGTAACAGAGGTACGCCCGGCACCGGACCTAATAAAAAAGCAACCACACTGCGGCGGCATTCCAAACTGCGAACTGAATGTTAAAAAAGTGACATTTGATTGGTCGATTCTGATGAAAACAGGAACTGCAGTTGAAAAGCAAAAAGTCACTTATAGCATTTCAGTAACTCAAGATCTGCCGTTCTTTGCGCGCGTCTTGGATTACTGCAACCGTGGACTTGTTCAAATTCCTGATTCCTCCAAAGTTTTAGTCACGGTGTGCAACCGTCTTACAAACTTTCAACGCACCGGCAGCCAGAACTAGCCAGCACTTGATTGCCAGACACAAGGACCTCCTGTAGAGTGAAATCTCCCGGAGGTTTTTTATGAAAAAAATCGCAGTAGTCCTTTCTGGTTGCGGTTACTTGGATGGCGCAGAAATCACTGAATCGATCAGCTTGTTGATCGCATTGAATCAAGCAGGAGCTCAAGTCAGCTGCTTTGCTCCTGACATCGAACTGCAAGAAGTCGATCACGTCACAAAATCTCCGACCGGCACAACTAGAAATGTTTTGAAAGAATCTGCACGCATCGCGCGCAGCCACGTTGAGACTTTGGCCCATCTTCACGCCAAAGACTTTGATGCGATTGTTTTCCCAGGCGGCTTTGGAGCCGCTAAAAATCTTTGCAACTGGGCTGAAAAAGGTGCGGATTGCGATGTGAATGCAGAAGTAAAGCGCGTGATCCTGGAATTCTTTGAAGCCAGCAAACCAATCGGTGCATGTTGTATTGCCCCAGTACTGGTGGCAAAAGTTCTGGGCAAAAAGAAAGTCACAGTCACTATCGGAAATGACCCTGCCACAGCCGCAGAAATTCAAAAGACCGGTGCAATACACGAAGAATGCCCGGTGGATGATTACATCACTGACCGTGAAACTAAAGTTGTCACGACTCCGGCATATATGTACGGCGATGCAAAACCCAACGAAGTGTTCGCAGGTATTTTCGGCCTGGCTCACGAAATCGTCGAATGGGCTTAAGTTTTTAATTTAGAATGTTTTAACTCACGGATGGACTTAAAATGAAAAAGACACTGGCACTTATTTTCGGTGGTAAATCAGCTGAACACGAAGTTTCCCTGCGCTCGGCAAAAAACATCGCCGATGCTTTGGACAAAGAAAAATTCACACCTATCTTGATCGGCATCAGTTCCGATGGAACTTGGTATCGCTTCCCGGATATGAGCGTATTCACTCAAGTAACCAAGATTGACGACAAAGCTTTGCCTCCCAATGCGGAACCTGTGGCTTTGATCTGTGACTTAGGCAAACCGGTTTTGTTTTCTTTGAAAAACAGCTCAAAAACTTCTGTTGATTGCGCTTTCCCGATCATGCACGGAACAATGGGTGAAGACGGAACAATCCAGGGTATTTTCAAAATGGTGAATATTCCATTCGTAGGCTGTGGCGTTTGGTCGTCTGCTGCCGGTATGGACAAAGCCGTGATGAAACACATCCTGGCTGATGCGAAAATTCCAAATGCGCGCTACATGCTGCTAACTCCGCATAAAGAAAATTCCTACGACGAAATCGTTAAGAACCTGGGCACGCCGTTCTTTATCAAACCTGCGAATGCGGGATCCTCTGTGGGAGTTCACAAAATCAAATCTGCAGACGACTTCAAGGTGAAACTTCAGGATGCCTTCCAGTTTGACTTTAAAGTGCTGGCAGAAGAGTTCATTCAAGGCCGCGAAGTGGAATGCTCGGTCATGGGTCACAATCATGCCCCACAAGCCTCTTTACCTGGCGAGGTGATTCCTCAGCACGAATTTTACTCGTACGAAGCGAAGTACATCGACGATAACGGAGCTTTGCTAAAAATTCCGGCGGAAATTCACGGTGAAACTTTGCAGCGCTTACAGGACATGGCTAAGAAAACATATCAGGCGATGGGTTGCGATGGGTTGACTCGCGTCGATTTCTTCCTAAGACCGAATGGCGAGTTGTACATCAACGAAATCAACACCATCCCGGGCTTTACGAAAATTTCCATGTATCCGAAAATGTGGGAAGCCACGGGAGTGGGCTATAAGGATCTAATCACGAAGCTGATCACTTTCGCTTTCGAGCGCTACGAATCGGAATCGAAACTTAAAACGACATATCTTTAAAACAAAAAAGGCGCGAATAAATCGCGCCTTTTTTTTTACATACACTGTCTTCCACGCTCCCCGATCCGAATGCATAAAGTTTGAATTGTACCTTCTGCACCTTGCGGACCCATAGCACCGGAAGGTCCTCGCTTTCGATCTCCCATGCAGTAGCGCCCACCTTCACCACCGGGTCCGCCTCTCCCACCCATTCCCGGCAACGCTTTGGCGTTCAATACAAATCCATCCTCTTCCTGAATATCAACTTCGGCCGTACCGGAAATTCCGCCGCGGGCACCTGGTCCGCCGGGTGCTCCATTTTTGGGAGTCGTACAACCCATCACATTTCCCGAAAGCGGTATCGCGCGACCGTCCATGTTTGGATTAGGTGCTCCCCCTGGCATTCCGGGGCCACCGCGCTCGCCCTGCATGAACAAATTCAATCTTCCTTCAGCGATAACCACTTTCAAAATCAAGTTTCCACCTGACACACCCTCAGTCACGATGCTTGGTTCATGGGTATCTGGAAACGTGGTGATGGTTCCGTTTTGTGATTCAAGAATGCGGGCGGTGATTTGAATATCGTGACCCATAGTAAAAAGAATGCCCTTATCAGTGATTGTTAGTGTGTCGACAACGACATCGTAAACATTGCGCGTCCCCAGCAACGATCTTTCAGCTTGGGGTTTTTCGTGCAGACGTCTGGCAGGAATGAACTCTCCACCCACAAAGTAGTAGGGCTCATCGATAACCAGGTGACGGATTTCTTTGATAACGACCTGACCACCTTTGGCAAGTTCGTCTTTATCGCGAACCTCCACACAGGCGGTGAAAAGACTCGCCGATAGTAAAACAGCTAATAGGGAAATAGTTGGGTTCATTGGCACTCCGATTTGAAAGGTAAGCGACAAACACCCTTTCCAAAA
The DNA here is from genome assembly GCF_047305925.1 of Bdellovibrio sp. HCB290. Classification (GTDB taxonomy): domain Bacteria; phylum Bdellovibrionota; class Bdellovibrionia; order Bdellovibrionales; family Bdellovibrionaceae; genus Bdellovibrio. The sequence continues at coordinate 489,341 of NZ_CP178620.1, read as the reverse complement.
CGAGTCCGAACTCATTCAATACAGATTGAAAGTGATATCCGGCGGCCGGACTTTAGCCTGTGAACGGATCTTGCACTGGCACACTGATGCTTCCCTGCATGGATGTGGGGGATCAGCTCAAGGATGAGGCAACATGGAAGATACAAAAGTTAACTATTTCGAGAAAACAGACAGTCCCAAGCACCGCGAGTTTATAATTTCCCAAAACAATTGCATACTTTGCGGCACTGTCCTTGAACTTAGACACGTGTCCGACCCAAATATTCTAGAGATTACCGAAGAGGCATTCTGCTCTCACTGTGATGTCAAAACTCGTGCGAGAACGCACATTTTGAACTAATTTGCGTCAATAATTCGACAGGCCATTCCGTCACGACTTTGACATTATGGCAACGCCGTCAACTTTTTCACATCTGAATTAAAAGATCCGCTCCAGGTCATATCCATGTTTCCAAAACTGGATTGCTTGATCCCCACCACTGGATTTTGCAAATGCTCCATCCAGGAATTCAGGGACACCTGCCCCACTTCCAGCTTTTCGGCTACCTTCAGGAACTTTTCTTCCGTGCTCCACACAATCGCAGAGTGGGCCAGGTAAGAGGTGTTAGTCCATTTAACGGCTTCATGCTGATACTTGACCGCTGTAATCAAAAACAATGGAGCCGAGAGCTCATCTTGTTGCATCACGGAACAATTCGGCAAATCCACCATAAATGTGGGCTTCACAAAATTTCCCGTTGTTTCGGCTTCGGTTTGAGCAAGAACTTTTCCGTGCTCCGAAATACCGAATTGAGTTTTCTGATTTAGAATCTCTGCACGGTCCTTGGAAATTAACGGCGTCCACACTGCATTACCTTCTGGCGAGGTCAGTGGTTTCAACTGGGTTAAATAGGATTTCAATTCCTCGTTGAATTCTTTAGCGAAGGACTCAAGCACAAACAGGCGAGTCATGTTCCAGCACATCTGTCCCTGGCCCAGCAAGAAGGGCTCGACAATTTCGGCCATGCGATTTTTAAAATCGAAATCACTGAGTACTATTGCAGCGTTCTTGGCACCGCCGCTAAGCTGAATCTTTTTCATCTGCGGCAATGCAGCTTTGGCAATCGCTTCCATCGTTGTGGATTTTCCTGCAGCCGTGATCGCGCGAATTGCGGGATGTCCTGCAATAATTTGCGCAACATCCGCTCCGCCATTTAATACCTGCACCAATCCCACTGGCAATTCGATAGCCTTGAAGGCTTCGCCCAAAATAATGGAAGTCACTGGAGAATGCTCTGACACCTTTACAATTACTGCATTGCCAGCTGCAAGCGCAGGTGCAAGTCTTTCGGTTACCATTCTCAAAGACATCGACCACGGCGTGATGATTCCCACCAAGCCCGTCGCTTTAACACCAATCCCCGCAGGCAGTGGCTTTAATAGATCTGCGGCTGTTGCACGCAAAATAGCGATCGCCACTTGGACGCTGTTCTTCAATACGAAGTTCTTCGGCAAGCCCTGATGCAAAGCTTCGCTATATGCGATCTCTTGGGCGTGCTTTTCAAAATGATCAGCAAGTTTATTAAGAATTTCTGCACGCTGCTCGTGCGTGGAAGTTTCAAAGGCCGCCAATGCCTTCTTCGAGCTTTGTAAACTCAAAATAACATCCATGGCATCTGACTCAGAAACCCGGGCCAATTCTGAATTATCAAAAGGTGAAAATTTAGTGAATGTCTTTTGGTTTCCGGAGGCTTTGAATTCTCCGGAAACGAAATTTTGAATTTCCAAAACGGACCCCAGGTAAAAGTGCAGAAACTAATATAGATTTTGGTTTCGATACTGCATTAGGTATCCCGCCAAAGCCTCTGCTTTTAGTACCTCATCCGCTACACCCAATTCAATGGCTTTTTGCGGTCCATAGGGAAACTGAGCCTCTGCGGGGTTCTGAACGACGCTCGCGCCACCCAGTTTTTGCACTTCGGTCAAACCATTTACGCCGTCCGTACCAAATCCACCCAAAAGTACCGCAAAGACACCTTTTCCGTAGGCGTTTGCCGCAGATTGAAAAAGTACGTTGCTGGAAGGCAACTGAGAAGCCACCGGGGCCCCCTTTTCCAACTTCAACATTGGTCCCTGTACTCCGGGTATGATTTTTCCATGATGTTCGGAAGGAACGAAGTACACATGCCCCATTCTTAGGAAATCCCCATCTTTCCCCACAACTGGAGTGATTTTGGAATTTCCCTTAAGTTTGGAAATATACGCTGTCACAAAGTTTGCGACTGTACTGCAAGAAACCACAACAGGTGGAGTATCCGCCGCCAAATTAGTGATGAACTTTTCCAGTGCCTCAGCACTGCCAGAGTTTCCACCAACAACCACGACTTTCAACTCTGCAGCACGACGTACTGCCGATGTTGGAGCTTGAACTGTCCGTGCTTCTGGAGCCGGGCTTTCCTTGATTTTCTTGATCACGTTCACAGAAGCTGCTGCACGCACTTTCATGACCAGCATTTCTGCCAACTGTTTTAATACCTGAGGATCAAACTGGGAAGGCTTATGGACAAACTCCACGGCTCCCAGATCCAGCGATTTCAAAGCGGCCTCGCCTGTATTAGCCAATGAGGAAACCATAACCACGGGAATTGGGTGATGCTTCATAATTTTTTCCAGAAACATCACACCCGACATTTTGGGCATCTCGATATCCAAAGTCATAACATCAGGTTTTTTATTAACTATTAAATCACGGGCTTGATAAGCATCAGCGGCAGCACCGACTACTTCCAGACCACTCTGATTGAAAATTTTGGTGAACAGAGTGCGCACTGTGGCCGAGTCATCAACCACAAGAACCTTGATACTTTTCGCAACTGCCAAAGGTTTAAATCCCGACACGTCAACCGGAGCATCTGATCCGCCCTCTTTGGTTTGATTGTGAAGGACTTCCGACGTTGCCGTATTAAATTTAATTGTGCGGGCAGATTCCCCACCAACATTTCTTTCAACAATGGGAATTCCCATTTGCCTTAATGTGGCTTCCGCAAATTCAATATTTCGGGAGCCGATGGCTTCACCCAATGAGGACACACTGATAACGTTGCCTCCGCCATAGATCTTGGCTTTCAACTGACTACGATTTGCCCCTAAGCGCAAGCAATCATCAATCAACAGCTGAATCGCATGACTTCCATAGCGTGAGTTGGCGCGCTCTCCGGCCTGAGCCTCGGGCAACAGGTAGTGATTCAGTCCGCCTATTTTTGTCGTCGGATCAAAAATGGCAACCGCCACACAGGATCCCAACAAAGTGGAAATAACTGTTTCTTCCTTAAACGCTGCGTACTTGCCGGGATATAAATAGTGTGAATTCATGCTACCAATTTCTCCATGTCTAGTACCATCACACTGTGCTGATCTTTTACAAAGAACTGTTTGATGAAAGGCACCGAAAGCATGGTTGGATGATCACTCAAATTTTGCATATCTTGATCTTTTAAACTTATCAATTCATCTGTCTCTGTCACACGTAAAGAGAATCGCATACCCTCATGTTCACAGATGACATAGTAGTATCTGTCCGATTCCACAGACTGAAATCCATAGGAATTCAAATCGATGACGGGGATCGCCTCCCCACGAAACGGAATCAGTCCAGCCAATCCCGGTCGTGCATCAGGCAACTGAAACACCGGCAGGACGCCGCTGATTTCAATTACGTTACCAATCGGAAGCACGAATTGCTGAGCGCCAGTTTTACAGTGCAAAAACAAAGCTTCCCGGCTGCTTTGCGCGACCAGGGGAAAATGAGCTGCCAGCTCTGCACTGTCTTTCTTTTCACTTAATAGTCCAGTCAGATACTTGTGCAAAAGCTCCAAAGCCTTATGCATCTGCTCGACTGAATCCAAAGATTCCATTTTCTCCAAAAAATCAGTCAGCCATATTTCCAAGAACGAAAACTCGTTGGATTTGGCATCCACCACCCAAGAAGATGATGCTTCACTGATCTCAGCTGTGACTTTAGCGAACGTTGACGGATCAATCAGATCCATAAACGATTCCACTTCTTTACTGGTGGCCTCGAGGAAGTACTTTTTTAATTCCCATGTGAAGTCATCGCCAAAGAAGTCACTCATGCTGCGTTCTCCATAGGGATACTATGTTTTAACATTCCAAGAAGCTGCTCAGGATCGACGATGTACGTGACCTTTTCATCAGCCAGCACTGAAAAGCCCTTAAAGCCTTTCTGCTCTTTCACAATGCCACCAAAGTTCTTCACCACCAGATCTGTCTGGGCTTCCACACGATCAACCAGCAACGCCACCATTGAGTTCTTGGCTCTTACAAAAATGGCGGTGCTCGTAGCGACCTTCGCCTCGTTCAACAACAACTGATCGTCACGAATTTCCTGGTAGGACAACAATGGAATAGTCTGATTGTGAAACTGACAATAGCGAAGATGTTCAATCCGATTCAATTGCAGAGTACTGCAGGAAGTAATATGCGCCACCGACGTCAATGGAATGGCTATCTGAAAACCATTCCAGCTTGCCACCATTGCTGATTCCACAAGAATATGAGAAGGCGCAGGATACACCAAAGTGAATGTTGTACCCAATCCTAGTTCGGTGGAAATGGAAATGCTACCACCATATTTCTCAACAAGGGTCGAAACCACGTCCATGCCAACACCACGACCAGAAACAGTCGTGATTTTGTCTTTCGTGGAGAATCCTGGTTCAAAAATACATTTGTAGACTTCATCATCAGAAACCTTATCTGCATCCTCGGGTCTGATTAAGTCATTCGCCAACGCCCGCTTCAGAATGCGCTCGCGATCCAAACCCTTACCATCATCCTTCATCGTCACGTGGATGGTGCCATTACGATCTATAATTTCAATCATCAGATGACCGATCGATGGTTTGCCGGCAACAGTTCTTTCAAATTGATCTTCGATTCCGTGATCAATAGAGTTTCTTACCAAATGCAGCAAGGACTCTGAGATATCTTTGGCCAAAGACTTATCGATCAGAAAATCCAGCCCCGTCATCTCCAAATGCACGGTCTTATTAAGCTCAGTCGCGGTTTGACGAACCAAAACAGGAATACCCTGAAAGCTTTCTTCGGCCTTTTCCTTACGGATCACCTGAAGCTGATTTTGAAACTGATCAGTGATCTTTGTCAGGTTCTGGGAAAAATCAGACTGGCGGCGTTCAAACAAGTCAGGTTCAGCCCGGAAATTCACCGTTTGATTCATCATTGAAAAGAAATTTTTCAGAACAAGAAGCTCGCCGCTTAGGCGAAGCATTTCATTCATCTGCTTGGTAGACATCCAAACGCCATCTTCGTCGTCAGAAACAACCGATGGCTTTGCATGGGATTTTTTTGATTTCTTCGGGGCTTCGCCCGAAAATTGAAAACCATTATAGCGAGTGATTGTTTCAATCACCTCACTAAGCTCTTCCGGATAAAGATCACGCTTTTCGCGAAGGGCCTCCGCCAGTTGCTTCATCAAACGTGAGCTTAGCAGGAACAAATCAATACATTCTTTAGAAACCGTTTGGGACTCGCGCTTAATACGAGTCAGCAAAGCTTCAAACTCGTGGGACAATGATGCCAGCAATTGGCCGCCAGGAACTGATCCCACGCTGCCTTTGATGGTATGAACTTTACGAAATAAAACATTGATCTGCTCAAGGTCATTAGGAGCATCCTCAAGCCTCATGATTTGGGCATCAAGGCCCTGCAGGATTTCTTTGGACTCCTCAAAAAAGACGCGCGAAACCTCTTCGATTTGTTCAAAGTCTATCAAGCCAGAAAAATCCGGCATATCATTAGCGTCGTTTTGATCATCCATCATAGCTGTGAATTTATCGGAATTTCAGATATTTAAGAGAGGCTAAGAAGACAAACGCGAGGACCAGATTTGGATTACAGAAAAAAGGAAAGGCGGCTTTATCAGCCGCCTTTGTTTTGGAATCATTTAAATTCCTCGGCGAAGGTCGAGTCGGCTAAGAAGCCGCCACCTCCGCCTTGGTTATGTCACATGTTTTAACCATAAGACCACCCCCTTCCCAGCCCCAATAGAGGCTTTCATCTATAGTAACCGAAAGGGAGATCAAAATTCCACTGTATTGAAGTCTTGATTAAAGAGATCGAAGGAACTGAATCAAAGCGGTACGCTCTTCTTTGGAAAGACGAGTAAATTTGTTTTTTGAATACTCCGCTTCCCCACCGTGCCACAAAATCGCTTCTTCCAAAGTACGGGCACGTCCGTCATGCAGGAACCCCGCGCGCGGATTGATTGTCTGAGTTTGACCAATCCCCCAAAGCGGACGAGTTTTCCACTGACTGCCATTGGCATCAAAATCCTGACGTCCATCCGCCAATCCCGGTCCCATGTCATGCAAAAGCATATCTGTGAACGGATAGATCTTTTGATTCGCAAATGCGGAAATCGCGTGAGGTCCCGTTACAAAACTAGGTTGGTGACAACTGGTGCAGCTGGTTTGATTAAACAAACGCGCGCCGCGAATGACTTCAGGATTGTCGACATTACGACGTGAAGGAACTGCCAAAGTTTGCGAATAGAAAACCAGATCGTCAGCCATTTCCTTAGAAGCCTGAGGCTCTGCCAATGGAGGACGGGTCGCCATAAACTTATCGTAAAGTGGAGTGCCTGCAATGCTTTCCTGAGGGAATGCATAGTTGGTGACACCGATGTCACCGCGAAGCGCGCCTAATGACTGATGAAAGACAGACGGAGTATTGTTTTTCAAACCAAATCTTCCCAAGGAAATCGGGAACGCATCACCTCTCATAGATTTTTCAATATCAAAAACCATGTTGACCTGACCGCGCACGCCTTCAGCAGATAAATCACGGGAAGCCAGTTCGCGAATGTCGGATTCCTTGATTGCTTCCAGCAATCCCAAACCAATCATCGGGGTTCCCATGCGAGGCCCCATCTTTACGTCTTTTTCAAACAAGCGAGATCGTGTCAGTCCCGTCACGGAATCAAAGTACTCATCGTAAGGTGCAGTCACGGTGAAGATCGGTTTACGCAAACTTACAACAGTGCCATCCGCATAGGTGAAACTGGATTGTTCGTAACTCATCCAAACTTGTGCCTGACCGGCACCTTGCAAATCAGGACGTACACCCATAGATCCCAAGTGGAACAATTGATCAGAAAATCCCGGAACCGGTGTTGGTGCGCCCCAATTGTTGGCAGCAGACTTCGCCGGTTTGATAGCTGATTCAATACTGATACGTAAGAAAACAGCCTCGTTCTGACGAAGCAAAACCTTTTCCTGACCAATCGGAAGAACTGGAAGCGCGCCGCGACCATCTTTGGCGTGGCAGGCGTTACAATTCGTATTGTTAAAAACAGGGCCCAATCCGTGATCCGCACGAGCAGGATCATCAGAAAAGTTTCTTTCAAAAAGAGCATCACCTGTGAAATGGCGACGGATTTCTTCTTCGGACAAATTGGCAGCGGGATTGCGGAAAGCCTGAACGGATTCCCGCTTGAAAATCACAGTGGTTTCACCACCCGACATCACAGCATTTACATAATCCATTTCAACAGCGGGAGCCGCATGAACGGCACCTGAAAGTAAAATCGTAATTGCAAAAGTAAATATGGCTGCCTTCATGTTAGTTCTTATCCACCAACGGCAACACTTGAGACTGCAATACATTCTGAAGCTGATTCAAAGCTTGCATCGCCTGAGTTGCGCGCTGACGACCATCAACAGTCAGAATCGCCTGACCCAAGTCACCGCCGCCCGCTGGGCGGATTGCCTGAATCAACTGCATGCATGCCAGAATATGCTGCTCGATTTGTTGAGAAAGCTGTGGATTGTGGCGTTCAACCATAGCTTTTACACCAGGGCCTTTAGATGTTCTATAAGTACCCGTATACACGGAGTAGATAGAACGAATATTGAATGTATAGTCATTCAAAGAGTTCCAGGAAAATGGCGATTCAATCAAGCCGGAATTCGCAGAATTAATATCTGCCCCCATTGGTTCAGCGATTTTTGCGTTCGCAACTTCGTCAGCGATCGCGATCATTCCATTTACCAGCTCTTCCATAACGGCTGCATCCGAAGTGTAGAATGGATTGCTGACACCCGGTTGTGCGAAGATCACGGCATAACCCGGAGTGGAAGCGTCTTCAGGATTATAATGAGTCGTCCAGGAATTTGCCAAAGCAACGGCATATTCCATTTCCAATTGCGCTGCCGCTTGAAGGTATTCGAAATGTCTTTGAGTGAATTGCGACAAAGGACGTGAGTTGGTATGCACGCCGTCACCGAACAAAAGATATTCCAAAGTATGAAAACCCTGAAGGTTAGTTCCCAAGCCGCGGATCATGTCAGTAGTGATTGGAGAGCTTGAAGCCAGAACAGAATCCAAGTCCTGTCTGTTCAAAGGCCACGTGTCCAACATCGGATCAATACCCAGAGAGTCAACAGGACCGAACAAAAATGCTTCAGAAGATTCCCAAGGCATACGTGCCCCGCGCCATGCGGCTTGAACTTGAGCCAAAGTGGATTCGTTAGGGGTTTGAACGAAAATATCAACGGCTTGTTTAAGGGAAACCGTCGAGTGAGCAAACTCCACATAAGTGGCTGCAATCACGTTATATGAAACATGGCTGATAATTTCCTGGTTACTTGCAGCGAAAACCTGTCCACCAACAACGAAAGCGATGGCAGTGATCATTAACTTTAGGTTCTTCATTTCTTCTCCTGCTGAGTGACTGGCCCGAACGTCCAGTCGAATTCAATTAGGAATTCAAACTGGAGCAACGACCGGAACGAATGCTGGGCCCTTTTAATCTGTTCTCTCTGAGGCGAAGGCCTGCAAAGATATTTGAAAGGGCTTGCGGAGTCATATAGGTGACCTTAATAAACGTCAATTTTGTCACCCAAAATGACCTGATCTGACTGCCAACTGATAATGAGTTGAGAAGAAAAGAAAGCCCCTTGTAAGAATGACAGACCACTCCGGCGGAGTCGGAGATTTGCGAATTTAGTATGTTCAAGGAGGAACTATGAAAACACTCATTACGGCAGCTTTGTTGATCCTGGTGGGCACATCCGCTAAAGCAACAGACTTGAAAGTGTCCTGCACTGTGACTGAAAACAATGACCCAGTTTTGGAAACTGTTATCAAGCCCACACTAAATGGCTACGGTAAAATCGGAGACATTGATGGCTACAGCTTCCGTATTCGCAATAACGATGGCAGCCGAGTTTCCCTGGAAATTTTTGATATTGCTGGCGAGGGTCGTTATTACGCTGACGCTACCTTGGTAAAAGCCGGTGATTCCGTGGTGAACACGATCTGGAGAAGAGACATTCTTCTTGAAGTAACCTGCCAAATCCCTGAATAGTTATTCAAAAGTATTTCAAAAGCAAAATCCCCGTCTTTAACAGCGGGGATTTTTTTTATTCATACTGAAATTCAAATCTGGGAACTGTTTTTCCATCGACTTCAATCGGAGTCGACCACAACTCCAAAGGTCTTGCCCACAGGCGCCCCAAAGAATTTTCATATAGGCATTCATATAAAACAATGTCTTCCAAAGTTTCAGAATGCTTTCCCACTCCGATAACCCGATAGAATTTACCTTTGTAGTGCTTATAAATAGCACCACTGACCGGATGCTTTCCGTCTTTCATACTACCCCAAATGTTTGATGATTTCCTGTTGGATTTGCTTCATTTCAGCATCCGAGCGACGCTGCGCTTTTTTGAAATCCAAATCAGGAATAGACCAAGCCGGAATCAGGTGAAGGTGATAATGCGGAACTTCAAATCCTGCCACCATCTGCCCCACTCGCGGTGATCCCGATGCCTTCAAAATCGCTTTCCCGATTTTTTGAGAGACTTTGTGCAAATGCGCATACGTCTCGGGTGGAACTTCGGTCCAATGATTAATTTCTTCTTTGCTAATTACCAATGTGTGACCCAGATTCACCTGATCCAATGCCAAGAAAGACAGAATTTTATCGTCCTCATAGATCTTATAACAAGGCAATTCACCACTGATGATTTTCGTAAATATTGAAGCCATGCGCTCCCCTTTTCTTTCGTCCCAAAGTATAGAAGTGAGACAAAATTCAGGCAATGACATTCATTTCTGACAAGGAGTACAATAATGAGCGGAGGTATTTATGGCGAGCAAGTATATGTTAATTGCCGACGACGTATTGGATCTAACTCCTGGCGCAAGAAAACGCTCCGACCTTGTAAGACAATGCGGAATTTCCCTGGCCGAACAGGTCAATGCACCGATCAAACTTCTGTATGTGCAGAATCCCATTGATATCACATTGAAGGCCTCGGACCGCGAAAAAATTCGCAAAACGCTAGATCAAGCCCGCCACAACAATCCCAAAATTCAGATCGTTGAAGCATACGGTAATCCCGTGGATGAAATCTTTCGTCTGGAAACCACAGCGCCGGCTCCGGGTATGATCGTATTGGGCAGCCAGGGAAAAAAAGGACTGGAAAGATTCTTCCTGGGCAGTGTTGCCGAAGAAATTGTCAGAAATGCTATCGTACCGGTGATGGTTGTGGGACCGAAAGTTACTAAAGCTCCCTCTGGGAAAGGCAGAATTCTGGTGGCCACGGACCTGACAACGAACAGTCGTCGCTCAGAGGCTTACGCGAAGAAACTGGCAAAGCAATTGAAAGCTGAGGTCGTTTTACTTTATTCTTCTGCCGAGACACTAAGAATCGCCGACCAGTATGCTGCGATGTCTGGAACCAATTTAATTGATCAAAATACGATCAACACCTTAAGTGCAAAATCCAAAGAGGCCCTTCAGAAAAAAGTGAAGTTGTTCAAAGTGGACGGCGTGAAGTGCTCTTTCAAAATTGACGACAACAAACCCAGCTCACAGGCCGCCATTCTTGCTGAAACCGCGAAAGGTGGATATCAATACCTGGTGATGGGAACCCACGGTCGCAGTGCCTTTGTGAAGGCTTTTCTGGGCAGCACTGCCCGCGACACTATCAAATTGAATTCAATCCCAACGATCGTCATTCGTTCCCACAGCAAGTAGTCAGAATTTCAGAGCGCCCTTAGAAAGGCGCTCGCATCAGAGACAGAACTTTTGAATTCTGTTCATAAGAGTCATCGGCAAATCGAATCACCCGATCCGCAAACATCTGTGACGTTATGAATCCAACGTAAACCGCTAAAGGCTCCGGAATAGGAATTTTTGTATCTTTAGTCATCACCTGCCCGGGTTTTGCTACGGTATTTTCGATGGCCTGCCTGTCCCACTGCGTTCCCCGCAGAAGATATTCTGCAAGTTCCAAGGGTTTTTCCAAACGCATACAACCCGAACTTAACTGACGATTGGCTTGTGCAAACAACTCACGCTGATTGGTATCGTGCAGATAAATCGAGTAGGAATTGGTCAGTTCGAATTTCACAATTCCCAGGGCATTTCCCAGATGTGGCTTTTGACGAATATAAATATTTGCATCTGCGCCGGCACCAATAGACCACCAGTCTATGGAAGCGGGATCCAGACGTTTAGTGAATTCTTTGTTCCACACTTCGTAATTGTGCGAATCAAAGTACCGGTTGATTTCCCAATGACTTAGCTTTTTGATTTCTTCAACTTTGTCTTCGATGAATATGGTCGGCGGCACAACCCAGAACGGATTTAGGATCACACGAACCACTGAATCTGCCATCGTCGGTGTTTTTCTTTCGGGACGGCCGCTGATGGATCTGAATGCCATGGTAAAGCGTTCAGGCTGTGTTCGATCGACCAGGCCGAAGTAAGTCATCGCAGTATTCACGAAAATATATCGATCCGGAAAAGTTTGTGGGAACCAGCGAAGCTTTTCCATATCTGCCTGCATTTGGCGGGTTCGATCCTTACACGAGACACTTAAGAACTTCCAGGTGCGCCCGCCAGGGGATAGAACTCCATCAGGACGCCAATGGAGATTCCATTGAATATCATTAACCGCAAGGACTGACTCTTTGTCGAAGGTTTCATCGAAATTAACAATGGGATAACCCAAAAGACTTAAACGTTTTTTGATATCCACCACGGTCGGATTCTTGGCATTCAACTTCAACGGTTTTTTCAGGGGCTTTAGCGGCGCCCAGGTTCCATCGGAACAAGCCGGATACACCTTTGCCATCGCGGCTTTCAAGGAATTATACGGAGGATTTTGTGGAGCCAGGCTATCCATGATCAAATCTGGGCGATTGCCACTGGCATTCACCAGCATTTGTAAGTATCGTGTTGAAATAAATTTCTTTTTCACGAACTTGATATCATTGCCAACATCGACAGGATTCACGCTGCCGATCGATACATCCTGCAGTAAGCGCAGAAAATAGCTATCAGCTTTGGCTTTCAATCCCGGTGCGGAAGCTCCGCCGTCTTGATAAGCTTTTTCCATCTCAGGTCGCCAATAGTAAACCGGATTGACACCATGAATCCACGACTTCAGAATCGCTGCACGCAAGTCATCCACGGTCATGTTGCTAAATAGGGGGACGTAATCAGAGGGATTGACTTCGAATTCCAATTCCTGAAATAGCAGTTCGCTACTGTATTGAGCGTCGGCGGGTTGAGTGGCATTCAGGCCCAAAGCGATAAACGAACCGAGAAAGATTCTCCAGTGTATTTTCATGGCTTCTCCTTGCTCTACCTCTATATTCGTATCGCAAGGAGCGGATTGTTAGGCTTGGCCAAGTCTGTGGCCCAGAATATTTCGAAATCTAAACGTGAAGCATGTAAAGACACAAAAAAAGGGAGTCTTGCGACTCCCTTTTTTAAAACTATCTTTGGTTAGCAGGTTTCCAAGTCAAACCTTCTTTGCCAGCCCATTTACCACGAGGACGGTAGATACGGTTGTTCGCGTATTGCTCGAATGCATGTGCACACCAGCCAGAGATACGGGAAGCGGCGAAGATCGGAGTGAACAAATCAGTTGGGATACCCATTGAGAAGTACACAGTCGCAGAATAGAAATCCACGTTCGGCATCAAGCCTTTTTCATTGAACATAGTATCGTCGATCAAAGTCGACATTTGATACATAGTCTCCATGCCAGCCGCTTTAGTCAATTTTTCAGACATAGTGCGAAGGATACGAGCACGTGGGTCGCCGTTTTTGTAAACGCGGTGACCGATACCCATAACTTTTTCTTTCGCTTGAAGAGCGTCTTTAACGAATTGCTGAGCCTTATCCATTGTGCCGATTTTTTGTAGCATTAGGATAACTTGCTCATTCGCACCACCGTGCAAAGGACCTTTTAGGGCGCCAATTGCAGAAACGATTGCAGAGTGAAGATCAGACAATGAAGAAGCCGTTACACGCGTTGCGAATGCAGAGCAGTTCAACTCATGGTCAGCGTGAAGGATCAAGCAAGTGTCCATTACTTTTACGTGTTCAGCATTAGGCTCTTTACCACCCGCCAACATGTACATCATGTTCCAAGCCATAGACTTGTCAGTTTTTGGAGCTACAGGTTCTTTACCTTTGCGGATTGCATCGAATGCACAAAGAAGAGTTCCCATTTTCGCAGTCAAACGAACGGACTTACGAAGATTTGCAGCTTCGCTCATGTCGTTAGCGTCTTTATCGTAGTGAGCCATCAAAGAAACAGCCGTACGCAACCAACCCATTGGGTGAACGTCAGTTGGGATACCTTTTAGAACTTTGATAAGTTCTGGAGAAAGAGGCATTTCAGCGTGAAGTTCTTTAGAGAATTTTTCAAGCTCAGCTGCTGTTGGAAGTTTGTCATTCCAAAGAAGGTAAGTGACTTCTTCGAATGTGGAATTCGCAGCCAAATCGTCGATTGTGTAACCGCGGAAATTAAGATTGTCGCCAACGATAAAAGATACTTTCGTTGTACATGCTACTACGCCTTCTAAGCCTTTATCCAAGGCGCCTTCGTAGATATTTACTTCAGCCATTGTGGGGGTTCCTTTCCAGTGGAATTAGATAAAATAAGTAATATAAAAACAGCTAGTTCTTGGCAAGCTTGATCACTCGATCCTTCACCTCAGTGACGATCAGAGTCTGATCTCGAACGGGATCTTCTTTGCCGGTGTACTGTTGATTCAAATACAGAATCTCGTTACGCAGCTCGTGAACACCCTGACGTGGTGCCTTTGATATGGCTTCCATCAAATTGTGCCCGCCCCAGCCGACTCCCAATGAGTTTTGAGAGTTTTTAAGACCTTCAGTCGCCAGTATCAGTCTATCACGGGGATTCAGTTGCACTGTGCGACTTTGAGGCTCCGTGTTAAAATCCTTACCAAGGCTCGGTCCGGTCGCCACAAGCTCAGAAAGTCCTTCCTTGCCATAGATCTGGTGAAATCCATCTATATCACCCACCGAACAATACTGAAATTCATAACTGCGTCGATCGACGACACCGTAAAAGATATTCGCGCGATCTTCGTTCGTAATATTTGGAACAACGTCTTTTGCCAATATACCCACTACTTTGTGGGCTTCAAGGCCGCGACGCGCTTCCATCTGAGATGAAATTTTAATGATAACCGACAGGAGCATCGACGACAGCGAGTAGCCCGTCGCGCTAGAAATCAGAATGCCAAACTTGAGTTTATCTTCATGTTCGAAGATATCGAAGTAGTCTCCGCCCGAACGTGTGCCCGGCAAAAACTTGGTGCTGAATTCAAAACCTTGTACGTTGGGAAGCTCCGTGGGGGAAAGTTTTTTTTGCAGAGTCTGAGCCATCTTCAATTCCTGGCTCATTTGCATGATCATTTTCTCAAGTGCCTGATTGGCTTTTCCAAGCTCTAGGCGATAACGATGAACCTCGGCTTCTTTAACAGCGAGTTCATGTTCTAAATCTGAAATGCGTTCTTTTAGAGCGTTGGGATCATTCGACATAACGCTCTTATATTAGATAGATTTTTCGGCCGAGTCAGGCTGTGATTCCTGACTCGGTCCTTAGTCGGGTCCGGGACTATTGAGCAGCTTTGAAATCAATGATGCTATCGATCAGTTGATCTTCAGTTTTGCCTTCTGGTGCGCGCTCGCGCAACAACTCCACTGCTTGCATCAATAGAACTGTGCGAGTTCCATCAACTTTATTCATCACGGCGTCCTCTTGAGCCTGTTTTACTACTTTATGGTAGCAACCTGGACCCGTAGAGCAGATGCTCGCAAGGGAAAGAAACATTGCACCCGTTGCTGCACTCATCGCTGACATAGCTTCGTCCTCGCTGGAACGACCGCCATGATGATAACCGCCGCCGCCATGTGGAGGTGGATAGTAAACCGGGCCTGGAGGAGGTGGTGGCGGATAGTATTGCGCCATTGCAGAGACACCAGTCAGAAGAATGATTGTTGTTAGTACAGCTTTTTTCATGGGTTCACCCTTTCCTACTTCGCACGAAGCAGTTCTTGTAACAATTTAATATTTTCGCTATTAACTTCGACTTCTTTTAACAAAGCTCCGTCAGTCCACTTATCCACGATTTTGCGGGTTTCAGTGGCTGTCTGATCCCCAGCCGCGGCACTTTCGGCCACTCTGGATTTTGCAATTGCCAACTCATCTTCACCCGGAAGACCATATCCATGATCACGCGGCAAAAATTCAGAGGGTTTTGCAAACATACTGGATAGATTCAGGAAGTTATCCGCCGCTTTCTTTTTATCGTCTGCAGCCACTGGCGAACTTGCATCCTTCAAATACTCAACAATCGAATTGTTGATCGAGTTTTGAACGGATCTGCGGGCCGCAAGCTCTAGAACGAAAAGTGCTGCCGTTGTTTTTTTATAATCAGGCTGCGACTTATTAATTCTTTTAATGATTTCATTTCTGTAGTTTGCTGCCGAATCAATCCATTGCTTGAAATCCTTGGCACTGGTTAAACCAGCGTCCTGGATGATCGCAAAGGTTTTTGTATAGCGTTCTTCATAGGAGTCAAAATAGTAACCCAGCTCCAATGCTGATTTCTTATCAGCGAACACGCGTTCATTACCCAGGCCTTGTTTCAACAAGACGTCATACAGGCCTTTGGGAGTTTTAATTTCAGTGTTCATCATCACTGGTGACAACAACACGGATTGCAACAGATCCAGTGTCTCGGTCGCGCAATTATTGGTGATGAACTTATACTTACCGTTGTATTCCCAGTGGATTTCCACAGAGCGCGTGATGAAATCACGGATCTGCTGACGAGTGAATGCCAATGGCAAACTACGAAGTGCACGGAACTGCCCTTTTGGATATTCGTCAATAACCTGACTTAACGGCAGGATGAACAGACGCGAGTCATAATCACCCACAATACCAGCCCAGGCATTCAGCTGTAAGGAATCCACGAAAGCACGGTGACTTAGCACCAGATGATGTTCGACATCGCGAAGGCAATCCGGGCCCACGAATTTACGTTGTGGCGAGCACACAATCAAACGCATCATTGCATGTCCCCAGCCAGAGGAAAGCTCGCTGCCTTTTTCCGCAAAAAGGTAATGCACCTGATAAACGCGATCTGGATCAATAGAATAAACTTCTGCCAGGCTGGCACCATTATTCGGAACGACGTAACCCAATTCACGATTGCATTCCACATTCTGAAATGGAACGTGTCTGAACTGATTGCTAAGCACTTTGTACATGCCTGGACGGCGGCATTTAAACTGTGAATCCAATAAGAAGTACTCCATGTTTACAGACAGGTACTCTTGGGGATTCTTCATTTCATAGGTATCTGGAGTGCGCTGATTCAAACCATTTTCCGGTTGTCCCGCCCAGCCCGCAACCTGCAGGAAGTAAGGGTTCTTGGAAAAAGACGTCGTCATGTTTTCATAGTACTTACAAGCGTAAGGGCGCGGACCATTTTGAATGCGCTCTTCTTTGGTCTTTGCAAATTTGGTGTCACAGCGACGGATCATCTCTTTTTCCTGATCACTGTGAACATTGGCAAAATCATACAGGTGAGTGGTTTCGTGCAACACCGTCGCCAGAATTTCACGATACATATTTCCATGAGTACGCGTGGTCTTTTTGGAATTGTTGGGGCCTTTAACGATCTCTGCCAGAGTGCTGTTATCCAGGGTTAAATCCCGGCGCGAATAGCTGGCGGCACCCAATGCGGACTGCAAACCAAAAGAGGGAAGTTTAGCAAATCGAATGTCGACAGTGCTAAGTGCTGACTTCAAAGTTTCCGGAAGTTTTTGTTCGGCTTCTTTTAAAAGAACCTGCACCGCAGTCTTTTGCGCTGGCGACAATGGCGTTACCACCCGATATTCAAAAGCCGAGGCCGATACCGTTGTTAGCAATGGTAGGGAAAAAGCGATCAAATATTTGAAAACAGGATTTTTAGCCATATGGTTGCTACCTACAAACTCCCTGCCACAGGGCTTAAGTCTCAAATAGAACCAATCGCTTTTAAGGTGTTTAGATTGCTGGAGATTTGGTCAGGTGCCGCATTTGGGCAGCCATTTTTGTTCGCCCAGCTCAAAATAAAAGCCACCCAAAGGGTGGCTTTAGAGATAGTTTTCCTGTTTTAAAGGACTACTTTTTTCTTTCCAGAATAGCTTCAGCAATCGCCATATCTGTTGCCGTCGTTCTGTTAACGTAACGAGCTGTTTCGATCGCTCTTGTCAGGTTCAAACCAACAACTGCGCCGTCTGTTGCGATGAACATTGCAGCATCATCAACCGCTGCATCCATGATCTTATTATATTCAGACTCTTCAGCATTATGCTGACTTAGCTTCACCGTGGTTGTAATTTCGATTGCCATCGCGTTCATGGATAATGCTGTCACAAGTACAAATAAAATACTTTTCATAGTGTTTCCTTCCCGGGTAAGCAGAATAATAAAACTCGGTTCTTCAACATCCAAAGCCTGTGTGCAACACACAGACCATGAAGAAGGTGGATTAAACCCCGAATGAGGTGGCCAACATATAGACAGCGGCCCTATTTTGGAAACAAAAAGTTGATTATTGCGAAGAGGAAACCATCAGGGCTTCAAGGTGAGCCAACTGTTTTTCCTCTTCTTTAAGACGTTCTTGAATGTGGGTGGGAACTTGCCCCTCTTGAAGTGTACCCAAGCCCTGCAAGTGGTAACGGACTTCGCTTAGACGTTTGTGAAGTTTGGATTTTGCCCAAGTGAAGACGCCGACTGAGGCAAACTCCTCTGAAAGCCAAACCTTTGAAATGTATTTTGCATCCTGCAACTCGTCCACTTTCGAGTTACCCCCAAAGTGACCCCATACCATTTGTACTACAAACTGCACGCCCAGGATAATCATGAACAGAATCATCAGCTGCAGGCTTTTCTCCTGATATGCCGTTATCTCAGACGTGTATCCCATGTTCATCGTGACACGAACTTCACCGGCCAGAAGCAATCCAAGTACGACGCCAACGACAGAAACCAACGAGAATTGCATTCCAATCCGTCGGCAATCCTGATTCAAGGAACGAGTGTGCCACCAGAACAACAACATACGCCCGATACGTTCACCGGCAAGCAAAGCAATGGCACCATTAATCGAGATCACATTCACAAAAACCAGCGATAAGGCCAACGCCAATGACCAGAATTCCACCCGCACGACAATACTAATCATAACTGCAGCTAACAAAATGGAAACCACTGCCAGGATGCGCCCGTCAGCCAGGAAGAATGCGAAATCACTTTGTCCCAAAGCCATGATCAGCACGCTGGAGTTCTTAAGCATCAACTCCCCGCCGACCAAAAAGATGCCAGCCCCCAAAATCCACTTAAGCAGCGTGCGGGTCTTTGGCGTCATCACCACGGAAACCAATCCCAACACACAAAGCCCCAAAAGGAAGGAGCCGTTAAAGCTTAAAAATAACATTCCCAATAATACAACCCACCACGCACCCAGCGTGGAAAGACACATCACCAGTGCGCTTGAACGAAGACCGGCAATGCGCAGATTATAGATCGCCATCCCCGCATAAAGGGATTTTTGCGGAGACACTTCCAACAAAACCACATCAAGGCAATATTGGAACATCTTAATCATCTTCGGCTGATCCAGATTCTTATCCAAAAAAGACTTTTGAAATCCTTGAAAAAGCTGTGCCGCATTTTTTTGCGACATCGTCAGACCCAACATCATCAGGACAAAACTACCCAACCACATAAGAATCATAACGAACCACCTTTCCTTCAAAAGAGTGAATCACGCCTGGCAATAGTTCTTCAGCGTGAATGGGTCTTTTAACGACCACACGTCGCACAGGCCACTTCAAAGCTTCTTTTAAAACTTCGGCAGCGTCATCATCGTGTCCCACAAGATCACGGAAGACGACCATCTCTTGTTTTGGCAAGGAGGACTTCTTTTTGTGCGGATACATCGGATCAAAATAAATAGAGTCGATTTCAATTTTGCCTTTTTGCTCGCGCAAAAAATCCAGACTGTTGGCAAAATGAAGTTGATAGGATTTTAAATATTCTTTGTTGGTTCTTTCGAAGGCTTCGCTAAGCAACGCATACAAAACCGGTGAACGCTCGACACCCGTGACTTGAAATCCCAACTGAGTCAGGAAAACACTGTCGATGCCCATTCCGACGGACAGATCCAATATCTTTTTGCAGCCCTTCGCTGCACCCAGGGCTTTGGCAATGATCTCCTGCTTGCCGCGATGACCTTTGCGTTCGTAATCCAGATGATTTTCATCGAAATCAATTTCCAGCTTGCGCTTGTCCTGATCGCGCACGTACACACGACCGGCTTCAACATTGAAGCGGAAATAATAAGGATCCAGTGACTCAGGATTTAACGGACAGTTTAAAAACTGCGCCCAGTGCTGGCCCTTTACAAGGCCGGCCTCATCTGCAACGACGCAGATTTTTTTTATCTGGTCAGAAACAGATACCAAAGACATTCAAACACCCACAGTCCGATAGTGAATAAGAACAACGTGAAACCGTATTTGAAGACCTGACGAACATCACCGCCTACAGGACTGGAAAGTGCCTTAAGTTTCGAGATGAAACTAAACGACAGCAGCACCAATGCCACACTGACATACACGCCCCAATATTTACCGGCGTAGACCGCGTGATAGAACAGATTGATAACTAAAAATACGATCCACCAACCCGCGATCAATCGGCGCGAGCGATCAAAACCCAACCAGTTCACAGTATTGCGAAATCCCGCCTGGGAACTTGGCATGATATTAATAAAGTTACGTAAGTGAACTACGAATAAAACAGCCCATCCCCAAACTACGCCGATCCACAGGGATTCTTCGTCATAAGGCGCACCCATTGAAAGCTGATAAGCTACCGTCAAAAGTGGACCAAACAGCAGGAACAATGAAATTTCGCCGCCAACCTGGTACTTGAATGAAATACGTTTTTGAAACTGCGCCCACAACCCAATGATCGCTGCCGCCACCACTAGATACGCCACTTCGTGATAAGTCATCATCACCGGTATAGACAACAATGAGGCCACAAGAAGAAAAAAAGTCGAAAGATTTTTAATATGAGCTGCGGTCGTCCAGCCATTTTGAATGGCGCGACTGCCACTGCGCTCGAGGATGCGATCGGTGCCGCGGATGTGATCTGTATAATCGTTTCGCAGGTTCACCGAGATGAAAGCGCAAATCAAACCGATTGTTGCAATCACTGTGGCGATAGGATCGCGCAAAGTCTGGTCTGCAATGTTCTTGGTCAAAAGCAGGAACATCGGCACCAGAATGAACAAGAAACTGCGAATTTTCACTGTTTTCAAAATGCGCACTATACGCGGTGGAAACTCCAAGGCACTAACCGGAACAATTTTAAAAGTGACTGTTTCTGCCGCTGAATTCACATTCAAGGTTTGAACCGGCAACGCACGCTTATCTTTTGAAAACGTACCCAGCAAATAGGATTCAAACTGCGGAGAGTTCTTGCTCAGCGTGACGAATTCGCTCACGAAGAAGGCTTCCTTCTCCAGTAAAGAATTTCCGTCAATGGACGAAGCTGATCGATCAACTTTTCCTCGCCTGGTTTCAAATGCTTTTTCAAGCGCTCCAAGTGGTGATCATACATCGCGATCAGGCCTTTGTTCATTTCGTCGAAAGCCTGCACTTTTTGGTCGAAAGCTTCTTTGCCACCAACGCTTTCGTAGTAGTATTCAAGATTTTTGGATTTTACAATTTGATCGATTTCCTGACGGGTACGACCCGCCGTCATGTAGGCGCCGAAGGAATTCAGATAGCCGGATTTCAAGTCACCCAGAATCGCCTTACCCTCTTCGTTACGGATATCATAATCCAAAAGATCGTCAGAACGCTGGAACAACTGTCCTAGCAGTGTCCCCATCTCTTCAAGAATTTGATGAAGCTCGGAATCGTAGCGTTCTTGTGCGATGAAAGGAGCGCGAATACACCACTTGAACAGGGATGCTGTTTTCAAGTTATGAATACGATCCAATTGCTCAAGAGTGACGAAGTAATCACCAACAACAGAGTCCTGTAACCACTCGCCTTCCAAAAGGTCCGAGATGATTTCAGCTGTGTATTGAACAAGTTTGATATTGCCGTGACCGGAAAGATTCACCATCACTCGCGCCAAAAGATAATCGCCCGCAAGGACGGCGTACTCGGGCGTGAACTTCAACCATGCGGTCGTTTTACCGCGGCGAAGATGGGAGCGATCGATCAAATCATCATGCAACAACGAAGCGTTGTGGATGAACTCGATTGTTTGCGCCAACAGGTGTTCGGATTTTCCATCCAGGGAAATGCTTGAAGCCATCATACGAATCAATTTCGCGCGGAATCCTTTGCCCCCGGAAAAGAGGTCATCGTAAAGCTTATTCAGCTTTGGTAGGTAGGCAGGGAAATCCCTGGAATCATAGACTTTCAGATCAATGACATTGCGCGACAAATGAGACTCCTAATGAGGCCCCAAAATGCTGATATTCGCGCTTGCTGTCAAGGGCAGAACAGTCTTAAAGTTCCAATCATTATGAATAAAACCTTCCGAACGAAAAAGACCCTGACTTTCAGGGAAGCGGATCCCGCTAAAATCATGTTTTTTGGGAATATTTACGGGTTCGCCCACGACGCCTTCGAGCAGTTTATCGTGGATGCTGGATACACCTGGAAAGAGTATTTTCACGGTTCCGACCACGCGATTCCCCTTCGCCATTCCGAAGCGAACTATCTGGCACCTTTTTTCCCGGGTGAAACTTATGACATTGCGGTGAGTGTCGCTAGTTTTGGTGAAACTTCTTTCAAAATGAAGTACGTGTTCACCCAAGGCGATAAAACTCATGCGGTGGTCACGATGGTGCACTCCGTTTTGGATATGAAAACCAAACAAAAAGCAGCAATCCCAGCGTTGATGAAGTCACGTCTGGAGCCTTACTTGGAGCAAAACTAATGGAAGAGTTTAAATTTACAGGTAAAGAATGGTGGCGCGAAGGCGTGCGCTTTGAGTGTACAGGTTCCGGCAAATGCTGCACCTCCCACGGCGAGTATGGCTTCGTTTATCTAAACCTTGAAGACCGTCAGCGTTTTGCAAAACATTTGAAAATCAGTACTTCCGCTTTCACTCGCCGTTACTGCGAAAAAACTGGCGGCATCTGGCATTTGAAGGAAGATCCAAAAAATACGGATTGCATGTTCCTGAAAGGCAAAGGCTGCGGAGTTTACGAAGCTCGCCCTACACAATGCCGTACATGGCCGTTCTGGCCCGAAGTGATGAATGCAAAATCATGGGCGAAAGATGTTAAAGCCTTCTGCCCGGGTGTAGGCCGTGGCAATGTGGTTCCTGCGGAAAGTATCGAACGCCAACTTCGCGAACAGATCGAGAGTGAAAAGGGCTGGGGTAAATAGTAAAGTAATATCTCGACCTAGATGCGCGTTTTATTTTTATGAGACGCCATCTAAGTAATCCTGAATCAACTGATAAGAGATTTGCCCCCTCAAAACATTTAGTTCATTTCTTAATAACTGAGACTGCTCAGGCTTAATTCTTACTTGTGGCAAGTAAGATACTCTCGAAATGTATTCACGACGGTAGGCAGAAGGTGGATGAGTAGCATCTAAACTCAACCCCCTTAAAAGATCCACTCGTCTAATTCGCTCTTTTTCATGATCAGATCTGAGTCTCGCGTTCAATACTTTTGCAACCTCAATGACGTCTACATTTTTCTCCGTAGAATATGCTGCCTTCTCAATCGCAGCATGAAAGTCAGAGTGGGATTCAAACTTCTCAAGAACTGAAAGCATAGAAGATGTACCGCAAACTTCCGCAGCCAGCGTATCTGCCAAATACTCCGCCTCCTGTTGCTGTCTGAATAGCAACCTCAGCTGAACTTTGTAGGCATTTAATGGAATATGCGAAAACAGCCATCCTATTAAATTTGCTACCCAAGTCGCTATAATTCCGCCACTAAAACCGGCATCTCCTTCGCTTAAATGCCGTGGTGTCATCGCATAATACAAGTTGGCTAGCGTATCCAGAGCTCGGCCAACATAAACTGATCTTGCAATATCACCATTTGCACCATGACTCGTTTCATGACTAATAACGGCGATTATTTCCTCATCTGATAGCTGGCAAAGCAGAGGGAGCCCCAACCCAATAACCTTCTTTTTGTTCTTTCCAATACCGTATTCAGAATAATAGGCGTTGAATTCGTTATTCAAAACCAAAGCATATGGGCGCCCCGTCTTCATTGCGTCTGCAACATCATCGACTAATTGATAAAGTGTTGGATACTCTTCTCGTTTGACCATACCGCTCGGGAGCTTTCTGGGTTTAGGAATTGTTGTCCAGACCAGCATCACCAAGGGCAAGGCAACAAAACTAGCCATGAACCAGTGCATGTTCGAATACAAAAATGCAACCGCAACCAAAATAAGTAAGCTTATTGAATGAATTAAAGTGGCAAAGGCTATTACAAGTACTTTTTCCAACGTCATTCGAGGACGAGTAATTTCTTTCTTCATAAGTCCATCAAATAACTGCTGCGAAAGCTTAACTCCCAAAGCGTGGTGGAAGTTCTTAAATGGGCCATCCTTATAAACAAATCTTCTTTCACCCTCTAGATTCCAATTACAATGATGGCACCATGAAATTTCGTCTGCATAAACGGGATACTCTTTTGAACAAGAACTGCAGTTAGCAATAGATTGCGGCGTCATACCCTCTTATCGGAGCCACTGAATAAATATTAACTTGTTTGTATTCAGTTTGAACAACCCTGCCCCACCGGCCACCTACAATGACGCATCTTTTCTGGATAGCGCAACTTCTTTAGAATCTCTCGGTGAAGCAACGTCACCGAATGAATCGCCGAACCGTCTCATTTCGACACGAAGTTCTTGCAACTTTCTTACAAACTGAAAGTTTCTCAATCTAAGTCTTAAGACCAAAGCTTTGGTTGTCGAAGAGTATTCCATGATGAACGTAAGTGGAAAATCACTTTTACTACTATTGGCTTCGGCCATGCTTTTTACGGGCTGTGAAGACCCGCAGGTCTCCGTATCCACTTTAGGCAGAAAGCTTGCTGCGCCTGTTTTGTCGAGCTCCAGTCCGTTTGATCAGGATATGGAAACTCAAGGTTACGTGCGAATAGTCGGCTCCTGTGATACGCGCGTGGGACCGATACTTATCGGCTTTGATGAAGACTCTTTCCACTCCCCTCCGGTCAGTCCTAATATTTCCGGCACCTCATTGGGTAGCATCGTAAATGATTCCGACTGTTCCGATGGAGTATTCGATATCTTTCTTACTTCGGCAGATTTGTTAAGCATTTGGGGTATCACCACAACCGACGACAATGACGATGTAGAGCAAATCCTGATCAAAGGCGAAACTTGGTTTGGTGACACTCGCACTCTATCGATCATCAATAATCGCCCTCCTGGCAGTGGCAATTCCATTGCGACTCATTTGGCTTTACGTAAGGTCTTTCCGAGTGACTTCGCCGGCGCCAGCCAGTGCGAAATGTTTAATGCCTACGTTCTTGATGCTAACGGAAATGAAACCTCAAATACGACAGCGGTGTCGTTTTCAGTTCAGGATTCCGGAAATGCCGGGGTCACCTACTATCAAACCAGCAGCGACTGCGCATCAGCAGTTTTCCCAGTTTCAACCCTTTCGCTTCCAGCCAAACTGGGTATGCTCACTTTCTATGCCCGCATGCCAGCTTCCCCTATTGACTCCACAATTGGTTTTACTCCAATAGTTAGCAGTGGTGGTCTTCAGGCCGCTCCTGCAACAACAGTGACTTTGCGTGATCCGGCGTCAAGCCGTCGCTTTATCGCTCTTTTGGATGCGCCGGGCACGATCTATAAGAATGTATGTCAACCCATCACCTTACAGCGCATGAGTTACTACAAAACTTCTGCGAATGAAACCGGTAGCTTGACAGTAACCATGGCGCCATCAGATTCAAAACTTGAATTCTTTACCGCGAGTGACTGTAATACGGGCGCAAAAACCTCTTCTATTTTATTCTCGTCATCCATTTCGACGGTAAAAACTTATGTAAAGTACGCTCATTCAGGAACAGCTACGACTGCCCATTTGAAAATTAATCTTAATTACACTGTATCCGACAGTAACTATGACATTCCGTCTTATGTTGTAAGAGTGGACCTTTCCAGCAGCGACACCGTTGCAAAAATGACCTTCGGCGGACCACAAAGCATCAGTCGCAGTCAGTGTTACGCTTACAACATTACTATGGCCAACAGCAACTGGGCGGCAGTTCCAGCCGACAAAGACTATGACGTTAGCTTTGCGAGTTCAAATACCCTGGCAGGCTTACAGTTCTATTCAGATGAATACTGTACTTCCCCAGTTAGCACTTTAGTTGTCTCTCAAGGAGAGTTGTCTAAGAAATTCTATGTAAAATCATCTACAGGACAAAACGCATCTTCACAGATTACGATGACACCGAATTCATTGGCGGCGGTTACATACAATGTTTCAGTCAGCGTAAATGCAACGAGCTATGCGCTTTCGATGGCAGTTACGAACTCCCCTCTGCGCGACACTTGTTCATATATGATGCTGACTTATCTGGATAGCTATAACATGCCAATTCCAGCTACGGCCCCTGTCCAGTTGTCGTTCTTTACGATTTCAGCAGGTGCTGCCGGAAATGTTCATCTTTATACGGATCCGACATGCTCCGCTGCCTACCCGGAAAACACGATGTTTACAGTCAATCCGTATTCACCAAACGACTACAAATTCTATATCAAGGTTAACAATGCCTATACGGATACAATGTTGAATATGAACCTGACGACGTCCGGGGCACTCTTTAACCCCTCCCCGTTCTTTTTCTACTTCAACTTACCAGCGCCTTAGATTTTCTTTTTCAACATTTCCAGGAATGCATCCCGGTCTTTTTCGGGATGCATGATGAAGCTTTCAGTTTTATCGTTTGAAGCCACAGTGATCGCCTGGAATTCATCTTCACAAATATCCAGACAGCTTGAAGTCACGACACGGATTTTTTTCCCGTCGCCGCTTTCTTTAAGGCTTTTCTTGTAAAACATCTTTAGGTTTTCAGCGACATTCGCTTCTTTCATGCCTGAGATGGATTTGCCACACTTGGTGCAAATCATAACAATGGCATCACTCCAGGGATTATCTTCTTTGCGAATCATGGCTTACTCCTACAATAAATTCTTTAGCTGCTGCCACAGAATCTTGCCTAACTCACTGCGCGGTATGTGCGTAACAGTGTGGCTCTTTCTTATTTTTTCAAACGGCAAAACTTTTGCACTATACGATTCGGCAATCTTTCGGTTGGCGTCGTCTGACAAAGTGCTGATCAGATGAATTTCCGATCCCAGTCTATCAGAAGGCATATCCACTAGGGTCACTTGCATCACCCACTGAGGATTTAAGTCCGATACGGCCTGCTCTAACAAGGCCCGAAGTCTTGCGACATTCGTACCCTCGCCACCGATTTTGATATAATCCTTGCTGCGACCTGAAACTTTCAAGGTACGTCCGACAACCTCACCACGATCTTCTGTGGTAAACCACGATCCGTGTTTAGGGTCCCAGTGCTTAATCCCGTCGGAAGTGTTTTGCGCATAACAGGCAAACAAGGACTGCGCTGTCACTTCCAGGAATCCATTTTCATCGGTGCGGGCATCCGCATGGGATAACAATTCAATTTCTGGATACTCGGTAGATTTCAAAGAATCCAATGACGCTGTGGCAATTTGCGAAGCGGTTTCGGTCATTCCGTAACTTGGAAGCAGAGGCCAACCCAAGGCTCGGGCTTTATCATAAAGCGCAGGATCCAAAGATCCCCCACCTACAACAATTGCACGCAATGATGCCGGAGATTTATAACCCTTTTCAACCAAGTCAAAGACCTGCGTGGGTACCAAGGCGGATAGCGTGCATTTTTCACGAACTAATACCTCATAGAAATAATCCACGTCCCATTTAAAATCTTTTAAAGCTGGAACAACACGGGCGCCACTTAACTGTGCACGGACTTCAATACCGAAGCCGCCCACATGAAAATGCGGCAGAACCTGTGTCCACACATCCTGGGAAGTTGCTTTCAGATGTAGATTTACGGCAGTAGCCGAAGCGACAAAGGCTTTCTTTGATAATGCGACAAGTTTGGTTGCGCTTGCTGATTCGGCTGTCGAACCCGACGTAGCAATCCAAACATGACCTTTTAAGCCGCGTTCAGATTGCACTGTTTCCGCCAAGGTTTTCAATTTCTGATAGTCTTCCTTGGGCCAACGAGGATTTAGAAGAATCAAATTTTCGTCAGAGGATAAATCCAAGCCTAGTTGAGTTTCTGCCATGGCAACTCTTTCAACAACAGGTCAAAGCCAACTCCAGAACCCTTGATGCTGGAGAAGTATGGACCTGTTGTATTAAGTGCGGCAGAAAACTGATCCATCTGATACGAACGATAAGTCATGCAGCCCGCATCCAACATGATATTCGGATAAAGCTCTTTGCACTCCATCGCTACGGCCAAGGCACCCAAGGCCCCCACAGGGTGATCCATGTAGCTGGTGACGGTGGCTTTAAGATTGAACTTCTTGCAGCGCTCGATAGCTTTATCGACATCCATTTTTGCTGGTTTGATCACAAGCACGTCAAAAGGTGCCTTGGTCATTTTATCCCAATCCACTTTTTCGTAGGAAGAATCCAAAGCAATTTTAACAAGTTTTTTAGCATCGGCCCATGTATCGGGTTCAAACGGAAATGGATCTTCGACGTATTCGATCCAAACTTTTTCCTGTGGCGAAAGGCCGCTAAAGAATCTTTCGAAAGACTGCCAAGAGCAGGCACTGTTGAAATCCAGGCGGATTTTAAAACCGGCAGCCGCGATGCGTGTAACGGCATTTGCTTCTGCAGCCAGGTCGCGGCCCATTTTCAATTTGATGGTTGAAAAACTTGCGCGTTTTAATTCATCCAAAAATCCTGGAACGATCTCGGCAAAGTTTGAAACCAGATAGTTGTTTCGAACCTTTTCGCCAGTCGTAAGAATCGTTTTACCTTTTTTGCGAAGATCTGCATCTTTGCGTGCAAGCCAGATAGTCTGCTCCATCTGTGGAGTGATTTTTCCCTTTTTTACAGCTGCGAGCTGATCTTCCAAAGTCATATCACCCAGCTCGGGCCAAGGATGCAAATCACCGTAACCAACCATACCATGAGGCCATTCTACTTTTATCAAAGCCCCGTTTCGCGGAAGGCCCGCACTAACGGCATTTAGATTTGTATAAGGCTTCAAGTTGTATTCGTGGTAACTCAGTTTAATCAAAGCGCAAATCCTAGGGTGATTAAAAGTCCAAATATCAGGTGCAAGCCCGCAGCTTGCCCCAAAAACTTATTATAAGCAGGACCGGGCTCAGTTTGAAAAACATTTTTTGTGAGTTTCACAGCCAGTGGCAAAGCGAACATGGAAACGATGGCCGCGATTTTATAACCCTCAAACCACCAGTACAAATTCAATACGAAAGGCAAAAAGGCCATAGCCGCGATTTCATAACGCGAAAATTTGACTCCAAAACGGACAGCCATGGTTTTTTTGTTTACCAGACGATCCCCTTCGCGGTCGCGAAGATTATTAATCGCAATCAAAGTCGTCGCGTGGAACCCGATCTGCAGCCCCAAAACGAAAGCTTCAATCATCCAGTCACCGGTATTCAGGAACACCATTCCCATAACCGCCAGTAATCCGAAAAACAAAATCACAAACAAATCGCCCAGTCCAAGATATGCCAAAGGGAACGGACCCGCTGTGTAAGAGTAACCCATCAAAACCGAAGCGATTCCAATAATCACGATCGCCACTCCGCCCTTCATCACCAAGGGAATCCCACAGGCAACGGCCAAAGCAAAACAAAGCGAACCCAGAAGCATAACCTGATTGGCGGAAAGAATTCCGGCCTGCGTGATTCGTTGGGGACCGATGCGTTCTTTAGTATCAGCACCCTTTTTGAAATCCACGGCATCATTCACAAGATTGGTACCAATTTGAATTAGGAAAGACGCTGCCAGGGCGTAAAACAAAACAGCGCCGTCCCAGGAAAGTCCGATGGCTTTCACCAAAGCGGTGGCAGCCAGGCACGGAACCAGGGCCGCAGTCAGGGTTTTCGGACGGAAAGCTAAAATAACACTCTTAAATTGACTCATGGGCGCATCATACACCGTTTTTCGTGTGACCAAAAGGACTTCTCTATGGCAAAAACGGTCTTAGATACTTGAGGGGGAACTTAGATGAACTTAGGAACCGTGATTGCTTTTGTTGCAGGTGCTTTGATTGGTACTTTAATATCAGGTGTTGTGGTTTACTTTAAATCTAAAGCTCAGGCGATGACCGAAAAAGCCCAGATGCAGGCGGACCTTCAATCTTTGCAGATGAAAAACGAACTTCTGACGCAGAACCTCTCTGAAACCAAGTCTCTCATGAGTGAGGCTCGCAAACAGCAGGAAGAACTTGCGACCCGCATGAACACTCAATTCGAAAACATGGCGCAAAAGATCTTTGAGGAAAAGTCCGCAAAGTTCGCTGACCAGAATCACAAAAACATTTCCTCTGTTCTGGAGCCCTTAAAAGAGCGTATCAAAGACTTTGAAAAGAAAGTGGAAGAATCCTATTCCACTGAAAGATCCGAGCGCGGCGTTTTGCGCGGCGAACTGACGAAGCTGATGGAACTGAACAAAGTGATGTCCACAGAAACTCAGAACCTGACCAAGGCCCTTAAAGGCGAAACCAAAACTCAAGGTAACTGGGGCGAGTTGATCCTGGAAAATATCCTGGAGCGTTCGGGTCTACGCAAGGGTGAGGAATACACCATTCAAGGAACAGACATGGATTTGCGCGGTGATGATGGGCAGATTCTTCGCCCTGACGTGATCGTGAATCTTCCTGACAGCAAACATTTGATCGTCGATTCAAAAATGACTTTGGTGGCTTACGAACAGTACTCTTCATCAGAAACTATCGAAGACCAAGAACGTTTCGGTAAATTCCATATCGATTCCCTGAAAAAACACATCGATGGCTTGTCTGAAAAGAAATACCACGCTGCTGATAAATTGATTTCTCCGGACTTCGTGATTCTGTTCATGCCATTGGAACCTGCGTTTGCGCTGGCCTTTAAACTTAAACCAGACATTTTCCAATACGCTTGGGAGCGCAACATCGCCATCGTAAGTCCTACGACATTGCTTGCGACTCTAAGAACCGTTACAGCTCTTTGGAAGCAGGATCGCCAGGAAAAGAATGCTCTCGAAATCGCGAAACGCGGCGGACTTCTTTACGAAAAGTTCGCGAACCTTTTAAAAGACATCCAAAACCTGGGTGAAAAACTGGGTGCCGCACAGAAAGCCCACGAGGAAGTGACCAAGAAACTTTCCGACGGCCGCGGCAACTTGATGGATCAAGTGGAAGACCTAAAACGCCTGGGCGCAAAAACTGAAAAGTCTTTGCCCCAATTGGAAACAACTTAATCGGCTTCAGTGACTTTGACTGCGCCGAACACGGATGTGGTCTTAAACGTCATGGCCACATCACCTTCTTTTAATCCTGGTGTCGTGTACAGGTACTCGCCAAGGGCAAGATTGTTTTTGCCCGGCAATTCAGACTTACCGAAGGCAGTGGTTGCCTGAATACGCAAAGGTGTCCCCTTTTTCACGATGATTTCGGTATTACCGAAAACCGTGACAGACTCTAGATTAACATCTTCAACTTTTTCTACTGAGCGCAAATCCAACTTCGAATTGCCAAATAGCGTGATGTATTCCTTGGCCAGCGAGGCATTGGGATACTGGAATGTACTTTCAGAAAAGATCGCCTCGTGATCGGTTTTACGCTTTTCTGCGTTGAGCTTGTACTGTGCGCCGAACGAGCCCAGAATCACCTGTAAACCTAAATAGACTAAAAGAACCCCGCACAGAATGCGGAACACTGGAATGTTAATTCCAAAAATAGAATCCGCTAAAAAGCACAACCCGATAACAACGATTAAAATCCCCCAGAACATATTCTTCATACCTTTCTTCTCCCTGATTATTCAGTACCAGAAGGTGATACCAAGGCAGTCTAAAATAGGAAAGGGGGCTTTTTAAGGTCTCATGTTCTGATACCTTGTCGTGGGTTTCAGTATCAAGTTTGTTTATTTAGATATTTACGATTTTACCAAAAAGAGTATCCAGATTTTCCAACGCAAAGTAATCGTGAGGTACGGCACAGTGGGAGTCACTCATCACCACGGTCACGAGATCTTTCTCATCATAGGCTTTTTCTTCAATCTTTGAGATTGTTTCCAGCTGGCGGATACCTTGATAATAGTCTTTGGACCACTTTGTGTAGCTTTCGCGAGTCAGACGCAATCTTTGATAAGTAAGGTTAGCGGGTAAGGTTTTGCCGAGCTCTTCGGGGCTGCTTGTTTTCAATTTGCGCATAAAATCACTCAGCGCCGTTTCAAAGAACTTCCCTAGGCCGCGTATTATTTGACTATAGACCGCTTGAGAAAGAGCACCAGTACCAAAACTGGGCGCTACAGGAAAAGCGGATTTTACTTTCTGCTTTCCAGTAACTTTAATGACGCCGATTTTTTCCAACTTCACTAAGTATTTGTCTGTGGAAAGTTTGGTAAGACCGAACTTCTTGGCAATTTCCTCGGGTGTTCTGCCGTCGATAATTTGCGAATAGTAGCCCAAGTAATTCATATTTTTGGCAAAGAAAGCCTGCTGTTCAAGGGTCAGTTCATGCGAGTTATTCTTTTTCTCCTGGTCCACTAAGGCCTGGATTTCAGCCAGATTCAAATTCAAAACTGAACAAATGCGCAAGAGCTCACTAAGCCCCAACTCCGCATCCCCCAACCAGCGCTTAATAGTCGGCACAGAGACATCCAGCTCTTCCGCAAGAGCCTCATAGGTCATCTTATTTTTCTTAAGCTGATTCTTAAGGACTGTTTTGATTTTTTGAATTTCTACTTCCGTCATTTCCCAGAGCCTCTACAGAAAGACAGGTCTTTACGTTTTTCCAAGCAGAGAACCTGATCTGGAGTGACGCCAGAACAATCACTCAGCGTCATGCCGAAGCGAAGACACATCACTTCTGCATCAGTTATATCTTTGCACTCTTCAAAAGTTCGCCCCAGGCTTTTACAAATAAGTTTGGCTGCGGTAACACCTTCGCATTCACTATCGGTATAACCAGCAAGATAACAAAAACCGGTAATTTTGTTTTTTGAAGCACACTGATCCACGGACCGAGTCGTGCGCCGGCAAAGTTCAGGGCCTTTAAGTTCACGGCACTCCAGGGCACTATGCTTATTTAGGCAGTAGGCGTTTTCCATTGAGACATTCAGACAAGCCTCTTCTTTGTGCCCCTGCTTGATGCAGTATAGTTCACCCATCGTCGCTGGAAAGTTGGACGCAAATACACTCGCACTGATCAAAAGTTGAAACAAAATGGTAATAAAGCTTTTCATAAAATAATCCTAGGTGAGGAGGCGCGTGAGGTAAAGTGCTTTGTCAGGTGTCCAGAAGGAGGGGAACACGATGAAATATGAAAATACCGTGCTCGCACTTCTTCTTTTGCTTGCGCCTATAACTGTTTGTGCATTTCCGTTTCCGATTGGTCATGAAGAGGCGTTGATGGCGAATGTCGGTGTGGCCTTGCCGGCATCATCTGGCAATTCGTTATTCAATCCCGCAGGGCTGTCTTTCATGACAACAGATGGACTTAGTGTCACGGTCAGTGGGAACGCACTAGAACAAATGCGTTTTGAACTGGATGGACTTGATGCTGACGACGAGCAAAGTAATATTCGTCCGACTATTGCGAATATGATCATGCCCATCAATAAGGGCTATGCCTCTGTTTATGTCTCGAATCCGATTGCCGTAAAAATCCTGCAAAGCCAAATGGGATCAGCAGGAACCATCGATCACACGCGCCTATCGATCAGCTCCAGTGTCATTAATGCCGGAGCTGCTTACGCTCATCCCATCAATGAGAAACTGGGCTGGGGTATTTCCGCAGGCGGAAGTTACACTCTTCAGGAAGTAAATGCCTACCGCTATGTGAATGACAGCGTAACCGCGACGACGGAATACGACCACGAGAGACTTAAGAATCTGCAGCCCATCATCACCCCTGGCATTCTTTGGGAAGTGACTGACGGATACTATCTTGGCGGGACGGTTTCGCTTCTTCTGCCGAACATATTTGCGGAAGGGCTGTCTTATAAGACACAGACGAATTCGAACGCTCCGCTAAATGTGACCGAAACCCTGGTGATCTATAATCCCAGCACCACACCTTCATTAAAGCTTTCCGTGGGACAACTTCTAAGGGCCTTCAATCAGGAATTTCTTTTGGATATTAACTACAGCAGTTTTTACGAAGAAAAAGATGCGCAGGGAATCACCCGCACGACAAACGAACTAAAAGATTTCGGTGTTGGCTGGAGGGGCAGTTCATTTAAAAACATGAAGCCCCTGGCGGGTGTGTCTTATTCAGATCAAGGACACTCGGATGCTTATTTATACACTGCAGGCGTTACGGTTCAGCATCGTCAAAACTTAAGTGCCGTGGGCATCTATTATCAGAAAAACAAACCCAAGCGCGAGGACACATCGCCTTACGATGGTATCGGCTTGGTCTTTTCTTCGAACGTCATCTATTAATAAATCACGTTCGAAGAGAACATCAGACCGATTGTACTGTTGGGCATGTGCCCAATAGGTACGCCGGACCTTTTCGGGGGCGCGCTAGCGGACGCCGCTGACGGAATCAGGGTCTTTCACTGAGGGAGAGGCCCTGTGATCCAACGCCAGTTTTACTTTGCCGGAGTTGATGGCTTCCTGGATTCGGCGGGAGGAAAGATTGAAACTTTCAACTTCCGTGGGATTTGCACACATGGTTTTCATCGCCATGAGTTTTTTATTTAGCTCTACAGCATCGGCAATTCGCAGATCATTCACCGCTTCGTTGCCGTTGGTGATGGCGAAACTTTCCTTGCCACGCAAAGTGATCTTTTCAAGCTCCCCTTGAATTCCTTTTTGCCCGCCGGATTCGCTGAAGAATACCTGTTGCCCTGTTGGCAAGGTATCAATCACGAGACGATCCTTGCCCTTAACTTGCGCGATTTCTCCAGTGGAGCATTCAAGCAGAATCGGATCTGAGGAGTTCTTATACCACTTGAAACCAAAGTACCCACCTACTGGTATCCCCGCATCACCCAAAGTCGCTGACGCCCCAATCAGAGTGAATAGCGTGGCATAAACAGGGGCTTCGGTGCTCGCAAGCTTGCGCGTGGAAAGATTCACCGGGAAATTCAACTCAGGAAATTGCTTCCAGGCTTTGCGCATGTTTTCGAAATTCGTGCGCACACTTTTCTTGGGATTATAAGTAAAGCTGACTGTCTGATATAAAAACTCGGCAGCGGTTTCACCCATGATAAGGGGCTCGTTAAGTCCGCTCATGCGGATCTTATTGCCATCGAATTCCAATTTCGCAAAGGGCTGGGTCAGATCAATTTTTTGAGATTTGAAAATTTCGCGGCTGCCTTTTTCGAACTTGTCATTGCCAGTGGCTGCACTGACGACTCCCAAAGCGGATTCCCAATTCTGCACTTCCCAGAACAAAGAAATATGAGGCACCGGAGACGCCATCGCTGGCAACGTCACCGAAAGAATGAGACTGCAAATAAGCAGTAACAAAGAACCCCAAAACTTCATCTGGTAAATTCCTCCTGAGGGAACATAAGGATAACACGCTTCCTCGAGGAGAAAAGGCTTTTCGCGCAGTAATAAAAAAGGCCTCAATCTGTTCGATTGAAGCCTGTTCCATGTAATACTTTTGAAGAAATCTTAAAGTTCAGCGTCTCTGATAACAGTAAGTTTTGTCGCAACATCAATACCAGTGGATTGATTCTTGATCGCCACTGCAGGATTTTGCACAACACGTTGCTGCAACTTCGTGAAGATCGGCTCGCGGATCGCCAGGTTGTTATCTTGAAGTACGCACTGACGTGCGATTCTTTCAGTAACATTGATTACCACTGGAGCTTTCAAGTTAGCTGTCATTTGTGTTGGATCATCAGGGATCGTCACGATAGAGAAGAAACGAGGCTTGTCGTTTGCCGTCAATTTGATCGCTTCCATGTCACCTTTAGTAAGGTTTGCTTTATAAGCTGGAGCAAACAATTCAGGCTCAAGAACAGGGAAAGCAATTTGCGCCGATTCACAGCTTTGCAACCATGCGAAGATCTCATCACTAGGATCATCGAGAAGAACGAACTTTCTTAGATCCGCGAAACCCAAAAGGCCTTCTGGAAAAGTCAGAACATCTTCTTGTTTCAGCTCAACTTGGCCGAATCTCGATGTTGAAATGATCATTCAATTCCCCCTCTAAACAAGCGGACTTACCCATATCTTAGACACGCCAGGATATAATTAGGGTAAGTACTCCTATAAATCTGGACCTAAATCCAGGGAGACTCAATACAATTCAGTAAGTTTGACGCGCAACAAAGGCGACCCGCTGAAAGCGGCAGCCAAAAAAACGCAAAACAGATGGGTCGATAAGTAGGCAATTACAAGGCGCAAGGAGGAAGCTGTACTACCTGTACAGCGACGACGCAGCAACGCAGGAAGTGCCTACTTAGCGGCACATCCCCCAAGAGGCTGTTAAGGCTTCAATAGCTTAGCGACAGAACGGGTCTTATCAGCCGAAACGTCAGCACTCTGCACGTTTTGATCTTGGATCGCGGCGTATACTTCTTCGCGGTGAATCTTAGTATCTTTAGGGGCTTCAATTCCTAAACGGACTTGTTTCCCTTTGATTTGTACTACTCTGATCTTGATATGATCATCGATAGCGATGCTTTCACCCAACTTCCGTGTGAGAACCAGCATGACAACTCCTTTTGCTGCAGTCGTTATCGGTAAAATTTAGCGGAACTGTAGGTATTATTTTTATCTTAGAAAGTCAAGGAGGCTTGGTTGAATAAGCTTACCCGACGTTTCGAGAGTCGCCTTAAGGGTGCTATCGGTTTTATTGATATCGGAAATGACCTGGAAAGCATCCGCATCTTCCAATTGCGAAGCTGTCGTTTTATTATCAACGATCGCCTTTTGCAGGGAATCGACCGTGTTATTTACTGACATAACTCTGGACCCAACCTCGGAACGGGCCAAAACTACTTGGGAAATCGCCTGATCCATCAAATCCAGGGACTCCTGTACACCCGCCTTGTCATTGGCTCTAAGACTGGTTTCCAGGCCTCTAAGGATGTTAAAAATGTTCACCCCTTGAGACCCCGTTACCGGGTCCTGTTTATGCTTATTGCTGGCTGAGAACTCACTTGCGGGACCGCGAGTCATCAGGAAATTGCGCTCCATGTCTTTATTCTTCTCAATGCGCTCAATTTCTTCCTTCTGGAACTCTTTGACGTCTTCAACAGTGGTTGGGGTCTCGTAACGAGGTCGAACCACCCCATCCCCATCCAAACCACGACCCGTGAACACCTTGCTGCCCGCAATATTCATGGCAACGAAAGAGTCCTTGTGGGTTTGAACTTTCATATCCCCATCATCACCGTAATAGTTTCCGGCGTGATCAAAAGGAGTTGTTTGAGTTTTATATCCAGCAAAGACAAAGCGCTCGCCCAATTTACGATTACCGATTTGAACAGCCTGATTGTAAATCTGCTCGATCTCGGAAGCCGTCACCATGCGTGTTTCAGCATTACCGCTGGCATCATTCGACTGACTGACTGCAAGTTCTTTGGCGCGAACCAGGATATCGGACAACTCACCCAAGGATTGATCCGAAAATTCCAGGAAGGATTTCGCGTTATTGATATTTTTAACGAACTGGGAGTTTCCATGTTCTTCTGTGCGAGCGGCAAGTACACGCGCCGACGCCAAAGGATCATCAGAAGGTTTGTTGATGCGCTTTTGAGTAGCGGCCTGGTTCTGCAAATCAGACATATCTGAGCGATTCTTGCCCAGATTCTTGTTCACCTGATTGAAAGCCATTTTATCCGCGATTCTCATCTATTATAACCTTTTCAAGCTAAGTACTGTATCAAACATCTCATCCGCTGTTTTGATCAAACGCGCAGATGCATCGTAGGTTTTTTGGAATTCAATCATCTTGGTGGTCTCTTCATCCAAAGAAACACCGCTGATGGATTCCCTGATATTCGTTAACTGATTAATAACGTTTTTTTGTGATTCCTGCGATTTGATAGCCCGCTGAACCATGGCTCCGACTTGCCCCACTTGCGTGTTGTAATAGTCGTCCATCGTCGCCGTGTTACCATCCATCACCTGCTTGTACTGCAATGAAGAAATCACGTTTGCGATCGTATTATCACCCGCAGCATCCGGACGGGAGGCCGCCGCGATTTTTGATACGTCATTAAAAATTGTTTTATTCAACGCCATATTCGTCGCCG
Organism: Bdellovibrio sp. HCB290; assembly: GCF_047305925.1. Taxonomy (GTDB): domain Bacteria; phylum Bdellovibrionota; class Bdellovibrionia; order Bdellovibrionales; family Bdellovibrionaceae; genus Bdellovibrio. The sequence continues at coordinate 451,408 of NZ_CP178620.1, read as the reverse complement.
CACCTTTGACACCATTTGGTTGTTCAAAGAACAGCACGCCGGATTTACCGTGACGGTCAAACCCCTCAATATGCGCTTTATTTACTTCAGTTGTTAAGGTGTAGGCCAACTTATCCACGTGTTCGATAAGTTCCTCGATCACCTGGTCACGAACATTCAAGGCACCACCGATACGACCGCCAGAGATCTGCTCTGTCACGTTCGCCGGAGTACTAGTTCCGTGATAGAAGACTTCCATGCGATCACGAGTGTCTGTCTGACGGGCTCTTAGCTCCGAAGAGGAGGTACCAGAAACCAGGATCGCTGTACGACCCGAAGTCACGGATACCATGCCGTCTTTACCTTCCGCCCAGGTGATATCGATTTTATCACCCAACTTTTTTAGCAAAAGATCGCGACGATCGCGTTCGTCATTGGCCGGAATCTTGGACACTTCCACCGTTTGAATTTTTTCATTTAGATCAGCGATCTCTTTTGTGATCTCATTGATCTCGCCGACAGTCGTTTTGATTTGTGCATCCAGATCTTCCTGAACACCACGCAATTGCGAAGTCACGCGCGAAAAGTCCTTGGTCATACCCACAGCCGCTTCGCGCACCATTGTACGGGATGCCAAAGACTCTGGATTATTGGAAAGTTCACGGAAACCATTGAAAAAATCTGTTACGTATTGATTCAAACCCTTGTTGTTCTGTTCGTTATAAACCTGCTCAACACGGGAAAGAGCATCCGCGCGGGAGTCTTCATACCCCATGCTCATGCCTTCTTTTTGAATTTGTTTTTCTAACCAGGGATTATTAACACGAGTCACGACACCGGCACGGGCACCCATACCGATTTGCAAACCACCCTCACCAATAGGGACGTTCGAAAGAAGTTCCACTCTTTGACGAGAGAAACCTTCCGTGGATTTATTGGCGATGTTATGACCGACAGTTTGCAACGCTGTCTGAGAATTCATCAGCGATCGCTTACCCGTGTCCATCATTGCCGAAATCTTCGACATTCTGTCTCCTAAAGACCGCCATCCTGGCAATCCGTGGGGTTGGTTCGTTTCTCACTCAAATCTCAGGCAGAGTGAACACCTTCTTCGTTAAGCTTCTTTGCTGACGAAGTTTCCGGAAACCTGCGGGCCGGATTTGTAGCCGCCCTTTTTTTCGTAGGTTTTTTTACCGGACAAAGTTTCTTTAATATTATCCAAAGCGCCGTTCAAGGTGCTCAGAGCTGTTTGCGCGTGCTCTTCGTTGGATTTATTGATCTCAGTGATACGTTTGATCAACATGTCCAATGCCGCGTGCTGCGTGCGCAAGCGATCTGCCGCTACTGGGTTGAAAGCCATTTTCTGAGCCAATTCCAGCAAACGTGGATTTTCCACGTCACCGCCCACGATACCTGCAAGGTCCATGGCATAACGGGAACGCAAAGAATCCTGTGCTCTCAATTTGTAAAGCAATTCTTCCTTGATCGCGTTGTTTTCATCCAACGCTTCACGGTCCGCACGGATCAGGATCTCTTTTTCCTTTCGGACAAGATCAAGAAGTGTGCGATAAATTTTAGTGAGTTCTTCAAGATTGGCTTCGAGCTTCTGAAACGCTCTCTCTGCTACGGCTACGTCCATTGTAACTCTCCTCCTGCCCAAAGGCTTCGGCGGACATTCCCATCAGTCATCCTTGGCTGAGGGTGGGAGTGTGTTATCGTGTCACTCCCCAACACTGTGAGTATCTAAATTAGAATTTCAGGTGTTCATCAACCATGCGGTCTGCGATTGATTTCGCATCAACTTTGTAAGTTCCTTTGTCGATCATATCGCGGAACTTCGCAACTTTTGCTTCATCAACATCCGGAGTGTTCATTGCCAGCTCCTTGATGCGTTTCGCTTCTTGTGCACGAGGAGACAATTCCACTTTCGTGGATTCATTTTGTGCTTGTGCTTCAGTCAATGCATCAGCTTTTGCATTGTTAATTTTGCTTGCAGCATTTCCTGCTACGCCTGCAGCTTTGTCGGATTTACCAGCATCAGTAAGGTTCAAATTTTGACCTACTTTATTGTGCGTAATTTTCATCGACAGCTCCTCTTTCTTACTCTGATTTTTCAGAGTCCGTGAGTGTTATAAAACACTCTTTCTATTCTTAACATAGTACCATAACGAGACATTTCTACCAAATCATTCTGAGACAGTTTGTGGTCCTGTCGAATGGTCTGGCTCTACGGTCCAATACAAGCTTTTCGCGTCTGAGCTCAAAATGCCAAGGGTCTCGCCAGCTTGCACCTTTTTACCTGTCTCAATTTGAGACATTTGTCCTTTAAAAACGACCTGACTTTTTAGACCATTGTCGTGCTCGATTTCCACCATAGTTTGGTTATCCACCAAGTTACGCACAGCCCGCAAAGTCCCGCCCCAAGGGGCTTTCACTTGATTTTCATCAGCCTGAACAGCTTGTGCCCCAGCAACTGGAGGCGCTGTGCGCGAAATGCGATACGACATAGAATCTGCACTGCGACCAGGATGACGAAATTGATGAGCAGTAAAATTACTTTTTTCATTCAGAGCCAAAGGCCCCATAGGCTTCAACTGATTTTTCTTAATTCCAAGTTGCGCACCATAACGATCCACCAACTGATCATAAATCAAATTAGAAAGACCAATGCCACCCTTCTCACTCCACTTATCAACATACTCACCATCAAGCTGCTCCCGAAAAATCTTCTCAGCCTGATTAACCTGAATAAACCCACTCTCATGAACAGTGGATCGCATAGCCTTCATCATCTCACCCAAGAAATGCTTCTCATACATCTTAGAAACATCCCGAAGCTTCTCATCAGCCGGCTTCTGCTTAGGCCGCCCCATGACCCGAGAAGGCACTTCCACCATCTCCGCCCAAGATTGCGAAGCAATCGAGGCAACCAAAACCAATGCGAAGCCAGCAACATACTTAACCGGAACAAAAGGAAGAAGATAATTACCCGAAGCCACTGGCACCTCAATTCTGTCGGATTTCTCCGAACACGAGGATTGACGAAGGTGGGCTCCCAGCGGAGCTTTTATCAAGTTCCGCAGCAATGTGGAAAAAGAAGAAAGAAAAGAAAACATCGAACCACTCATCATACTAAGTGAATTGAACCGTCATGAGCGAGGACTGTCCGAAGAGAAAAGCTCCGCTGGGAGCCCACCTTCGTCAATCCGTCGTCGTTACCTGTAGAAATGTCGAACAAAAAAGAGGAAGAAAAAAAGGGGAGTTGAGTCGGAGAATCATGTGCATCCTGCACTTGACTCTTTAGAGTGTAGCTTCGGCTCAATTCAGTCACTCCGTGACTTTGCTGATCGTTTGCTTCTGTTTCCTGCGAGAAAACTTTGACTCTTGACCATCCATGGTTCGCGATCTCTTCCTCACCCTCCCCGCGCCTTAAACACTTCCATGTGTTCAAGACATATAAATTAAGTTTATTAAAAGGTGCGTCATTATGAAACAAAAATTTCATAGTACGTCGAGTTCTCCATGCAAAGCCCCTGCTGCTTTGATGGACTGAAGTATAGTTATCAGGTCTTTAGGCGTGACGCCCATCTTGTTCAAAGCCTGCACTAACTCTCCAACGCTGACACCTGATTCAAGAACTGCCACCTTTTCATCGACAGTTCCTTTTTTGCCATCGCTCACTTTCACCGCCAGTGAACCATGAGAGATAGCAACTTTTGAGATCTTGACCTTGTCACCAATAACAATCGTGCCGGTTTTTTCATTCACCACAACACGTGCTTTCATATCCGGATTGATGTCGATGGACTCAATCGTCGCCAGCAATTCGACACCGCGATTTTCATAGGCAAATGGCGTGATAATATCAATCGTACCGCCATCCTTTGCTGAGGCATAGTGACCACCCAGCTCTTTGTTGATGGTCAGCACTGAGCGCGCTGCAGTTGTAAAATCCGGATTAATCAATGTCAGACGATACATCTTGCGAGTCGCAAAGTCCGCGGTCATATCGCGCTCGATGATTGCGCCATTCGGAATTCTGCCTGAAGTCAGATGCGCATCCTTGGGATCACCACCGATGATGATGGAGCCCTGTGCAACCGCATAGACTTCGTCATTGGCAGCACGCAATGGAGACTGCAACAGTGTCCCACCAGCCAGTGACGAGGCATCGCCAATCGCACTCACCGTGATATCAATCGGATTGCCGGACTTACCAAATGCCGGCATAGTTGCCGTGATAATCACCGCTGCCACGTTTTTGCTGGTGAAATCCTGGTTCTCAAGTTTCACTCCAAGCTTATCAAACATGCGCACCATGGATTTGCTCATGAATTCATTTTTACCGTCACCTGTGCCCTTAAGGCCCACAACGATACCGTAACCAATCAATTGGTTTTCGCGCACTCCGCGAATGGAGGCGATGTCTTTCAAACGAGCTGCCTGTGCCACTTCTGCTGAAACCAGCAACAACAGCATTCCTAATGAAAGAGTTTTAAATAGCTTATTCATTTGTGGTGTTCCTTCTGATGCTTACGACATCATACTGAGGATCAAGTAGTTTTGCCGAAGTGATGCCCTCGTCATTGAAGTCCTCGGGACGCAACAATCCAGTCAGGATCACTTTGTATTCACGTTTGCCGATCATGAAGGGCTGTTGGCCTTTCACGCGGTAATTTCCATCCGCAAGTTTTTCAACAATCTTGGATGGGATATTCTGAACATCCGCCAACGCGTCTTTCTCTTTATCCGCTGCAGGCGCAGGCGTCGCCGGCACTGCCGCAGCCGGTGTTCTGCCACCATCAGCATTTGCAGCCAGGCCATTACCCAATGGGGCTTGTGTACCTTTTTCCTGCTCTTCCAATTGTTTTAGAAGATCTTTGATAACGCTGACTTTGGTTTCGACCTGCTTTTGCGCAGAGCCATCCAACTTCACATTCACCATATCGCCTTCACGACGCATTTTATTTTGTGCAAAAAGATAAGCGCCCTGTCCTTCCATCACCCACGCAGAACCTGCATTTGATTGAAGTTCGGATTCATCTTCCATACGATTCTTGGTCATGCGTTTGTACTGACGGTCTGTCGGCACACGCAGGTTCGTGGAATCAGAATAGCGCGGAGCCTTACTGATTTGCTCAAGAGGCTGAACTTCTTCCTTGTCACCTTTCAAAGAGCTGACAAAGTCATTCACAGTCGCACAACCTGTCGCCAGGATCATCGCTGTAAAAATCGCTACCACAGCAGTAAATTTAATAAATGGGGTTTTACCGTTATTCATCATTGTAACTTCACCACGCCTTTTTCAATGATAACCGCAGACAGAACTTTTTGAGTGTCCAGATTTTTAACTTTAATAGCATCACCGACGAAACCAGTGTCCTCTGCTTGGACATTGGCAGAGATCTCAAAACTGTCGTCGCCAATGATGGCTTTTACAATCTGTCCCCTCTTAGCTGCCGGTTCACGTTGAAGATCGGAAGCCCATACTGGAGTTCCGACGGGAAGTGCGCGAGCGGCCATCTGGCCGTTGGCATCTTCAATTCTAAGACCGCTGTCTTTGGCAAAGGTGACATCCACCATTTGCATTTGAAGATCCTGGGCCGTGACCCTCTCACCTTGTGAGATCAATCTTCTGGTTACAGGGGTTAATTTCGAAACACGAATTGTGCCCGAAACCCATTTAATTTGACGTGAGTCCCCGTCGCGGACCGGCAATAGGAATCCACCTTTGGCGCCAAGCTGCGACAAATCCAAATCCCAAGTCCGGCTCACAGGAGTCGGAGTCGACTGTATAACTATATTGTATTCACATTCATTACAGCGTGCCGCCAAATGATTGGTGATCTTACGCTGAACTTCTTCACGGGACATTGGAGTTTTTGCGAACTCCACCTTCACCTGACTTGGAATTCTAAAAGATGGCTTCGCAGCGCGAATCTCTTCATCGCTCTCCATCTCGGCTTTTAATATCTTCAAAACCTCTTTGGATTCAAGTTTTTGAGAAATCAAAAGCTCACGGGCATCTTCGCGAATGACAATGGCATCAAGTCTATTCATCAAAGACGGACTCGCACCCTTCACAACCGCTACATCCCCCAATCGCAACAAAGGACGCTGGGAAACCTCGACAGTTGCCGGAATAGAGACCTCAGGCCTTGCGAAGGATTGAGATCCGCTCAGTAAAAGTAGAACAGCAAATAACTTCATCAGTTATTATCTCAAGTTGTTAATGGATTGAAGCATCTGATCTGAAGCTTGAATCACTTTGGAGTTAGTTTCGTAGGCACGCTGAGCGGTGATCATGTTCACCATCTCGTCCACGATATTGACGTTACTGGATTCAAGCTGTCCTTGCGCCAGATATCCCGTCCCATTCAAACCCGGGCGCGAGGTCACAGGCTGACCACTTGCCGGAGACTGAATGAACAGATTTTTACCCATAGCTTTCAGACCCGCTGGATTTACGAAGTTTGTTAAATCGATATTGCCCACCACCTGAGGTGGCTCATTTCCTGAAACAGAGCGCACTTCACCATTCGGAGTGATTTCCACCCCTGAAGAGTTCGCTGGAATTGTGATCTCGGGCTGCAAAGTGTTGCCATTCTTGTCGACCAAGCGACCTGTCGGATCTTTTTTGAAAGAACCATCTCGCGTGTAAGCCACATCTCCATCCGGAGTCATCACACGGAAAAATCCTGCGCCTTCAACCTGAATGTCGAATGGATTCTTAGTGACCTGAGCAGAACCGTAATCAAAATCTTTTTGGATAGCTGCCGTGCGAACACCCAAACCAGTTTGCACACCGTTTGGTGAAACCGCATTCATGCCCGTAGCCGCACCCGGCTCTTTTTGAGTTTGATACATTAGATCTTCGAATTCAGCACGTGACTTCTTAAAACCCGTCGTCGAGGAGTTGGCAATATTATTGGCAATAACATCCATATTGGTCTGTTGTGCCGCCATCCCCGTAGCCGCTGTATTCAAACTCTTAATCATCTAATTCCCCCTCAAACTTCAATTCTTAAACTTCTAATTTCTAATTTCTATTTTCTAGGTTTCGCTAAGGCGAAACCTTACCCACAACATTGACCATTTTCTCGGCCATCTGGTCATAGACCGAGATCGCTTTTTGCGTGCTTTCAAACACACGATTGGTCTGAATCATATCCGTCATTTCCTGAACCACGTTGACGTTGGAAGCCTCAACAAACCCCTGACGAACACTTGGATTTGCAATATTAGTCACTTCCGCATTCATATTGGGTTTAAAGCCGTATAGGGAACTTCCCATTTTTTGCAAAGAATCCGGATTGGTCACATTCACCAATGAAAGCTTCCCCAGATTATTGGCACCTTGAAATACATCACCGTTGTCAGCAATATTCACAGCCCCACCGTTGGGCTCAAAGCGAAATACACGCGACGCAGGATCTGCACCACCGGCAGCATCTGCTCTTAATACGGGATGTCCATCCTTAGTAACCAACTGACCATTGCCATCCAAAGAAAAGTTTCCGGCACGAGTCAGCTTCACACCACCTGGAGTGGCGACTTCAAAGAAACCTTTGCCATCAATAGCCACGTCAAATGTGTTACCTGTGGGTTTTAAGCCACCTTGAGAGAAGTCTGTAAACGTCCCTTTTGTGTCGACATAACTTTTGTCGCCACCTTGCATATTATAAAAGCTTTCAATGGAAGCCACATCACGGGGGATCTGAATGACTTCAGGAGGCTTTTCATTGGCAGTCAGGTATTCCTGGAAAAGCTGCTGATCCCGCTTGAACGCAGGCGTGTTCACGTTCGCCAGATTATTGGCGATCGTATCCAGCTTTGTACTTTGAGCCATCGCTCCACTCAGTGCAGTATAGACGCCTTTTACACTCATTAGATCTCCCTCACTCTGTTGAGCAGCAAGGTATATGCCAGCTTTTGACAGGACCGATCTTGGTCTGGGAAAACTTCTCCCTACTGGACTTCTGTCGTGGTGAAAATTTATGGACTCAAGTTTTTTGCGATTTGACCGACTCAGGGACCTTCGTCGATGGTGTCACATCACTGGCAGTTCTTTGTCGACAGTGTCAAAGAATCGACTTCATAATAGATTCTATGAGAAGAACGTTGCTCGCTGCTTTTATCATAGTTCATGCGTCTGCCACTGCATTCGCAAATCCCAATCCCAAAGCGGCAACTCCCGCGGCGCCGGCAAATCCAATTGCAGCGCAACCCAACGCGCTGACTCTGAAAGAGAAACTAAAAACTCTTACGGCACGCTCGACCCACGTTCAATCAGACAATCTGATCTTTGATTTGCCGGTAACCTATAACAAGCAAGTCAGCAAATGGGTTTCCTACTATCAGGTCAAAGGTAACAAGTGGTTTCGCGAGTGGTTGCAAAGATCTTACAAGTTCATGCCTTTCATTCAGGCTGAACTAAAAAAAGCCAACATGCCAACAGACCTTGCCTATATGGTGATGATCGAAAGTGGCTTTTCCCCGAACGCTGTCAGTACCGCTGCTGCCGTCGGACCGTGGCAATTCATTGAACCCACGGGTGTACGTTACGGACTTAATAAAAACTGGTGGCTTGATGAGCGTCGTGATTTGCACAAAAGTACCACGGCCGCGATCAAGTACATGAAAGACCTCTATGAAGAGTTCGGATCATGGTACCTGGTGGCAGCAAGCTACAACATGGGCGAAAACGGACTTCGTCGTCAGATCAAGAAGTATGGAACCAAGGATTACTGGACGCTCATTAAACTTTCCGCACTTCCTGTTGAAACTCAGGAGTATGTTCCGAAGATCCTTGCAGCGATGTTAATTTCGAAAGCACCGAACCTTTATGGCTTCCGTGATTTGGAAAAAATGGATCCCCTTGAGTACGAAACAGTCTTTGTTCCTGGCGGCACCGAACTCAATACACTTGCAGATCACCTGGGTGTCACAAGAAAATCACTAAAAGATTTGAATGCTGAGCTGTATCTAGGATACATTCCTCGACAGGTTGCCAAGCATGCCATTCGTGTTCCGAAAGGGGCTTCGACTATGACATCCAGCTTTGCAAACCGCTCTCAATTCGTTTATTAGAATCAACTGTTGAGGTTGCAGCTATGAAACCCCTTATCGTGCAAAAATACGGCGGAGCTACACTTGCTGATCCGGAAAAGATCAAAGCAGTATCTGCGCGCGTGGCAAAACAGGCCAAAGACAATTCCCTGATTGTCGTGGTCAGCGCCATGGGAAAAACCACGAACTCGCTTATTGATTTAGCCAGTCAGGTTTCTGCACATCCTCAGCGTCGAGAAATGGATATGCTTCTAACTGTCGGCGAACGTATCAGTATGTCCTTGGTTTCAATGGCACTGAACGATCAGGGCTGCAAAGCCATCAGCTTTACCGGCAGCCAGGCCGGTATTTTTACGGATGACTCCCACGTCAATGCTTTCATCAAAGACGTTAAAGCTTTCCGTGTTGAAGAGGCGCTTAAATCCGAAAAGGTCGTAATTCTTGCTGGCTTTCAGGGCGTCTCTCCGACAACCAAGGAAATCACCACGTTAGGTCGCGGTGGTTCTGATACTTCCGCGGTTGCAATGGCGGCTGCCTTCAATGCTGAACGCTGTGAAATTCTAAAAGACGTTCCGGCGGTTTTTTCCGCAGATCCAAACATCGTCAAGACTGCAAAACCCTTGCAGGAACTGAATTATGATCAATTGATGGAAATGACTTTCTGGGGTGCCAAAGTTCTGCATTATCGCTCGGTGGAACTGGCAAAAGTCCGCGATGTCACTTTGTACATCGGCCCTGCTTCAAATAAAACTTCTGACGGCACACTTGTCAAAAAAGGATTGAATATGTTCGAGTCCTGCAAAGCCCTTTCCTTGAATTCCCACGAAACAGTTCTGGAAATCAGATCCCAGGAAAAAAATACGGCCAAGGCCTTAAAGCAACTTCAAGACTTATTCGAAGAAAAGCAAATCGCTTTCCCTCAGCTATTGCATTGTGAAATTAACAAAGATCATGCGGAAATCCTGCTGACCGGACCGCAGGAAATCATGGGAGCTGTTAAACGTGAATTGCAAAGCCAAAAGAACTTCACTTTGCATCCTCAGGATTACTCGACAGTGACACTGACCTGCACAGGCGCAACATCTCCTGAAATTCCTCAGCAAGTTTTGGAAAAAATGGATAAGGCCCAACTTCAGGCGCATAAACTTATAATGAGTGCGATGAGCGTGACTGTTGTGATCGATGCCTCCACCAGAAAACAAACTGTGGAAGCCCTGCACACTCTTATTTAAGGAAGCAAAGAAGGCTGCATGACCTGATATCTGTTTTGGATTTTCTTCCAAATATCAGAGTTGGGTCCGGTGATTCCGTCTGGGCCCGTTGCCCCAGCAAGACCACGCGCTTGAGGCCCGAGCTTACCTCCCGGCAGGAATTGGCGAAGATCAGGTCCACCCTTGGCAGCCAGCGCATTAGCAGCAGAATTCAACAATCCACCACCGCGTCCGTCACCACCAGAACCACCGCCACCGAAACCTCCGCCGCCACCGGAACCATAGTAACCCGCATTCACAGCTGAACCATTTGGCTCTGCGGCGCCATCACCAGAACCACCGCCAGCACCGGAGCCAGCTCCACCACCAGAAGAACCTCCAAAGGCAACACCGCCGCCTTGTTTACCATCCAAGCCTTGCTCGCCACCACCTGATGGCAATTCCGCTTGTTGGATTTCTGGAGTTCCAAATAGATCGCCACCAAATTCATCGCCCCCGGCGGTGTTGCTCAAGCGGCCTGTCGGATCTGTCCCAACCAATCCAGGTGAATCCCCGCCTGAAATGCTGGCCGTCCCCAAGCACGCTGGATCGCTTGAATTCTTCGAACAGATACAAACTTTATTTGAAGCCATGGAAGGATTGCTACAGTCCATCAGAACATTCGCACAACCCGGCATTGTCGGGTTGGCCTTACAAATTTCGATCGATGGAGTTGAACCATCCGCCGACGTCAAGGATGCACACTGAGTGGCATTGGCTGCAGTTTGCGCAATGTTATTCATCGCCGACTGCGCCTCGTTCACTTTTGCAGTATAGTTGTTACACTGATTCCGCGTAGATCTCGCCTGCCCCATCATTGAAGAGAAGGACGCTTGATCCGTCTGACAGGACGGCGTTGTTTGCAGATATGAAATTGCCGAGTCACAAGTGGACACACAATCCTTAATCGCGCTTGAGCAAGTTAAACGATATGCTGCCAGCGCTCCGTTCGCAGCCGCAGTCAATGCTGCGGCACTGGAACAGGATGCCTGAATGCTGGCCGCAGATTGCGCACCATAAGCCAAAGCAATCTGCCCCGCCATGCTGGTCACATCCGACATACCTTGATTATTTTTCTCTTCACAGTTTGAATCCGTTGACGAAATCTGACTTTGACATTGAGTCATCAGTTTTTGAAATTGAACAGAACACACAGAAGCAGATAAACCACTGGCTTTGGAAGCGGGGTTGGCTTGGCAGGAATAATATCCTGATCCAACGGATTTACAGGAATATCCGCTGCTGCAATCTCCGTTACAGTCAGATCTTGTATATGCAGCCTCCGCCACTACAGCTTGTGCAACCATAAACAACATCATTAAAAAGGCACGAAAAAAGATATGCATTCCCATAGATAACCTATCGGCATCACAAGGGTTTAACTTGACGAAAATGGAAGCGCCATTCACTTGGAAAATCTCAAATTGAAACATACCAAAAACTGTTCTCTAATAGGTTTGAAAAGGCTCCACTTCCATCCAGCAACAGGAGAATCTAATGGAACAAACTCTTCCGTCTTTCACAGTCAAAGACTTCGCAGGCCGCGACGTCTCTTTGGAAAAATACAAAGACCAGGTGGTCTTGGTGGTCAATGTCGCCAGTAAATGCGGGTTCACCCCTCAGTATAAAGGCCTGGAGGAGTTGTATGAAAAGTTCAAAGATCAGGGCTTTGTAGTTCTAGGATTCCCCTGCAATCAGTTCGGCTCGCAGGAGCCTGGTAGCAATGAAGACATCCAACAATTCTGTTCTCTTAATTATGGAGTGCAGTTTCCGGTGATGGGCAAGGTGGATGTCAATGGCGGAGAGGCAGCTCCCCTATACAAATGGATGAAAGCATCAGCGCCCGGAATCCTGGGAACAGAGATGATCAAGTGGAACTTTACAAAATTTCTTATTGGGAAGGACGGCAATGTAATAAAAAGATTTGCCCCGAAAGATGAACCCAAGGACCTTTTCGAAGACATTCAAATGGCCCTGACACAAAAGTAAAATCAGCCATTTAAGCCCTTGTTTCACAGGGCTTTCACAAACCTTGTGAAAGCCCGTTCACAGCCCTGGTGAAGGGATAGTGACTTCACCGTATTGACTAAAAAGCGATAATAAACGAAACCTTGTCCATCGAAATTAACGTTTAAAAAACTTCCTTCGAAAGGGAATAAAATGAAATCACTAGTTATCGCTCTTTCTATCTTCGCAGCAGCTCCAGCTTTCGCAACTTCTACAAACGCTTGTATCACTAGCAAACTTCAACAAGGTTACTTCTTGGATCAAGCAAAAGCTCTTTGTACAAAAAGCACTACTGCTACTTGTAACGTAAGCGCTATCATGGCTGAAACTGGTTATGACTACTCTCGCGCAGCTTCTCTTTGCCCACGTTCTTACAAATCTAACGCGGCAATCAACGAGTGCGTAGCTCAAGGTTACAACTACTCTACTTGCGCTCAATTGAATCACTAGTCTTTAAATAGATTATTGAATCCCCAAAAAACCCGCTCGCCCCTCGAGCGGGTTTTTTATTATTTAAATCTGAGTTCCATTTCGTCCAAAATTTCGACACAATCTGAATCTTTCAAATTTCACTCTAGACCGTGGTCCAGAGAACCGATAAGTCCTACATGAAAACGGGACAAATCATAAAAGCAAAAAATGTGTTCGAACTTTATGGCAAAGTAAGATCCGAGATTCGCTTCGAGGATTTCACTCCACAAACCTTTACGATCTTTCACTTCACCAGAATTTCAGACAATGAGTTCGTGGTGGATGATAAATTACAGGGCGTAAATCACGATCACACCCAGGACTTCATCGCCAAGTACCCTGATTACGACACCTTTTGCGGAGTCGACTCTACTGGTAAAGAAAATTTGTTTTCATTTGGCAGTAAAGAACTTTATGCCACCGTGGTTTATACTGCGGGCCGTTCGTGGACGGAAGTGTATGAAGATCACGAGGGCAATCCGCGGTACAATGAGTACTTAAGAACCCAGGCCATCTTGGACCACGCTGAAAAGAAAATTGCCTCTTAGTCCCATCAAATGATTTACTAGGGGAATCTTACGGAAAGGATTCCCAAGTGAAACTTCTTAGCTTTGCATTTGCAACATTGTTATCTGCCACAGCTTCCGCCGTCACAATCACTCAACAAAATCTTATCCCCGAGACAGACAAAAGCGAATTCATCGGGCAGGCCGGTTTACAGGTACTTTCGGCCTCTCGAGAAGACGACTCTGATGTTGCCGGTGTCGGATTTGGCCTTGGTCTTTCTTATTATTATGGTTTCATCGAGAACAATGCGATTGGTGTTTCTACCAATTACTTCGCGCAAGGCACGAAGGTGAAAAAATCCGGGAATCCTGATCAGGATACTAAAGAAAAAGGACTTGAGAACGTGACCTTCCTCTATAAGGGAAATTATAGCCTGGGCACACCCACTCTATTTTTCCATGGCGGCTTCTCACTTCCGGTAGGACCTTTAAAACTGGAATCCAGCGGTAACACTGTGGACGCCTCAACATCCGAAGGACAAAGAGCTCTGATCGGAACATTGGGGATTGTTGTTCCTGTAGGCACTTTGGAATTGGGCGCATTGACGACTTACCAAAAGAAAGCGGAAGGAAAAGTTGAGATCAATTCCAGCGGAACCACCACTGATTACGATTCAAAAGGTGGTGATGAGTTTGGTGCAAGTATTTTTGCGGAATTAACCGGTGATCTTAATTTAAATTTTTCACTTAATTATCTTAACCATCAGGATATTACTTATGCTGAGGGCAACACGAACGGAACTTTTGCTGGCACAGAATTGCTGTCGGCAGCGGCCGGAATGCGTTCTGCAGTAAACGAATCAACGGAGATCATTGGAACGGCAGAGCTTAGCAGTATGCTAAATCAGTCAAAAAGAGATCTAAAAGGGTATGCCCAGATCGATGTGACCGTGGGCATACGTTTGACTTTCTAAACTGAAAATTACCAGTTGATGATTTCTTCAGCGAGCTCCATATCGGAGCTCTCTACTTCTGGCGCCAGGTTGCGCAGAAGTTCCAAAGAGCGAACCAATTTTACGCCCTTCATGTCACCTTCAGTTGCGATGTAAAGAGCTGCATCATCCTTGGAGTCAGCGATAATCTGTTTGTATGCACAAGATTGAGAGCTGTCGCAAGCTGTGGAAGACGTCAACAAAACGCCAGACACAGACAAGAAGATCGCTGCAATCAAACCCGCATCGTCACTGCCGCCACCATGACGTGGAGGAGGACCGTGATGACCACCACCGTGGTGTCCGCCACCATGATGACCGCCGTGACCGCCGCGCCCATGGCCGCGACCCGCGAATGAAGTGGAAACAAAAGCCAGAACCATAAACAACGTAACAAACTTTTTCATATTAAATCCCCCCGGATTCAGTGGTGTTAAATAACTCGCGAAGATCCCATATACAAATACTTTGCCAAGCATTCAAATATCCATTCAGCAACGTGATGGATCTGGCGCAAATGTCAGAAAATAACAGGGACATTTTGACTCCGACTTTTCCTGGGAAACACGGCGACAAATATGAATGACACCACCTCTGTTGACTCAAAATGGATGGATCACTTTGACTGCCTAACTTATATTAGACAGTGTCCAATCCTTCGCCAACTATATGCCTTCATTGACACCTGATTAGTTTATAGACGGCATTTGCCTTGCATATTCGTTTATAGATTTCCATGGTTGAGGTTCTTCAAATGAGACATAGCATCGTTTTGATACTTCTGGCACTTTCACCACTCTGCGCATCCGCTCAGGGAACATCATCTTCATCCAATGATCTTAAAGTGACTCTTAAGGCCGAGCCTGGCTATAAGAAGCAAAAGCGCGTGGTAAAAACGTGGAGTATCTATCCCGCTCGCCGCGTGGTTTACAATGCTCCTGCTGCTAAAGGTGCGACTACCAACACTCAACCATTATTGGTAAAAACATATGTGGATCCTACGCAAAAACGTATGCCGGCTTCATTAGCTAAGCCGGTCATCGCGAAGAATCCAAAAATGGTTACAATCAACAAGGTACCTCGTAAAGCAGTTAAGCCTGCCATAGTCGCGAAAGCCCCCGTCAGCAAAGAAGTTCCGGCAAGAAAGATTGCAGCTCAAAAACCAGTTGAAGTCCCAGCAGCCCCTGAAACACCAGCTGTTCCAGTTTACGCAGAAGGAAAGCAGCCATTGGTGCTTGAAATGATGACTATTAAGGTTTCAAAGTCCAAAGCAAAAAAAGTATCCAGCCTAAGCCCCTATCAGGCCGGTATGTCTCGGGTGGTGCGTGCATCATCTCCCAAGAAATCCAGTGGCCTGGTGGGAAGACAAAAGATTGCTCTGAACAAATAATTTTCACAGGTTCCTGAAACTAAAAACCCGCTCTTTCGAGCGGGTTTTTTTATTTGATTCCCAGAGACGACTTGCAACCTGCCGTCAGTCCATCTTTGTTCTTCTTAAGGCACTCTTTGATGGCATTCATTTCAGTGACCTTGTCACAGAACTTGATCTTATCCTCTTTACAAGCCGCCATTACATCTGCAGCCTTATTTTTTGCCTGATCCATCATTTTGGACGTGTCGGGCATTTGGGCCCATGCAGCGCCGCCCATTAGCATTACAGCAATCATTACTGTTTTCATTTAGTTCTCCTTTTTTTGGTTAACATTAATGCCCCTATTTTCTTCTTGGTCCTTATTACGGGCAACTCAGGTCCCCTTGTATTTGCGCATTTCGCATTTCTAACTCGCAAATCCGAATACCCTTTGCTCTCTAACAGTGCCTGTGATTTATTCATTTTCGCAGGGGGTATTAATGACGTTCTTTAAAATATTGGTTGCCAGCTTAATGCTGTTCGCAGCCGTAGGATGCAAGACTGTTGAAATCAAAGATGGCCGCGTACCAAGCGCCTATCTTTCAAAAGCGAAAAAGTATGAAGGAATTTACTCCGGTCGATTTAACGGAGTTGCTGGCGAATTGATTTTGAATTTTGAAGGTAACAAACCTGTCATGTCGTTCCGTAATGAAATGGGCACTGACATCCTGAACAACAACTGCCAGTCAAACTTCGGCAACTTGAGAACAGTCTACATCACTGGAAAAAAATCCAATCCTAAAGTAGATGCCATTGAATTTGATTTCAATTCCGGTCGCTGTTCTTTGATGGTTCAAGGCCGCCGCATGTACATTGATTTTAAAGAAAACAAGGGTGTCACAACACTTAAAGTTTCAATCCTGCGCGAAATGCGTCAACGTCGCGATTGCCGCTGGTATCCTGGCGACCACCACCGTCCACCTTACGAACAGTGCACCTGGGTGCAAGATCCGACTTACTTGTACGGAACATTCGCTCGCTAATTCAAACAAAAAAAGCTCCGAATATCCGGAGCTTTTTTTTAAAACAAATCCTTATAAGAGGCCTTCTTCACCAGGCTTTCAACCAACTTGGACAGCCGCTCCTTAGTGATGACTGCCTTCGGGTTCGCAATAAGTCTAAGATCATAGTTATGATCCACCTTATCACTGATTAACACCTCATCATAACGATCGGGATTATCCCGCAAATACTGCCTAATGTACGACCGAGGCACAACCCCGATATCCACGCGGTTATTCAGCACCATGCGCACTGTCGCCTGATTATGAGTTACCAGAATAATATTGAACTTCGCTCTTAAGGAGGCTTCGTCAGGATTGAAATTGGCGAACTTGTAGTGATAACCGACAATTCCAGCGATGCTTTTTCCATTTAGACTCTGAAAGTAGTTTTGATCTTTCGCTTTTTTTCGGTGAGCTATGTAGACTTCGGCGTCATCCACCTTTAGCGGCAGGGAGTAATGTTCAATGCCTTTCCAGCTCCACTTAGGATCTTCGAAAAAGTACATGTCCACTTTTCGCTCGGTAAAACTTTGATAGCGACGACGACTGGGAGTTTCCACGACTTGAAATGTAAAATCATTCTGCATTTCATTGAGCTGCTTTAGAACGTCATTGATAATTCCGCGTCCTTTTTCCAAATCATAGTAAGGAGCAAAACCATAAGCCCCGACATTCACAGTCTTGCGCGATTCCAAAGTAGTCGCGCCGACTGACATCGAGATTAGAACTAAGATGACTCCAAAAAAACAGCTTTTCATTGCTCCAAGCTAAGCCAAACTGCAAGTTAGGCGCAATGAAATAACGGTGTAGCCATCCAATTTTACTTAAGGATGACTATACGAAATATTACCAAGGCCAAGGCATGGGACGAAGATCACCTTGTTCGCTCATGCTAAATCACCAATGCTGAAACTTTGTTCAATGCATTCATTAGACTTTTCTCCTCCAAGATTTCCTGCACACGGGCCACATTAATATTGATGGAAGCATCTGTCCTGAATCTGGCTTATCATTCATTTCGATATACTTTTGGGAGGCAATAACCAACTTCCCACCATAAGAAGTTCTCTTAATCGAAATGAATTTTACCGTTTTTAATTTTGTATTGTTCCCAGTATGGATGAAATGGCGGGATGAAAGCTTCTT
This sequence comes from Bdellovibrio sp. HCB290, assembly GCF_047305925.1. Taxonomy (GTDB): domain Bacteria; phylum Bdellovibrionota; class Bdellovibrionia; order Bdellovibrionales; family Bdellovibrionaceae; genus Bdellovibrio. The sequence continues at coordinate 433,573 of NZ_CP178620.1, read as the reverse complement.
TCGCGCAGATGCGATTTAAGTCTCATTCGCGCTTCCCAATGCTCCGGAACGCGGAAACGCCAGCCTATTCAAACCCAAGCGACGGCGGCATCAATCTTTCAGAGAAAATGATTTATGGAATTTCAAGAAATCGAAAACACCAAATGTTGCCATCGTCTTTATCAGATTCTGCAAAACAGTACTTTTTTGGATCTTGTTGGGGAACCTTGGTTTCGAGCGACCGAAGATGGCTTCTATTTCTGTTCGAAGACGGAACTTCAACAAGTAACGTCCATCCAATTGTTTCAGTTAAACGAAGATCAGTCTCTTACTTACAACAAGGTTATGGAAGAGGCAGCTTTTGGGCCGCTAAGATACTTAATCGACTCTCTTCAGAAAAACCCTGATCTGAAAAAATACCCGCGAAACCAAAAATACTTTCAGTGGGGTCAAATTCTAGGAGACTTTTTTAGTTTGCATTATAAGAGCTTCAACTAGGGCATCACATGCCTTTGCGTAGGCCTCTGGAGTAAAATACATTTCCGGCCCCTCAGCAGGTGAAAGAACATCACAGTACTCTACCAGCTGCCAGCGTCCGTCCAGTATCTCTTCACGCGCATGTAAGTATCGGGATTCTACTCCCATACAAAAAACTTCATCGTTTTTCACATAAAAATAAAAACGAGGTTCCATCGGTCGAGTCCATAGGACACGTCCGATCGTGCGCATCTCTGCAAATCTCAACATCATCCGAAAACGAAGCCCCTCAGGCTTATCCAAAAACTCGATGCAGTAATGACCGTCGGGAACTCCCAACTTCTTACCTTTTAGATCCTGAAGAAAGAACCACAGCTCTAATTCGTCTTTGAATATTTTGCCTTCGACATACTTTCGCATGCCCTACTTATCGGAAAAATGCCTCAATTCGAGAGCCAGACTTCAGGCTAGGTTCGGAGATAAAAAAAACCCGCTCTTTGGGAGCGGGTTTTTCAGGCTGACTAGTGTTTGCCTTTTTTAACTTTTTCTTTTTTCGGAGCTGCGTCTTCAGTTGGCATTTCCATTGGCTCTGTACCTTCATGGTCTTCACCATCGTTGTTACCTTCAGCATCGATCAAAAGTTTACCGATACCGTTTTTAGCCAGGATCTTAGTACGAAGATCAGTCATGTATTCTGGGTGCTCTTTCAGGAAGTTTTTCGCAGCATCGCGGCCTTGACCCATGCGCTCGCCATTGATGGAGAACCATGCGCCAGATTTTTCAACCATGTTTGCAGTCACTGCCAAATCCAGCAAGTCACCTTCTTCAGAAATACCTTCACCGTACATCAAGTCGAATTCAACTTTAGTGAACGGAGGAGCCATTTTGTTTTTCACAACTTTAACTGCAGTACGGTTACCAGTCACATCTTCGCCATTTTTGATCGCGCCCACACGGCGTACATCCAAACGAACAGAAGAGTAGAATTTCAACGCGTTACCACCAGTAGTAGTTTCCGGGTTACCGAACATCACACCGATTTTCATACGAAGTTGGTTGATGAAGATAACAAGAGTGTTTGAACGGTTCACAGCTGCTGTCAATTTACGAAGAGCTTGAGACATCAAACGAGCTTGAAGACCTACGTGAGAATCACCCATGTCGCCTTCGATCTCTGCGCGAGGAACCAATGCTGCTACGGAGTCGACAACCAGTACGTCGATTGCGCCAGAGCGAACAAGAGTTTCCACGATTTCAAGAGCTTGCTCACCAGTGTCTGGTTGAGAGATCAACATATCTTCAGTGTTAACACCCAATTTACGAGCGTAGTTTACGTCCAAAGCGTGCTCTGCATCCACGAATGCAACAACGCCGCCTTTTTTCTGAGCTTGAGCGATAACGGACAAGCAAAGAGTTGTTTTACCAGAAGACTCAGGTCCGTAGATTTCCACGATACGACCTTTAGGAAGACCACCGATACCCAAAGCCAAATCCAGGCTCAATGCGCCAGTGCTGATCGCTTCAACGTCTTTAACCAAAGAATCGTTGGCGCCCAAACGCATGATTGAACCTTTACCGAATTGCTTTTCAATTGATGAAACAGCCAATTCAAGTGCTTTTGCCTTTTCGTTATTTGCTTTTGCATCTGCAACAGTTGTGTTTGCCATCTGCCTAGTCCCTCTCTATTTATGTGGTTCCTCACCACAATTCTTATTGTTAATTTTTAGCAGCCGGGGGCTACCTTCTTTTATTTCCTGTCGAGAACTTCACACAGCCAACGAACGGACAAGTCCACTGCCCCTTGCTGGATGGCTTTGCGATCCCCCGAAAAGAATTCTTTCCGAGAGCTTTCAAAGCCTGGACCAACAATGGCGAAGCATACAGTGCCTACCGGCTTCGTCGGTGTTCCACCGCTCGGACCAGCAATACCTGTAACTGCCACAGACCAATCTGTTTTCAGCTGTCGACGCACTCCGTGCGCCATTTGACGAGCGACTGACTCGCTCACCGCACCCTCTTGCATGAGAGTGTCTCGACGGACCCCCAGAAGATCCACCTTCGCCTCGTTAGAGTAAGAAACCACAGAGCCTAAAAAGATGTCGGATATACCTGCTTGCTCTGTTAAAAAAGCCGAAAGTGCACCTCCAGTACAACTTTCCGCAAAACCCACTGTGAGTTTTTGGTCGCGAAGGGATCGAATGAGTTCTTGAAGTTTCTCGTCTCGTGCTGCCATTTAAGGAACCACGATCTGTGCACCCAACCAATTTGTTTGAGTGTAAAGAAACTGCATGATCAGGCTAACAACAATACCAGCGGCAACGTCATCAACCATCACACCAAGACCTCCTTGGATCTTCTTATCTAAATATCCTATGAATAAAGGCTTGGTAATGTCCAGCAATCTGAACAGCACAAAACCAATTAAAATGGCTTGCCACGTCAAAGGCATCCAAACCATCGCAATCAAGAATCCAACGACTTCATCGATAACGATTTCGCTGTGATCATGACCACCCTTGGCATCCTCATAAGCCTGTGCCGCAAAAATTCCCGCAGCCAACAGAACCACAGTAATAACCATGTAAACCACCGGGCCCGCCCAATTAAGAAGCAAAACCAAGGGAATCGTAGCCACAGTGGCCACAGTTCCCGGTGCCTTAGGACTCAGCCCAACACCAAAAAAAGTAGCCAATTTCAGAAGGAATTTGTTCATAAGAAGGAGTTACGCCGTACCCCTTGGGGTTGCAATAAAAACCCTCCGTCGCTGCGCTTCGGCGGTATTAGTGCGCGCAACGACCAAACACATCGCAGTGAGTTAAAGTTATGGATGGTATTAAAATTAGCGATTCGACTTTATGGGCAGATCTGCCAGATACTGAATTTCCGCTTTTGATATTAATTTGAAGCGAGGCTCTCTCTCTTTACGAAGTGCCACGGAAGACTTGCACTTCGAGAGAGCTTCGCCAATCTTACGAAGCCCTCAAATACATCTTCAGTTTCCGGATTTTTTAAAACAACGCTCTTAAATTACTATTAACAACTGAAGACTCTTGGGAACGAATAACTACTCGGCAAATTCCATACGATTGTTTTGGGCAACATATGGAATCTCGATAATTGCACGAATTCCTTTACGGGCCATCATCGCTGAAATCACTGCACGAATTCCGCCGATATTTTTTCCCTTTGAGCCAATGAGCTGCCCCAGGCTTTGCGGGTGACATTCGACTTTGTAAACTGTCGTACGCTCACCAACAGTGTAGTTCACAACGACTTTCTCCGAATGGTCCAGCATCTCGTTTAAAATCGAATGCAGGATCTTTTTCCCAGTTTCTCTAGCTACTACCTTCTCTTGTTCCAACATAACCTCTCTCCAGTTGTTTTTGAACATCACCGACCCGCGATCTCCATTCGGGGTTGGTGATATCAATTTAAACTAAGAGCGGTCTGCTCGCGCTGGAATTACGTCCAATATTTTTCAAATGCGAGCAGCTATTAGTCCGCAGTACCTAAGGTAGATCCTGAGACCAACTTTCAGGCAGTACCGCTTTAAAGTCTTCCTCCCAAAACTCATATTGTGACTTCTCATTCGCAGCTATTCGTTTTTGTTCACGAACACGCAGCTCCACCCGGCGGATTTTACCTGAGGCAGTCTTAGGTAAATCGCCAAATTCCAAGCGACGGATTCGTTTAAATGGGGCCAAACGTGATCGTGAGTGGTTCATTATTTGTAGAGCAAGCTCACGTGTGGGCTCCATACCTTTAGCTAAAAAGATTACCGCTTTCGGGACATTTTGCCTCAAAACATGAGGACTTGGAATCACCGCAACTTCGCGCACAGCGGGATGTTCCAGCAGCACGTTTTCAATTTCAAAAGGACTGATTCGATAATCTGAACTTTTAAAAACATCGTCTCCACGTCCGACAAAAACAAAGTCGCCGTGCTCGCCTTTCGCGGCCATGTCTCCGGTGCGATAGTAAGAAGCCGTTGTGGTATTTGCGACATCTGAATTTCGATATCCTGTCATCACCGCAATATTACGACCACTGATGTCGATGCAAATTTCACCTTCATCAGCAGGGTTGTTATCTCGATCCAAAAGCGCAATTTTATATCCCGGAAGGGGTCTTCCCATTGTGCCGGGATGCACTTCCTGACCAGGGCAGTTTCCGATTTGCGCCGTGGTTTCTGTTTGCCCGTAACCATCGCGCAAAGTGACCTTCCACGCATTCTGGAAAGTTCGGATAATTTCAGCATCCAACGGTTCTCCCGCACTGACAGCTTCCCGCAAATTCATTTGATATTTTCCCAAATCCTCGGCGGCCAGCATGCGCCATACCGTTGGGGGCGCACATATCGAAGTCACACGATTCTTTTCCATAACCTCCATCATGATCTTTGCATCAAAGCGATCATGACGATGAATGAATACTGTGGCCTCAGCATTCCACGGAGCAAAGAAACTACTCCACGCATGCTTCGCCCATCCCGGAGAACTGACGTTCATATGAACATCCCCTGGGCGCAGCCCGATCCAGTACATGGTCGACAAATGTCCCACGGGATAACTTTGATGAGAGTGCTCAACGATCTTCGGTTTCGCCGTTGTTCCCGAAGTAAAATACAGCAGCAACGGATCTGTGGCCTTTGTCTCACCTTCAGCTTTGAACTCGGCATTTTCCCGAGTGGCCTCTGAATAATCCTGCCAGCCTTCCAGTTTGCCATCGATGACAAGCTTAATGGCCCCCGGTGATTGAATATCCAATTTTCCAGCTTCCTTAGAGGTCGTCGCAATAAGTTTTACTTCTCCACGAATCAGACGATCCTGCAGATCGTCCAAGGAAACCAACGGACTGGTGGGTATAATAACCGCACCCAGTTTCATGCAGCCCAACATCAGCTCCCACAAAGCGGTTTCGTTACCCATATATAGCAGAACATGATCGCCCCGCTTAAGGCCCAACCGACGCAGATAGTTTGCCACTTGAGATGACCGCGCAGAAAGCTCCGCAAAAGTGTACTTTTCGTCTTTGCCCTCGTTACCCGTGATCCATAAAGCCAGATTATTGTTACCCTCGGCCATCGGGTCGAAGTAATCCAGGGCCCAATTGAAATTCCCCAGTTCAGGCCACTTAAACTCCCGCGTGGCATAGTCATAATCTGCACGATGTAAAATCAGAAAATCCCGGGCTTGTTTGAAATCATTACTCATTGCCACTAAACACCTCCGCCACTCAGGAAATTTTATCACTGACGCAGCTCTTCGAGGATTTGTGTTTTTGCAACTTTCTGTGCAAACACAATTCGTCATGGTATAAAAACCAATATGGCAGCATTTAAAGCAATTATCGTTGGCTTGTTCTTTACTGTTTTCATTTACATAACTCATCAAATGGTAAGGTATGCAGACCTTACCACTGGCCAAACATTTTTTATCATCGGCTTTATCGCCATACTGTTTGCCATCGTGATCTCTATGCCGTTGTTTTTCTGGTCGCAAAGTGAAACCCGGTCCGAAACCAAGCCTTGGCATGATCCGTATTTCAGCGCCGCCCATTTTTCGATGGCGTACATCAGCTTTCTGCTGTCTTTCATCATCCTGCGGGATATCGCTGGCTTCCTTCTTAACTTCACGCAACCCGAATTCGTTGGCACTCAGCTTTACGGCGCTGAAGCCACAGGTTTGCTATTGGTAGTACCGTTGGCAATGCTCCTTTTGGGAACCTTGGTGGTTCGTCTTGGTGCAAAAGTTATTCAAGTGAAGATCGAATTCGATCAGCTACCCCAGGGGCTAAATGATCTGCGAATTGTGCACGTCACGGATCTGCACGTGGCTCCGGGATTGCCAGTCAAGTTCGTGCAAAAGCTGGTGGAAAAGATCAATCAGCTGAATGCCGACCTGGTGGTCTTCACAGGAGACATCCTGGATGATCACGCCATTCGCCATATTCCGGAGTTGGAAATCCTAAAATCTGTTCACTCCAAATACGGCACCTATTTTGTCGCTGGAAACCACGAGTACTACTGGAATATCGAAGAGGGTTTATCTGCATTTCGCACAATAGGTTACAAGGTTTTAGTGAACCAAACAGAAACCCTTGAGATCAACGGTTCTACATTGCAAATTTCCGGCCTTGCCGATCCGGCCGCACGCCAGTTTGGCAAGGAGCCACCCGACCTGGACAAATTGGTTTCCCAGCAAAAATCAGATGCTTTTAAGATTTTCCTGGCGCATCAACCGGCCATCGCCGACAAGGCCTGCGAGAAAGGCTTTGATTTACAACTTTCCGGCCACACCCATGGCGGTCAGTTTTTCCCTTGGAACTTCCTAATCGTGTTCTTTCAGCGTTACCCAAAAGGCCTTTACCAGCTTAAGAAAATGCAGCTGTATGTCAATCAAGGAACGGGTTACTGGGGGCCAAGTCTGCGCCTTGGAACATTCTGCGAACTGACCGAAATTACTCTGAAAAAAGCATGACTGGACAGGCATGACCAGATAGATTCTGTTACTGCCTATGTCTGACACTGCAAAACGCAAAATCATGGATCTAATTGCCCGCCGCAATCATTCTGAAAAAGAACTCAGAACGAAGTTGCACGGCAAGATTGCAGATGAAGACGGTGGACTGGAAGCGATCGACGAAGCCATTGCTCATGCAAAAAAGAACAATTGGCTGGAGGATCCTACTGAACTCGCCCATCGTCTGGCAGACACTCTTCACCGCCGTCATAAAGGTATAGAATACATCAATAACTACCTGAATGAAAAAGGCCTTCCTTCTGTGGAAGCCGACAGCGCGCTGGAGCTTAAAAAGGCCCTGGAAGTTATAACAAATAAGTTTACTGAAGATTTTAAATTTTCCCGTGAGGACCAAGCACGCGTAGGTCGCCTGCTTACCTCCCGTGGATTTGATTCCGAGACCGTTAGAAAGGTTATCTATGAAAAGCTCTGAGATCAGAAATGCTTTTATTACATACTTCGAGAAGAACGGACACAAAGCTGTCGCTTCTTCTTCATTGATTCCGGAGAACGACCCGACTTTGCTTTTTGCAAACGCCGGCATGAACCAGTTTAAAAATACTTTCCTGGGGCTTGAGAAACGTGACTACAACCGCGCCGTTTCCTCGCAAAAATGCGTGCGTGCCGGTGGCAAGCACAATGACTTGGAAAACGTGGGCTTCACTGCCCGCCATCATACTTTCTTTGAAATGCTGGGGAACTTTTCCTTTGGTGACTACTTCAAGAAAGACGCGATTCACTTTGCTTGGGAGTTCCTGACTAAAACTTTGGCGATTCCAAAAGAAAAACTTTATGTGACAGTTCACTTGTCTGACGATGAAGCTGCCGATATCTGGCACAATCAGGAAGGCGTTCCTCGCGAGCGCATCTTCCGTTTCGACAAAGATAACTTCTGGAAAATGGGCGACACAGGTCCTTGCGGTCCTTGTACAGAGATCTTCTATGATCACGGTCCTGAAGCTGGAAAAATTGCAGATCCATTCAAGGGCATCGAAGCGGGTGAAGACCGCTTCGTGGAAATCTGGAACCTGGTATTCATGCAGTACTTCGAAAATCCTCCAGGAACTTTGACTCCACTGCCTAAGCCATCTGTGGATACAGGCGCGGGTCTTGAGCGTGTAACTGCAGCGATGCAGGGCAAGTTCAACAATTACGACACAGACTTATTCCTTCCGATGATCGAGCTTGCTTGCAAAATCGGAAACGTGAAGTACGTGACGGATAAAAAAGTTTTGGCAACAGATGCAAAAGCGGCGGAAACCACATCTGCACTTCGCGTTCTTGCTGACCACTGTCGCTCTACTTCATTCCTGATCGCCGACGGCGCTTTGCCATCGAACGAAGGCCGTGGTTACGTACTTCGTCGTATCATGAGACGTGCAATTCGTTATGGTCGTAAGCTTTCTGCAGATAAGTCTTTCTTGCCAGGTATGGCAGAAGCCCTGATCGAAAACATGGGTAAAGTTTATCCAGAGCTTTCCACACGTCGTGATCACATCCTGAACACAATCCGTGACGAAGAAGATCGCTTCCTGGCGACTCTGGATAAAGGAACGGAAATCCTGACAGCTGAACTTTCAAAAGCCAAAGCTGCTGGTGTGAAAGAACTTTCCGGCGAAGTGGTATTCCGTATGTATGACACTTACGGCTTCCCTGCTGACTTGACTCGCGTGATCGCGAACGAAAACGGCATCGAAGTGAACGAAGAAGCTTTCGAAAAAGAGATGGACGCGAATCGCGCGAAATCCAAAGCTTCATGGAAAGGCAAATCCATGGGAGCTGATGAAGCTCACTTAATCAAGTTTGCCAAAGACTATCTTCAATCCGGTAAGAACGTAAAATTCCTGGGTTACGACAGCACTATGGGCGACGGCAAGGTCATGGCATTGTCCAACGGCCAAGCTGAAGTAAAAGAACTTAAAACCGGCGACACGGGTATTTTCATTCTGGATGCGACCACTTTCTATGGTGAAGGTGGCGGTCAGTCCGGCGACGTTGGTTACATCATGCAAGACACCAACCGTGCGCGCGTTGCAAATACGACAAAGATTGATGACATCATTCTTCACCATGTGGAAGTCGAACACGGCTCATTCAAAGTGGGCGATGCAGTTGTCACGGGCGTGGATCCGGTTGAGCGCAGAAACACTGCCAGCAACCACTCCGCTACTCACTTGTTGCACGCAGCTCTTCGCAAAGTCCTGGGCGTACACGTGACTCAAGCTGGTTCTTTGGTGGATGCTGATAAAACCCGTTTTGACTTCACTCACAATAAACCAGTGAGCTCTGAAGAGATCCGCAAGATCGAAGACATGGTCAACGAGCAAATCGCGCGCAACATTGAAGTTAAAACGGATTTGATGCCACACAAGCAAGCGATCGAAAAAGGCGCTATGGCCTTGTTTGGTGAAAAGTACGCTAATGACGTACGCGTTTTGACTATGGGTGATTTCTCCTGCGAACTTTGCGGTGGTACTCACGTTAAGAACACTTCCAACATTCGCATGTTCAAGATTGTTTCTGAATCTGGTGTCAGCTCCGGCGTGCGTCGCGTGGAAGCAATCACAGGTGATTCTGCAGTTAAATACGCAATGAGCTCAATCGCTCATCTGGATGAGGCTTTGGCAGCGGCGGGCTTGCAAAAATCCGCACACTATTTGAAGCATTTGGAAATCACTGGCGAGAAGTCAACTTTGGCAAATCGCGTGGAGTCCATCAAAGAACAAGTTAAAGTTCTTGAAAAGGAAATCAAAAAACTTCAAGGCGGCCAGATCAATGTGGACGACCTTGTTGGTAAAGCGATGGCCTTCAAAACCAAGTCTGGCGTTTCTGCCAAACTGGTTATGGCCGACGTACCAATGGATGATCGTGAAGTTTTGGCGAAAGTGACTGACGATCTTAAAAACAAAATCCAATCCGGTATCGTTGTGGTGGTTGGACAAGGTGATGGTTCAAACCCAATCATCGTATCTGTTTCTAAAGATCTGACTGGCGATCACAAAGCCGGTGACGTTCTTAAGGAAGTCGCTGCGATCATGGGTGGTAAAGGCGGCGGTCGTCCTGACTTTGCTCAAGGTGCTGCTCCTGACCGCTCTAAACTGGGCGATGCCTTCACCAAAGTGCGCAGCACATTGGGCCTGTAGGTACGGACACACTTTCTCCATAGTTTAAAAAGTTAAAAGGCCGGTGCAATTGCACTGGCCTTTTTTTTATTTATAATCACGAGTGGATATGGAGAAAGTGTGTCCGTACCTTTTCGTCTATTCGCAAAGCATGCCGTGATAGTTCTTTTGGATGTAGGCGATCAAGCCTCTGAATGATTGCGATGCCTGCTCTCCGCAAATGTCTTTGTAGCCTCTGCCACAGGAGTCATAGCTTTCGCCCAGATTCAACTTTTGCTCCCCCAGGATCAGAGTCGCATAACCTGCGTTGTACGATTGCGCGCACATAACATCTTCCTCCGGAGCGGGTTTGCCACAAACATTGCTGGTCTTCAGATAACTTTGTAGTTCGGCCACCTCTGAAGGCTGCAGGCAGGATTCTTCTAAAACAGAAAGATTTCGATCAATCAGTTGAATTCGGCCGGTCTTGGCATCAACTGACAACACACCTTGAGGAACGGGAATTTCCAGGGAAGTGATGGCGATGGATTCATCTGATTTACTATCTGAAGGCAGAACAACGTGGGTGGACGGCGCCGAAAGCTCGGTCGCTGAAAGATTCGACTGACTGCAGTTTTGAAATCCCAATATGAGACAACCGGCAAGAAGAACCAACCCGCCCTTTTTCATTCACTATCCCCCGTTTATGACCTATCGGTAAGGCTGTAAGGAACTTGACCTTGGTACGGTGAAATTCTGTGTGAACTTACACCCACCCTCCTCAAGTCCCCTATATTGCGCAATGCATTTGCATTGCTAGACCATAGTCGGTGAAATAGCCTCGTTCTGGTTCACTGAATAACAACTAAGGAGACTTCAATGAAAAAAATGATCGTAGCAGCTCTTGTTCTTGCTGGTTCTACAGCTTTCGCTGATGCCACTGTTTTGAAATGCTCTGCACCTTCAAAAGGTAAAGCAGCAACTATCAACATCACTATCGGTGACGATACTTCTGTTGATTTCCTAACTATGGAAGTTAAAGAAAAAACTGGTTCTTCAACTTTCTTCGCTCAATTGGATAAAGGCACTGTTGCTAATCAATTGAAACAAGGTTACTTGCAAACTTTGGCATTGACTGAAAAATCTGCTCAAACTGAAGACGGCGTAATCAGAAACACTGGTTTCTTCGGCGTTAGCGCTGACAAAGGTGCGTTCTCTGGCTTCATGGCTGCGAACGGCAACATCTACCCAATTTCTTGCACTAAGTAATTAGGTACGGACACACTTTGTCCAAAAGAAAAGGGAGCTCAAGTAGCTCCCTTTTTTTTATTCCCGAAAAGGTACGGACTTACCTGCGAAGTAAGTCCGTACCAATAAAAAAGGCCCCTGCCTTGGCAGGAGCCTTGATCAAATCAGGAAACGAAAACTGATTTGATTAGAAATCTAGACGAAGATTCGCGTAGCCAGTTTCGATCTTACGATCGGAAGCTTTCACTGCACCAATACCTGTCGGAGTGTAGTCATAGTCTTGCAACATATAACCAACACGGAATGCCAGATTTTGAGTAAATTTCTTAGTCACATACGCGTGGTAACCATTACCGTGTGTGCTGTAGAAGTTCGTCAAGTCTTCAGTTGCAGTTGCGTAGTAGAATGAATTCTCAGAACCATTCACCCACTCACCACCGAAGATCCAAGAACCCATTCTGTAACGAGTTGAAAGCAAGAAAACACTACCAGTATTGGTGTCGTCACTTTTTGAAGTACCGAATCCGGTTCCTGGAATATTTGCTGCAAGTTGACCGTTAGAGTTCAAAGTACTTGCAAGATAACTTGCAGACAAATCCCAACCAGTTTTTGCGATTCCGTTCAGCTCCCAAGCCAAAGTAGTTCCACCAACTTTAAGTGTAAGGCTACTCACGCCCAACGTTGTAGTATCTGGACTCGCATAATAAATGTCTGAAGTTTGGAAATTCAACAATACCAAGCCCATGCTATCTGCCCAGCTCATATCGCTGATTCCGTAATCAAGCATTACACCGTAACCAGCAGAGTTTGTTGGTAAGTTCGCTCCGGCTTGTGTTGTTGGTGTCGTTGTATATGCACCAGAAGAACCCGCGTAGTATTGTGAAAACGGAGTGTACAAAGCACGGAATGCCAAAGTCTGACCTTGTGGCATCCACTGGTCCATTTTGTAAGACAAACCCATACCATCAAGAACAGAATCGTAAGAAAGCATTGGGTAAGTACCCATGCGTGCACGACCGTCTTTATAGTTTTGTGGTTGACCGTCAACTGTTGGAAGGCGACCTACAAATAGCGTCAATCCATCTGCAACCGTGAAATCAGCATAAGCTTTTTCTAGAACAACGCGTGAACTGTCGTACGCATTTGAAGCAGACAAATCATCAGAATTGCTTGAAGTTGCATCTTGTTGATAGAAAGTATTGAAATGTTTAGATGTCGTCAGACGAGAATAGAACTTAATGTTCTTAGAAACGTTCGCATCAATATTGAATTGAAATTTCATGCGAAGGTACGTCAAATCTTTGCTGTCAAACGTAGCATCTTGACCAAACGCATCCGTCGCTGGCTGAGTTTGCTCCGCCTTAATGATGTCATCAAAACGAGTCGTAAACGTACCGCTGAAGTTAAAGATGTTCAGGGATTGATTTGCTTCCAACTCTGACACGCGCTCTTCAAGAGTCGCTGCTTGAGCTGTTGGAACCATCAACATACCTGCGATGAATGCTGCTGAGATTTTTTTGAAATTGTTTTTCATGATGTTAAATTCCTTAAGATGATTATTGACCAACAACTGCGCCGGAGTTTTCTTTCAAACATGGAACTTTACAACCATCCACGTCCACTTTGTCACCCGGTACACAAGACAAGAAAAGATTCTTTACCTGTCTAAGAGCTTCATCATTTGCCAAATCTTTACTGCAAGCTTTCTTAATTGCTGCTTGAACCAGCTCCACTTTTCCTTGTGCCATAGCATGGCCAGAGAAAAGCATCACAGTCGCCAGAGTCGCCAAGACCCATTTCAACATAAACATCCTCCATTCGGTGTCCTTACGAAAGCCTGAAGTTCTCTCGTTTTGCGGTCAATGAAACTTGACAATGTTTGACGAAGGTAGAGAAATTCTGCAGGACTTTTGTTTAGGAAATCCCTACGAAGGTCCATACCAAAACCATGTTTATCGGACTAACGTCGCGAAATATAGGGGTTAAGTGCACGATAGAAGGCCGAAAGTGTTCAAAATTCGGTTAAGTTTCCCGACCACAATCCGATCAGCCAAATGTGAAATGCTAAGGAGTCTCGTGTGTTCAAGAAAATCGGCATCGGTAAATCACTATTATTATATGTATTCGCATCTGCCTCGTTCGTGTTGTTTGTCGGGTGTGCATTCTTCTACACCAGCCAAAAAGCCCTTGCGACACTAAGTGGAGTCAGTGAATTCGGCATCTCTTCACTATCGATTCAGAATAAAATCATCAAATCGATGGCTTTAGTTCACTCGAACATTCTGCCCATTGCTGCAGATACAGATAAAGACTCCCGCGACATTCGCGTAGAACTTGTGGGTGGATTTATTAAGGAGCTTAAAACATTAAAAGAAAAATGTGGCGGCAACTGCCAAAGCATCAATGCTGAGTTTGCAAAATACGAAGCCAGTTGGACAGATATTCAGGCTTCTCTTGCCAACAATGATCTTCCAACCTCCGCCAATAAAATCCTGAACAATCTGAATCCCATTGCTGAAAAGATTTTCGAGCAACTGGATAAGGCCGCAACAGAGACAGATAAAAAAACTGCCGAGCTTCTGGCCTCTGCAGACAAAGATAGCACTCAGAAGAAACAGATCCTTTTGGGCATGATCTGCATTTTGGTTCTGTCTGTCGTAAGCTTGGGATTCCTTTTCCAACGCAAACTTGTTGGAGCACTTAAAATGGTTGTGGACCGTGTTCACCACTCCGTTACTGAAACCACTTCCAAGTCTCAGAGCATTTCTGAATCAAATGTGAAGCTATCACAATCCTCGACGACTCAGGCTGCTTCTATTGAAGAAACTGTTGCGTCCCTGGAGGAAATGTCCAGTATGATTCAAAGAAATGCCGAAGGTGCCGCGGCGGCAGCAAATCTTTCCTCTGAAAGCACGCGCGCAGCTACCGATGGCGGTCGCGAGATTGAACAACTGATCACGTACATGAAAGAGATCTACTCTGGCTCCAAAAAGATCGAAGAGATTATATCTGTTATCGATGACATCGCTTTCCAAACGAATCTGTTGGCTTTGAATGCAGCCGTAGAAGCAGCCCGTGCTGGTGAGCAAGGTAAAGGCTTCGCAGTTGTTGCTGACGCCGTCAGAACACTGGCCCAAAGATCTGCCAACGCCGCAAAAGAAATCAGCGGTTTGATTAAGGAAAGCGTTGCGCAAGCTGAACGCGGAACTAAAGTCGCTGATAACTCTGGATCAGCTCTTACAAAAATTATCACATCTATCGAAAAAGTATCTGCACTGAATGGTGAGATCTCTGAAGCCTGCCAGCAGCAAGCTTTGGGAATCAAGCAATTAAGCCAAGCGATGAGCGAGATTGATAAAACTACTCAGACCAATGCAGCTGTAGCGGAAGATCTATCGCAATCATCCAGCGTATTAATGGGTGAAGCAGAATCTTTGAGTGCCGCGACAGATGAGCTTAATTTGATGTTAAATGGCCGTAAAAAGGCCGGCTGGCACGACGATAAAGTCGCAGCCTAAAACAAACATAAGTGCTGCGATCTATGCCGCAGCACCGCTACCAAAGTGTGTCTTCACCTCTGGCGCGACCTTTCACTTGTCACTTGTCACAGGCTTCGATTCGATCTTTAATTTAGGGTCAAATCGGAGCCCCAAATGAATACTTCTTATAAATTCAAATTCGCCCTGACAATAGCTTTGCTTGCGGGTTGTTCAAGCTCCTCACTTCAAAAGGAGCAAATTCAAATGGCAGCACAAAGCCAGGATCCTTATCTTTGGTTGGAAGAAGTCGAAGGGCAAAAACCTTTGGAATTCGCCAAAGCCGAAAACGAAGTTACTCTGAAGCATTTCAAAAGCAATCCGATGTTCAAAGGCATCGAAGCTGATTACCGCAAAATATTCTTCGCCAAAGACCGTGTTCCTGCGGTTTCTTTGACGAACGGAGAGCTTTACAACTACTGGCAAGATGAAAAAAATCTGCGCGGCTTGTGGAGAAAAACCACCGTTGAAAGCTACAAATCCGGAAATCCCAAATGGGAAATCATTTTGGACTTGGACAAGCTGGCAAAGGCTGAAAATGAAAACTGGGTCTGGAAGGGCACTGTATTCCGCAAACCAAATTATGATCGCGTGTTGATGTATCTTTCCCGCGGCGGCAAAGACGCCTCTGTCGTTCGCGAGTTCGATCTGAAAACAAAATCCTTTGTGAAAGATGGTTTTGCGATTCCTGAAGCAAAAACCAATGCTTCCTGGAAAGACGAAGACACCCTGTTCGTGGGAACAAACTGGGGTCCTGACTCGCTGACAGACTCAGGCTATCCGCGCATCGTAAAAACCTGGAAGCGCGGTACGCCATTAACTTCCGCCGAAACTTTGGCCGAAGCCAAAAAGACGGATATGTCTATTTCCGCCTACACCAATTATGACCAAGGAAAAGCCTATCACTTTCGCCAGCTTC
Organism: Bdellovibrio sp. HCB290; assembly: GCF_047305925.1. GTDB lineage: Bacteria > Bdellovibrionota > Bdellovibrionia > Bdellovibrionales > Bdellovibrionaceae > Bdellovibrio. The sequence continues at coordinate 417,792 of NZ_CP178620.1, read as the reverse complement.
GCAGCGGATTTTACTCTACAAAAATTTGGTTTGATGATCCTTCAGGGGAAAGCGTTCTAATTCACAAACCTGATGATGCCGAAAGCTGGGGTTTGTTCAAAGGGAACCTGTTGCTTGAGCTTCGCTCTGACTTTAAGAAATTCAAATCCGGCTCCCTGGTTGCTTTGCCAATGGATCAGTTCAGCAAGGGCGAAGCGGCAATGGAAAGCCTGCAGCTTGTATTTGCTCCGACCGATAAACGCTTCATACAAGGCGGATGTTTAACCAAGAATTACTTTATCTCTACGGTTTCAGACAACGTCCTGACTCGCATGGAAAAGATCTCTTTTTCTCCACCAAACATATGGAAAGCAGAACCAATTGCTTTGGGCGAAAATGGAATGGCTTCGTGTTATGATTCTGAAGAAGAGTCTGACACTTATTTGGCTTCATATACTGATTTTCTGACTCCCACGTCGACATTCGTTGCCAATGCAGCCGATGCGACCAACAAATTAACGCTGTTAAAACAATCACCAAAACGCTTTGATGCTTCATCATTGACGACCTCCCGATTTGAGGCCAATAGTGCTGATGGCACCAAAATCCCATACTTCGTCGTACACAAAAAAGACATGAAGCTGGATGGAAATAATCCGACCCTGCAATACGGTTATGGTGGCTTCCAGAACTCGATGACTCCTGGGTATCTAAGTGCTACCGGGAAAGTCTGGTCAGAAAAAGGCGGAGTCTACGTACTGACAAACTTACGCGGCGGTGGAGAGTTCGGTCCGAACTGGCACAAATCAGTTCTGAAAAAGAATCGCTACAAAGTCTACGAAGACAATATCGCTATCTCTGAAGATCTGATCAAACGCGGAATCACTTCACCAGAGCATTTGGCGATTTCAGGTGGATCAAATGGCGGCTTGCTTGTTGGTGCGACCATCACTTTGCGCCCTGATTTGTACAAGGCAGCCATCATCTCAGTTCCACTTTTGGATATGCTTCGCTATCACAAGCTATTGGCTGGTGCGAGCTGGATGGATGAATATGGCAATCCCGACGATCCAGAAATGCGCGAAGCGATTCTAAAGTATTCGCCTTATCAAAAGCTAAGCCCGACGGCGAAGTATCCAGAAGTTCTGGTTCTGACCAGCACGAAAGATGATCGGGTTCACCCTGGTCACGCACGAAAATTTGTTGCGCGCATGAAAGAGCAAAAACACCCGGTGTACTATTACGAAAACACCGAAGGTGGTCATGCTGGAAATGCAAACCTTGAGCAAAGCATCTTATGGGAGTCATTAAAGACGACTTACTTGTGGGAAAAGTTAAAATAGCTCAGATAAGAGAAATGATTATCGAAATGCCTCGATGAAAAAACATCGGGGCTTTTTTTTATTTTCGATCTATTTGAAAAACACAATCGGACATCTGCCCCAACATTGTCACCGTCACACGATACAACCCTGATAGCTCTCTGCCGATGGTTCGATCAGTCAATTCAACCTGATCCATATTTCCGATTTGCCCTTGGTACTCGATACGCACACGCGAAGCCAAAGGTGAATTCTCGGCCAGATCTGAATGACCGTTTTCATGGATCATATGAACGGTCTTTTGATAGGCATCATTACGAATTTGCGCCTTTACGATCAAAGCCTTCCCCAGTGCCCCTTGATGACCAAAGAATGTGAAATACGCATCCTGAATGGAAACGACACTGCAATCCCCAGCTCGCGCAACGATGCCCGTGCCCGTATCATTCACTGGTGAAGCCTTTGCTGTTTGGTTATTGAGAACAATTAAAGAAAGTGCAGAGACGATTAATGACAGCTTCATATTCCCCCGGTCGGAAAACTTGAAACTACCACCTGGGATCAGGAACTCCCCAGTTACTTGCGAGTCATTAAGCAGATATAAACAATTCGAAATGTATGTTCGAAATAAAAAAAGGGAGCCATAGGCTCCCTTTTCTGTTCTGGTCCAGATTCGGACACTCCAAATTTTAACGTTTAGAGTATTGGAATCTACGACGAGCGCCGGATTTACCGTATTTTTTACGCTCAACCATACGAGGGTCACGAGTGATGAATCCAGCTTTCTTAAGAGTTGCTTTGAACTCTGGGTTGAAAGCGATCAATGCACGAGTGATACCCAAACGGATCGCACCAGCTTGTCCAGACTCACCACCACCTGCTACAGTGATGTTTGCGTCGAACTTACCGATTTGGTTCAAAAGATCCAAAGGCTGAACGATAACCATGCGAGATTGCATACGGCTAAGGTAGTCTTCAGATTTTTTACCGTTGATAGTGATAGTGCCTTTACCAGGTTTCAAGAAAACACGTGCTGATGACGTTTTTCTTCTTCCAGTTGCATAAAAGAATTTTTCTGCTGCTGCCATATTCTATCCTCTCCAATTACTTCTTAGTTGGAAGTGTTAGAAGTTCTGGTTTTTGAGCTGCATGAGGGTGCTCTGCGCCAGTGTAAGTTTTCATTTTCATGATGATATGACGAGATAGCTTGTTTGTTGGAAGCATACCGCGAACAGCTTCGTGCATGATGAAAGTTGAATCTTTCTCTTTCGCCTGAGCTGCTGTCATTTCTTTCATAGAACCGAAGAAACGAGAGTGACGGTAGTACTTTTTGTCATCCCATTTAGTTCCAGAAAGTTCCATCTTGTCCGTGTTGATCACGATAACGAAGTCACCAGTGTCTACGTTCGGAGTGTAGATAGCTTTGTTTTTACCACGAAGAATGTTTGCAACGTGTGTAGCTACACGACCAACTTTTTGGTCAGCGGCATCAACGATCAACCATTTTCTTTCAACTTCTTCTGCTTTTGCATTGAAAGTTTTCATTATTAGGGTTCTCCAATTAAATTTGAATGTCTGGTTTTACCGTCCGAACATTCGGCAAATATGATGTTTGAGTTTAACAACGGGCTCTTACACTATGTTTGCGGGAAGGGATGTTTTAAAGTTCTAGGCACCCATTGTCAAGGTTCTTGGGATAATAAACCTTCATAAGGTACAGACCCTCGGCAGGCGCTGGAGGACCGGCTTTTTTACGATCCTGGGCATCGATAATTTCCTTCATATATTCAGGACTTAGCCCCTTTTTCTCGATCATCAAAGACGTGCCGACGATGTTGCGAACCATTTGCTTTAGGAAGCCGCTGCCCGTAACCGTAAACTGCAAAACCCCGGGTCTGCGCCATTCCCAGTCCGCTTTATAGATCTCGCGAATGGTGTCTTTAACCGGTGTTCCGACCGACTGAAAGCTCTTAAAGTCTTGATTTCCCACAAGAAACTTAGAACTTTCCTTTAGATGTTCGATATCAATAGGAAGTCTTTCCCAAGCTGCATAGCGGGCCAAATGGGCACTTTTGCGGGGCTTATTCAATAATAGATAGCGATACGTCTTATGGGTCGCAGACAGGGTCGCATGGAATTCTTCGGGTGCGATCCAGGCCTTTTTTACCACGATTCCGGCCGGAAGCTGGGAATTCAGGGCCCAGCACAGGTCCCATTTTTTTGCCGGGTCGATTTTACGGGAGGTGGAAAAGTGGCAAACCTGATTTAGGGCATGCACCCCGGCGTCGGTTCTACCAGAAGCAAACAACACGATCTTTTCATTGAAGATGCGGCAAAGCGCTTCCTCAATAACCTGGGCCACAGAAACCTGATCTTCGGGTTTCTGTTTTTGCCAGCCACAGTATCCTGTGCCGTCGTATGCCACTGTGAATTTAACTTTGGTCGTTTGCATGCGGGAGGGTTTAACACAGGTTGCGAACAGAGGCAGCTATTTGATTTACAACCCGCCGCCTGCGGCAGATTTTTCAGGGAAATCAGCCTGCTCTGTTTTTGCGAGCTTTATCCAGATCGTAGCTTACTTGCATACCCATCCAAACCTTGGCACTAGTTCCTAATTCTTCTGACAAATCCAAGGCGGTCTCGGCTGTGATGCCCCTTTTGCCTTTAATTAGCTCATTGAGTTTTGCCTTCATCCAACCTAGCTTTTCAGCAAACTCTGCCTGTGAGATCCCCATAGGAATCAAGAATTCCTCTAGCAAAACCTCTCCTGGATGAAATGGATTTTTAAACTCATTCGTATTTTTCATCTCATTCCTCAGGGAAGATCATCCAGCACCTTTTAGTAGTCGAGTGTGACGCCGGCTGAGATGATGTTTGAAGTGAAGTCTACGTCTTTACTGAATGAGTAAAGGTAGCGATATTCGACTGTCGCCCAAAGGTTGGCGATGCTGTATTCGGTACGAAGAGTGTAGGCGGTGTCTTTGCTCATGGCGCCGATGTTGATCATCAAACCACCGGCACCGTACGCTGCAGGTGTTCCGACGAAGTTGGTGTCGTTGCCATCGTCGCGGAATTCTGCGACTGGAATGTAAGATCCACCACCCGAAATAAACGGTGCGATGATTTGGCGGTCTACGTATTGAAAGCGGTAAGTCAGTCCAAGATTTAGTGGAATAGCAACGAAAGTGTACTCTTCTAAAGCTTCTTGTCCCGCTGTCGGGTTCGGAGGTGTTCCAGTTCCGTCTTCAGTAAAGCGACCTTGTCCGGTAGCCATCAACAAACCAATGCCACCTTGAAGTTTGAAATTCTTGGATGCTTTGAATGGCTGCCATTCGTAATCAAACATCAATAGCGGCGCCTGAGGCCCCGTGTACATGGTATCGAAATTAGTAGTACCGTCTGCTGATTGGATCTTTGGAGAATCCATCATACCGAAGCGGAACGCACCAGTAGTGCTGTAACCTTTTTTCTCGCTGGTTTTATAAACATAAGTGCCGTCTTTTTCGATACGAATCAAACCAACAGCTGACTGGGGATGACGAATATATTCAACACCGCCCGAGCGTGATTTACTGACGACTTCGTCGGCATATACAGGGGCTGCAGCTTTAACTGGAGTTGTGGGTTCTTCCAGCAGGATATCGCCTTCGGGAATTTCATTCGTGGGAGCTGCAACCGTCGGTTCTTCATCTTCCAGCAAGAAATCTTCAGAGGATCCAGCTTCAGGTACGTTTTGATTTAAATCGACAGTGTTATTTTGACCTTTTGCTGCTGGAGCTGCAGGTGTTGCAGTTACCGGAGCTGGTGGAGGTACTGGTTGTCCGCCACTTTGCAGGATTTCGTCTTCAATGCTAAGCGCATCGTCAGTTTCTGCTTTAAGAGGATCTGCGGCTGGTGCATCAAATTCACTTTCGTCTACGAAAGGTGGCTCTTTCGGAGCAGATTCTTGTGCGTGTGCGGTGTGAAACATTGTGACCGCCAAAAGCGCGACCAACACCAACCAAAGTGATTTCACAGTTCACCCCGAACGTTACGTCCCAGAATCAGGCGCTGATACAAGCCCCACAATGTCAAACCTGCTAACAATACAAATCCAAGAGCATACCAGAAACCAACAGCCACGCTCATGCGAGCAAAAAATAGCATCGGCCACAACACGCCACGAACTGCGATTTTTGCAGTGTCGTTTTGTGCGATCATGTTTGCATACTTAGGACTGTACTTATAATAAGTTTTTACGAGGCTGCGCCCCCAGGAGTACGGAAGCAGATATTTGTTTCTGAAATCACGGAAGCTTTGTACTTCAGGAGCCATGTCACTGCCAAACGCCGCCGTGGCGATGAAACAGCTCTTGTCATCCAGAAGTCCCGCAACCGGAGTTGGCGTACCACACAAAGAATCCGCTGATACTGATGCTACCGGAGTGTAGCGATAGATATTCCCAGTCAGGTCTTTGTTCGCCATCACCATGCAATAGTTCGTCCCATTTGTCAGACCAGAGACATATACCTTAGACATAGCAGAAACATTAATTGGAACTTCAAACGAGGGTGACTTATTCGTGATCTTAGCAACTGTCGTGTTATTGGGATCTGTACCCGTTTGCGGTTCATAGAAAAACACTGCACTGGTAAAATTCACGCCGGCAGTACTGGCTGGATATTGGTCAGACGCACCCAGATCACGGGCATAAAGTTTGGAATCCCCTGGGAATGCGGTGAAATTGCAAAGTCCCGTACTTGCGGGAACTGCCACATCCACAGGACAATCAGTATATTCAGAAGCAGCAGTATCAGCCACAGACGTAATAATTTGAAAAGTAAAAGTTCCACCTGCAGCTCCGGTGGAGTTCGCAGCTGCTGTGATAACTAAATCATGGTTCAAATTGTCAGCCAGGCAAGTTGAATCGTTGATGGCCTTCGAACAGATATCAGCCCATGTGAGTGTGATAGCAACTCCACTGGAGCCAGGGACAACAGTCCCGTTCACCGTGCTGGAATCAATTTTCATTGAAATATCTGCAGCAGAAGTAATCGGAGTCGTAGAATTCAAAACGATAGTCAGTTGAAGTTCTGGAAAAATAGCATTCTTATTACAAGGCTTCAGGCCGTCTCCGGCACACGTATCACAGGTAGAATTCGTCGTTGAACTTACGCACGTTCCAGCAATTCCACCATAGATGATAGGCTTCGTTGGAGTTGTTGTGGAATCAACAGCCGTTGCGCCACCGACAGTTCCAAAACTCAAAGTGGCCAATGCCATCTTGGACATCAATATCGTGGTAGAAAATAAAGCGAACTGCTTAAAAAGGCGCATACCTTAATCGAACCACTGGACGAGCCATTAGTCAAAACAACCAGCCCGCCCAGACCTTCGTCGGAACTTTATACACAAGGCTGGTCAAAAAGGTCCAGTTGCAAAGCGGAGGGCCTAGAAGAAGATTTGTTCGGCTATTTGAATACCATTCAGCGCTGCACCCTTGCGGATGTTATCAGACACGACCCACATCATCCACAGCTTGGAATCTTCTGGATCACGGTGGATACGCCCCACATAAACAGGGTCTTTGCCTGAAACTTCACGTGCCAGCGGGTAAACGCTGCGTTTTGGGTCATCCTGAACAACAATTCCAGGATGAGAAACCAACGCCTCGGTCACTGCTTCGCGAGTTGTATCCTTTTTCAAAGTCACCCAAACAGATTCACTGTGCGCGTTCAATGCCGGGATACGCACCGTAAAGGCAGAGACCTTCAATTGCGGTAAACCCAAGATCTTGCGTGTTTCTTTCATGATTTTGACTTCTTCACTGCAGAAGCCCTGATCGTTGAAGGAACCGATTTGCGGAATACAATTGAACAAAATAGTGTGCGGGAAAGTTTTCGGTTCAAGCTTGTCGTGAGTGTGCTTGGAGGTTTGCTCCATCAACTCATCATAACCGCCCTGGCCTGCACCACTGACCGCTTGATAGGTACTGACACGCACCTCTTCCAAACCAAACTTTTCAGCCAATGGTTTCAAAGCGACAACAAGTTGGATTGTGGAACAGTTTGGATTCGCAATCACTTGAGGTTTGGAATCTTTATTTACCAGGTGACCATTCACTTCCGGAACGATCAACACTGTATTTGGATCCATGCGGAAGGCTGCCGAGTTATCCACGGCGAAAGCCCCAGCCTGCACGGCTTTCGGAGCCCACTCTGCAGAGATATCATCCCCTGAAGAAAAGAACACCAGATCCAGGCCATCAAAGCAGCCCTCTTTTAGAATCTGCACGGGCCATTGCTGACCTTGCAGTTCAATTTTTTTACCCAGGGAGTTTTCAGAAGCGAAGGGGCGCAGTTCCGCGATAGGGAACTCACGCTCTTCCAGAAGAGTCATAAAAGTTTGGCCGACCATACCGGTCGCGCCGACAACGCCGACTTTAAGTTTTCTTTTCATTGTCCTTGGTCTCTTCTTCATCTTCCTCATAGACCAAGTCGCTCTCATGAACCTGCCCTGGTGCATATACCGAAGGCTTGATCTTGCGGATGTTTTTACCCAATTTGAATACGCCGAAGACTGCTCCCAAGGCTGCGTAGCCCATGAACAGAACGAACAGCATCACTTCCGGACGAAGTGCTACAACTACTAGAACGCCGACTCCCAAAATCAAATAACGGAATGGCAGACGCTCTTTCAAATCCAAATCTTTAAAGCTGCGGAAACGGAAGTTTGAAACCATCACCAGCGCCAACAAGATTGTCATAACCAGCAAACCGTAATTACCCATCGGTTCCAATTCCAAATCCTGGAATGCAAGAACGGAAGAAGCCACGATACCGGCAGCCATTGGAATTGGCAGACCTTGGAAATAGTTTTTCTCGACCACGTTTGCCTGAACGTTGAAGCGCGCCAAACGAAGGGCTCCGCAAGCCACGAACAAGAAACACGCAACCCAACCCAAACGGCCGAATGGTTGCAATGCCCACAAGAACAACAAAACACCCGGAGCCATACCGAAGCTTACCAGGTCACAAAGAGAATCGTACTCTGCACCGAACTTACTGGTTGAACGAGTCAAACGCGCCAAACGGCCATCCAACTGGTCAAACACGGCAGCAACAACGATCGCGTAAGCAGCCCAAAGGTAATTACCCTTAATGGATTGAATAACAGCGAAGAATCCTGAGAACAGGTTTCCAGTCGTCATCAAGTTTGGAAGAATATAAATGTACATGTGCAAGCGCTGTGCGCGAGCATCTTCTGTATCTAGATTTGGATGGTGTGCGATGTGTTCATTTGCCATGTATCGGTTTTATCCGACATTGGCGAAAAATCCAAAGAAATAAAAGAGGATAGATAGGCCAACGGCGCTCATCAATGGCAACGTCAGGTTATCATCTAATTTTCCAACGGGAATCAACTCTGCAAATGCTCCGACAAGGCCGGCCAGCAAGCTGATCACGATCACGCGATCCGTTAGATAATTGTGATATAACAAAAACGCCAATGTCAGACCCATGCAGACGAAAAACGCTGCCATAAAGCCTTGAATGGACTTGTGACCGAAGATTTTGTCCTTACCGTACAAGATTCCAAAATAGCTGGCGATAGGATCTGCAAAAGCCAGGAACAACAACGTCAAAGCCACGATAGGACGCGGAAAGATAACGTAAACTATCAGAACACCAGTAAGTAAAAAAGTCGTACCCGCGAGCTTTTTTACTTCACTTTGGCGCATGATCGGCTTGAATGCGTGAACTGCGAAATCGTTCAGCACCGGATAACGGTGGCGCAAGAAATCAAAAGGAACGAACAAAATCCAGGCAACAACCAGAAGAGTTAAAGACACCTTTTCAGGCAGATAGACATAGGCCAAAAACATGGCAAACACGGCAGACATATGCCAAAATTTTCGAGCATAATGTATGTCCGAGCGCTTCTTTAGGTCTACCAAGTTCATGAATCCTTCTGTAATCATTCGTGCTCAACTTAAAGGCTCGAATGAGCAAGATCAATTTAAATGATACTACTCTAGCCGAGCGCATCAACTCAATGAATTAGCTTAGGTAATACTAATCAGCCAGAGCAAATTATATGTATATTTTCAGGGTTTATGCTGCTTGAGAAGTAGAGCTTCGTGTCGATTTGAGTAACAACCCTACTCCACCACAGATAATCCAAAGCACGCCGCAGGCCAAAATAACGGTGCGAACAGATGTCATCTTAATCAACCAGGGCGAAGCGAGTGTGCATAGCAGTGTTCCAAAAGACTCGACAGCCATGCGCAGGCGAAACACCTTGGTTAAATCCGATACTTGAAATTTTCTTTGCATCAAATCAATAAATGCCAGGTCATTCATCGGCCCTAAGAAGCCGGTATAAATCGAAGCCACCGCAATCCAAAACACCGTTGGTGCAAGTCCGATCCAAACAACTCCGGCACCCCACAACACATAACCCAGATACATCATCCACAAAAGACGATGCTCTGCGCGTTTGCGATTGCCGAAATACACAGCTCCCAACAGATTTCCCACACCGTAAGTGGCCATAACCAAACCAAACATGCGCGCATCTCCGCCAGAGATCTGATGAATCAAGAGCGCAAACCCCACGATCACTGCCAGATTCCAAGCTCCTGCTGTCAGAGCCCGCGACAGGAAAACATATCTCATCCCGACATGCTCTTCGATCAATCGAAAGCCACCCAAAATAGCTTCGCCAAAACCAACGCGGCCTTTGGGAGCTATCATATTTTCCGGTAAATACTTTTTTAAAGACCAAATGGAAATGGCCGAAATTAAAAATGTAAATGCGTCGATCGTAAAAAAATGAATCATTGGCACCACGGCCGCAAGCAATCCGACAACAGCGGGGCCCACCATGCGTGCGCCACGAATTGTTGTTGCCATCAAACCATTGGTGGATTGCATAGTATCGAAATCTTTTGCCAAGATCGGAATCATGGCCTGAGTGGCCGGATCAAAGAAGGCGCTGAGGGATGCCAATATCAATGCCATCACAATCAATAGCGACAAAGGCACTGTCATAAAAAAGGAAACAAATACTGGAATCAATACGATCACCATGCGCACCAGATCGACGCGAATCATAGTTTGATGCGGATTCCAGCGATCAGCCCATTTGCCACCGACAAAACTTAGAAGCATCAAAGCGGCTGTCTGACCTGCCGTCAAATATCCGGTGTCGGCGCCCATAAGACTTACTGCAAACCACGTTAATCCAACTCTGTAGATCTCATCACCGATAGAGGAAAAGGCCTGCCCCAGCCACAGGCGTTGCAGTTGGGGTTGTCTGAGGGCCTTGATCATAAAAACTTTCTTATTGAGCTAAATAGTAAACGCCGTCTTCCGGAGCCGGGCAAGTGTCCCTGAAAAGACGACTGTGTGCTGGTACCAGATACACACGTCTCCACGAATACCCGTCCGCGGAAATAACTTTTCCCGGCCGAGGATCGACGAACACAATATCCCCGGGATTCAACTGACCGCAAGCTTTTGCTTTAGTCGAAGGCTGAATGCGAATATTGCGTTTATCTTTCGCCACGAATTTGGCGTAACTTGCATCCACATCCTTAGGTAAAGCGCCGATCCACTTCGAAACCAAAGCGTTCAAACGCTCCCCTTCGGCAGTTCCAAAAAACTGTGGCTTATCCAAAGGTGGCATTGGAGTGTATCCTTCAAGACGTGCAATTGCTCCGTACATTTTGCTGCGCTCCAGATCCTGCGGCGCAATCCAGCCATTCTTGATTAAAAAATCCAAATTGCTGAAACGATCTTTGGCAACATCGTCTGCTTGCATATTGCCGTGACAACCCAAGCAGTAATTTTGAATCACTTGTTTTTGAATATTCTGATAACCCTGATTCAGCTCGGGACTGTCTTTAATAGCTGAACGCCAAGCCAGCATTTGAACTTGCGGATCAAACACCACTGCCGAGCGATCACATGGTTCGCGGTAGTTGGCAGAATTCGTTCGTGCAAGTCTGACGATCGTGCGATTTTCGCGATCTTCCACAATCCAAATGGAGCCATCACTAGCCTCAGTAAACGCGACCGGTGCTCCTTTTGGACGAACACCTTTGACTTCATTCCATTTCGAAATCACTTCTTGATAAGAAGCCTGTCTTTCCATGCCTCCACGTGGCTGAAATGCCTTGGCGATAGGACATGCACCAGGTTGATTAAATTGATAAAAAGCCTTTGTCGTTGTCGGCTCGGTGACAGGCAATCCTTTTTCATCAACGGAGTAAGCAACTAAGCGTTGCCCCATCGGTTGATATCCATGCCACGTGACCAGAAGCTTTCCACCGAACAAATCACTGAACATGCTGCCGCGATAGTAATCCATGTGTAATGGCGCCACATGGGGAGGCATCAGGATATAGGGAGGCTGATACTGCCCCATACCAGTTGCGTTTCTTAGCGAGCAATCAACAGGTTTGCGGAACTGTTTGTGAATGGGTAATTTAGCGTTTTCTGGAAACTCCCACTCTGGTGAAGTCGCATGAAAATTATAGCAGTACGGCCAACCATAGTGAGGCGTTCTGCCTTTATCCAGATCGATAACGTTGATTTCCTCATAGGGTTCTTCCAGCTCTGGGAAGTCACGGCCGTTTTCACCTTGCACCAAGAATCCTGCACTGGAAACAACCATGGCCATGGAGTTTCTTAAACCAATGGCAGCGTACTCAAAATTACCCACACCTTCTGGCGGAGGGTTTTTTAGCTTTTCCGCAGGGACGCGATAAACAGCGCCATTCCCTTCGGCCTGATCTTCCGAACAGTATTTGTACTCCCCGGTTCCTTCAACAATACAGTGATCACTTGGAGAACCAGAGTTGATGTACATATCGCCATTTCGTGGATCAAACACGAACTGCGACAAGGGATGCATGTAGCCTTCCTTGCGCGCAAGATTCGCAAATACGATGCGCCAATTTACCAACTTGCCATTGATATACTGAAATTTTGAAATCTGATTCTTTTCGCCGATATAAAAGAATCCATCCGGCCCCAAACGCAAACCGTGTGGATTGTCCAAGCCCGCTTTTAACAAAGTGATTTGGTAATTACCCGTAGCCCCTGGCTTCAACAAAAACAGTCGTCCATTCTTTGGACCCCAGCCCCCCATGTCGACCACCAGAAATTGATTCGAATTTGCCAGTTGCAAAATGGTTCTGGGTTTTACAAATCCTTTATTGGTCGCGGGATCCAGGGCGCGGTCTCTTGGCAATACCATTCCCAGGCAAGTTCCCGGCATGGTTTCAACCATCAAACGTGGAAATCCATCACAGGATCTGTCCGTCGGATCATAGGCATAACCGCTTTTGTCCAAAATCATTTTAGTGGAAGCAGCAGAACGTTTCGCTGAATCAGTTCCGGGATTTTTCACAGACGTGCATTGAATCAACGAAAATACGACAACTAACAATATAACGCGCATAAAAGATCCTTAAATGGTGGTTCTTTTATTTTGCGGAAGAAAGTCGAAAAAGGGAAATAAGATTTAAATCTTGGTAGAGCTGATCCGGATGATTTCTTCAACCTGACGACCGGCTTTTTCATAACGAATGGCGATTTCATTCTGGCCAGGCTTCAACTGGATCAGATCCGTTTGATATCTGTCAGAGCCGCGATCAAAAACCGAAGCCGTATAACCGTTGCTTTTGTTCACAATCTGAATCTCGCCCACGGAAACACCTGCATTGCAGTTTTTACCTTTGAACTGGACGTAACCAGCGTGCACTTCAAGAGCACCAGTTTTGGTTTTGCAGTTTAGATCCACATCAGCGGATTCATGAAGCGACGATCCGATTTTTTGAGGAGCGACTGTTGTCTCTGGAATGGAAGCGGGACGACGGTTGCTATCTTTTGCCAAAACCGAAGTGGCCGCTTGCTGTGGTTCTTGAGTCGGAGGATCTTCTTCAGTCAAACTTGCAAACGTACGCGCGCCCAATAGCACTACCAGCACAAATGTGATTGCAATAAATTGAACTTCTGAAGCCGCACGTTTAAACATGCTTCCTTGATCGGAGTTCCCGAGCAGGACTTTAGCCGTATCAAATTGAGAAATGACACAAAAGCCCCTCGAAGGTCGTGCAAAAATAATTGGAATGCAATTGGGTGCTGTTGAACTGTCGGAGTTACAAAACAAGGCGGAAAATATTTTGAAAAATTCGCTCTAAGTCCCGGAAAGCCGCGACTGGAGCTGATACAAAAAGACCCTTCCGAGTGGAAGGGTCTTCAAATTGAGACTATTTTTTATCGATACTGATCGCGAACTTCTTAACTCCGGCACCTTTTACGATGTCCAGAAGCCCGACCACTTTGCCATGTGGCACATCTTTATCCGCTGAAATGATCGCCTGAACTTCTGTGTTCTTCGTCACTTCCTCGATGGCTTTGGCTTTCACAGTGGCTTCGTCAACGAACGCCCCGTTTAAGTTAATACGTCCATCCGCAGTCAGGGAAATATTCAGTTTACTTGGAGCCGTCTGATCACCGCTGGCTGCTTTTGGCAGATTTACGTTAATCGAAGGCTTGATGAACATCGGTGCCGTGACCATGAAGATGATCAGGACCACCAGGATGATATCCACCAATGGGACAACGTTAATGTCCGCTATGGCTTCGTTGTTTTCCCCATTCTTCATTGCCATGGTTTAAACACCTTTTTTCTTAGCGTATGCAAGGCAAAGTTCTTTGACACTCTCTAGGGAGTTAAAGATCCCACGCACTTGTTTGCTGTAATAGTTGTAAGCAATAACCGCTGGGATTGCCACGAACAGACCGGCGGCAGTTGCAACAAGGGCCATGGAAATACCTGCCATAACAGTTTGTTGACCAGCTTCAGGGGCCGTCGCCAAGTCATTGAAGGCTTTCATGATACCCAAAACTGTACCAAACAATCCGATATAAGGAGCGTTCGATCCCAACGTTGCCAGGAAGTTCAGATATCTCTCTAAATCCGGACGCTCTGTCAGAGCGAATGTGTTGAAGATTTCTTCCAAGCCTTTGCTTCCCGTCGCACGTAGATGCTTCATTGCCTGGCCCGCAGCGCGGCCCTCAAGGGAGTCCGGATCTTTAGCAAGATCTTCGATGTCTTCAACGCTATTGCTTTGAATCGCCAGTTTAATTTTCGCACGAACGCGTTGCGACTCAGAAGAAACTTTTCTCAACGCAAAGAATCTCTCAAGAATCATTCCGATACTAAGAATGCTCAGAATAAGTAACAACCACAACACAACCTGATCGGCTAAATGTGCAACACCAAAAATTTTCTCTGCAAGCATCGAGATGTCCTTTCAAAACTTTGACTAGCAAAAATTATTGATTCATTATCTCTAGATCAATGTCATACGGTCAAGATATGCGGAGAATCATTTTAGCTTTCACACTATGCGCATTAAGCATGGTCCAGCTTGGCTGCCAATCAAGTGACAAGAGTTCAATTCTTATCATTGCAGCTGACAACCTTGCCGTGTCTGATATCACTTGCTCAAATGACGGTTACGCAGGAACTAAGTCTGGTTTTCAATTGCTTTGCAACGAGTCAGTCCGCTTCACTCATGCCTTTACAACTTCCACATTAAGTACACCGGCGCTGACCTCTGTTCTTACAGGACTTCACCCTTATCAGCACAAGGTGCGACATAATGGCGGTCCGGGTTTGGCCGCCGAAATAGAACTGGCATCCGAAGTTGCCGTTTACCAAGACTACCGAACTAGTTTCTTCACCGGCGGCGCTCCTGTTTTTCGACGCTCTGGACTAAATCAAGGGTTCGAGCTCTTTGATGACAGCATTGCCCCTGGTTTTTCCAACTTGTACCGCCCGTTTAAAAAGAACGCCGCAAATTTTATGCAATGGCTTCGCCACGATGTTGGAAATGGTCCGTTCTTCAGCGTTCTTTACGCACCGGATTTGCAATTCACAAATACAATTACGACGACGGAACTTGGGGAAACCCGCAACCTGAGCTTTGAATCCCAGGTTGATGAGTTCGATGAAAGTCTTTACGAACTGATCACACAAATAAAATCGGCCCGCCGCTGGGAAAATACCACGGTCATGCTGGTAGGACTCAGTGGTCATAATAATGGTGAACGCCGTGATCGTCGCGACTTTCCGACTTTAAACTTAAATTCTGAAAACACCCAGGTGGCGCTATTCATCAAGCCCGCACAAAAGAAGAAAAAGGGCGACGAACCCATCTACTGGAAAGTGGATCAAAACGTCACTTTGGCAGATGTCGGCAAGACCCTTTTTGAACTTCTTGGTGAAAGCGTTATCGAGGGTGACGGCGGGGATTTTCCGATTCATTCATTAACCGGAGTTTTGAAAAGTCCTGAAGCCAGCTGGCCCGAAGATCGCCCCTTCCCGATCGAATCCGGCTGGGCTTTATGGCGCAATGCTGGTCCTTTACGTGTGGCCATCATTTCTCACCACGTTCTGCTGATCAACGACGAAACTCCAAAGCTTTACAATACTCTGGTTGATCGCATGGAAGTCACTCCACTGCCAATGCTTCAGCAAAGCTTGCTGCCAACAACCACACGGCTGCAACATTTAATCAGAAAGAATCAATTTCCGGCTTACACACCTTTGAATTCTGAATGGCTCGCAAAGCTTTCGATTCCCTATGACCGCTGGACTCGCCTGGATCAGGAACCCTTGTTACTGCGCGACCTAAAACGACTGGGCAACAATTCTGTTTATAAGAACATCAGTATCTTAAATTGGACAGCGCAACTGTCACTGAATCAAAAAGACTGGGACTCGCTTAGAAACCTGGGCATTAAAAATGGCGTCAGCGTATGGCAGTACGTCGGCGAGAAGAACCTGAACATCAAGAATCCGAAAACTTCAGATCCTTGCATTGAACTGCTGACCTCTAAAGAGGTCGATGCCACTCGCATGAAGAACTGCAATGATCCGTTATTTTTAGATCTGGTGGATTGGCTGCGCGCAGACGTTCGCGGTCTGGCCAAAGAGGCCCAAAGAAAGAAATTTGAACGCTCCTTTAAGAACTACATGCTGGATCAGGAAATACAGCGCAATAATATTGCTTTAGGATTGGTCTGGGATACATCGCGTGAAAACCTGTATGCACCTTCCCGCGCTGAGCTGGCATTGCATCTGCCCGAAAATGCGAAAATCCGCACGCAAGTTTATAAATCATTGGAAACCATCGACAAAGAAGATAATTAGACTGCGATCATTCCCAGCCAGAATGGAAGTTCTGGCTCTTCCTGAATCATCGCCTGTGTCAGCATGTTTAAATCGGTTTCGTAAGACTGCAAGCCCCACAACGTTGTCGCAACCGAAGTTCCGGCAAACAAAACCAACTTATCACCTTCTGCGACATGTGTGTGTCCCGTCTGAATATTGCAAGTCGGATCCAGTCCCAACAGCTGAGCTGGCAGTGGCGGCAGCACCCCTTGATCGCGCAGTTCTGAGGCCAGATCGGTGGCGATACTTAAAGGCTGCAACCGTTGATTCTGTCTTTGTACGAAAATACTTGGAGCACCGACCTGCGCCCACGCAACCTGCGATCCGCGTCTGAACATTGCGAGCACTTCAACACCTGAAGCATATTCCTTGCGATTTTCACCCCGATAAAGAGCATCATTGGCAATCATCAAAGCCGTGCGAACATAGTTCGCCTCATCACTAATACAAGTTAGAAATTCAAATGGTGACGTGACTTCCACATCCGCTTTGGCAGCGCTGACGTACTTGACTACTTCGTTCAAGGCGCGCTCACCATGCTCTGGCTGACCCCAGGTTGTCACAACCACAATCAAGGATCCGTCCTCTTCGGCATGAATCAAAGGCTTGGGACGCATGATTTTTCCACTGTAGGAACGCTCTTGCAACTTCATCTAAAGAGCTCCATATTTCTTAAGCTTAATGTGCGCTTTTCTGTAGTACTCACCATCCGGAATATCCAGCTCCAGAATCTTCTTCCACTTATCTTTGGCACCAGCTTTGGCCTCGCCGCCATCGACGTTACCAAAGCTTTCCTCCAGAATACCCTCTTGATAAAGGGTCATCATCTGCTTGCGCAATTCCGTGACACGCTTTTCAATTTTCTCTGGCAACTCTGGATTTTCCGGATCAATCCCTTTGGCTTTTCTAAGCGCCAGGATGGATCCCTTCAGATTTCCGGCCTGATAAAGCTTTTCGGATTCGCTTTGCAATGCCGCCGTTTTTGAATTCATCTGACTGCGAATCGAGGCAATGCTTCGCGAAGCCTGTGCTTTATAGCTATTCGGATCAGGCAGTTTTGAAGCCAGGACTTTTTCATAAGCCTCGATGATATCCAAAGGCTTTTGCGAGTTCTTGTGCAATGACTGCGCTTTATCGTAAATAGCTTTTAACCGCGCCACCTGAGACTGATATTCAGCACGCTGCGCTTTCTGTGTTTCACGATTAGTGGTAATAACTTCGACCTGAGTTTTTAAATCCAGAATCTTTGGATGATCCGGATTAAACTGCATGACGCTGGACAAACACTCATCGAGTTCATCCATGGTGGTATTCGGATTGATTTTCTTTTGGCAGATCAAAACCTGATTCTGAATCTTTTGTTCCGCTTCCGCCTTCGCTTTTTCACGCTCTGCTTCGCGGATGTTTAGCTCCTGAATATAGATAGCTTCTTTGGCCAGACGTTGAATTTCCTTGGTATCTTCATAGTCAGGAACCATCTCGTGAATTTTCACGATTTCATCCTGAGCCAGCTGATACTTACCCTGCATGTATAGGTTCTTCGCGTCTTTATATCTTTGACGAACCAGAGCTTGCTGCTCGGGTTTCAATTTACCAAATACTTCCTGTGGTGAACCCGGCGCTGCCGCGGTTCCCGCCGTTTTTGGGCCGTCGGTTTTCTTTTCACCGCCACTGAACAAATACGCCACTAAAAGCAATGCCACAGCACCACCGATAATTTTTGGACGGTGTTTCTGGAAATCAAACTTGGCTTTGCCCTCTGCAGCCGGTGCAACAGGCCCCGGCATTTGGCCGTACTGAGGCTGATACTGCATCGGCACTCCGCCCTGCTGTTGATAAGGAGCAATACCGTATGCCTGTTCTGACATTTGCACCAATGGATTTGGTGGCGCCACTTTTACCATGTCCAGACGACTTTGGAAGTGAGCATCGTGCAATTCAAAGAACAGGTAGTTATCCAAAACTGTGATGGCATCACCACTGCGAATCGAAGTCACTTCTGTAGAGGAAATCGGATTACCATTAACGAGAGTTCCGTTTACACTGCCCAGATCGATAATCTGATACTGATTGCCGTTGCGGCGAAGCTCAAACTGACGACGACTGACCCTTTGATCACGGATTTGAATGTGGCAAGAGGCATCGCGCCCTGCAATCCAGGCGTCCCCTTCATCAAGGCGAATCAATTCTTTAGCATCACCCGATGCATCCACAATTTTAATGAATGCGGCTGTTGGCGCTGCACCAACGATAGTTTTCTCGGCACCCATTTCACCTTGTACCGCCGGCAAGTAGCTGGCCTCTGAAGACGACGGAGAAGCTGCGACCTCAACCATCGCTGGCTGCGCTGTTGCTGATGACATCAGAAAATCAAATTCATAGGGTGGAATTGTAAATGAAAAACCATGGTCCAATGCAACCTGTTGAACGGGCTCGCCATTCACCATCACTTCCCCATAACGGGAAACAACCTGCAAAGTCCACTGACCACTTTCAGAAGAAATTTTAAAATGCTCGCGAGAAATGCCTTTTTCGGGCTGCAATACGATATCACAGTCCTCTTTACGGCCGGCCACATAGGAGCGACCGTCCTCCAAAGGCATGTTGTAAACTGTCTTTCCGCGAAGACGCACTATCAGATGTGCCATATTAGAGTCGTCCTCCTTCCAGATTCAAAGTACATTCCTCATAAAACTGCTTAGCCTCTTTGTAACTAGGATCATCACGACGATTTTGTAACATCGTGATCACATTTGAATAGTTCGACTGGCACATACGCCAGTTCTTTTTCTCTCTGTAACGGGCACCTTGAATCAGATTAAATTTAACCAATTCGTCAAATTTAATCTTGGAAAGGTGATAGTAGCGTTTTGCCAACTCATTCTCTGGATCCAGATTCAATACCACCTGGAAGGATTCCCGCGCACGCGCATACTGCCCCTGTTGGAAATCACGGAAGCCACGAATGAAGTTTTCCTGAGCACGTTTATACTGAACGGAATCATATTTTTCTTTTTTGATATTTCTTAACTCTTCAGTGCGTTTTTCCGCATCAGCCACGTCCTGAATACTGATTGCCGAGTTTCTGAAGGCATTCGGATCTTTTGCAGCACCCTTTTTGGAAGGCGACAGCAAGAACCACGCTGCCAAACCGATCACAGCAACAATTGCATAAAAACGAACCCGCGGATTTGAAAGTCCTCCGCCACCTGCAGCCCCCGCCGCGGGACGCGCCTGACGGTATTGATTTGCCTGAGGTTGGGGTTGTCCCATTGGCATTTGCGGTCGCACTTGACCCATCTGGTTTGGGGCTTGAGCAGCTGGCATTTGCGGCATGCCTTGCGTCGGCATTTGTGGTCTTCCCGCAGCTGGCATATTCGGAATCCCCTGATTCACAACCGGTTTCAAGACTGGGACTGAAGGTATTTCCGGCTCTGCGGCAACAGCTTCCGGAGTAAAGCGAATCTCTGAATCACCCACTTGAATCACCGAACCCTTATGCAGGATTTCGGATTGAATGCTTTCGCCATTCAACATGACGAAGTTCTTTTGACTCAAGTTGACGATCAGGAATTCGTTTCCACGCTGACGAATTTCTGCATGCAAACGACTGATGCGTGGATCATTTGCCAGAACGATATCATTCTCTGGACCACGTCCAATTTTTGCTGAACCACTCGCAAACGACAATCGCAGACCCATGTGCGGGCCTTTGACCACTTCGATATCAAACTTCAATGCGTCCTTCGCTTTAGGAGCTGCTCCCATTAGGAACCTCCCTCTGCCGGCGAGATAGTGATTACGAAGTAATCCACATCCTGAGGCTGTGAAGACATTGCCTGGCAGCTCAACACACAAGGGTGTCCGTTGAACTCCAAATGATCCGTTTGAATAGTTCTAGGATTTTCACGGGTTCTGGCCATCAAATCTGTCAGATTCTGCTGCAAGGCCACGTCCGGAATTGCCTGATACTGCTGACCGATCAGGGCACCAACTTCAGTGCGCGCAATCTGGCTGAAAGACTGACTTCCCGCCATGATGCGACCGTCTTTGGAAATGGCAAGTGATGGAAAGCCAATAAGCTGAACCAGGTTTTCGGCTTCGCCATCCTTATTAACGAAACCACCAATACCACCCGCCTGTGCATCACCCTCACCATGAATATAACGAGTCAACAGACTGTTGATATTGCCAATTAACGCCTGCAAAGGCGGAAAGATAAAATCGACACTGGTATTATCGTTCTTTTCCCTCATCGCAGTATCCAATTGCTGATTCAATACGACCAGCGGGTATTCCACCAATTTGTACATAAAGAAGAACAATATCAAACCCACCAATGTTGCAATAACCAGTGTCTGCATGAACAAGCTGATCGCCCGTCCATCATCAAAGGCCAAACTGCCAATATCATAAAGTACGATTGCATGGGCTTTGACCGATTGCTCGCCCGTACTTGGATCAAACAGGCCGATCGGAAAACTTGCACCAATGGTGGTCGAGTCAACCTCTACCGATTCCGGGCGCATTTCACGACGAGCCTGATGCACGAACGGCAAGTCTGGAGTGGTTCCCGCGCGGGAAGCCGGAGCCAGAATCATTCCATCAGACTGCTGAACTATCAGAACCTGCTTCACACCGTCTTCTGATTCGGCTTGATTAGTCGTTAAAGATGAAAAACTGTTTTGCAGAAGTGCCGCCTGATTAATCGTCGCCAGCGTTCTGGCAATGGAAGCTGCACGACGTTTACTTTCTGTGATGATGCTCGCTCTGGTGATTTGCACCATTGGAATCATCGCTAGCAACGTCGTGACAAAAATAAAGATCACCACAAATCCCAGCAACACCATGCGGAACTCAAGGAAGGTAGGAATTTTGTAAACGCCTGGCAAAGCCACGCGATCCAGATATTCCATGAATCTGTCCCACAGAGCTTTCAAGCCACCCGCATTGTAGGCCGGAGCTGCTTCAGGTACCGCACCATTCGCATCAGCACCCATCATCGGCTGAGGCATGCCCATTGGTTGCGGCATTCCAGCCGGCATTCCCGCTGGCATGTTTTGCGGAATTCCATATCCAGGATGAGCCATCGCCGGAGTCTGGGCCGGGGCTCTTTTTTCAGGAGCCGGAATGATGTCCACAAGAACATCATGAATTCCCAGCTTATCCCCCAGACGCATCAATCCCGTCTGCATGCGCACACCGTTTAAGTATGTTCCATTGCTGGATTTCAAATCCGTGACGACAATCTTATCGCTGTAAACAACGATCTCGCTGTGTTCTTTAGAAACACCCGGGCTGGTGATTTTGATATCACATTGTGGAGACCGACCGACCAGATTTCGGCCCATCTTAAGCTCTAAAATGCCTCCGGCTTGCGGGCCGGACAAAATTCTAAGCGCCCACATTGAGTTGATCTCCCACGTTGATATTCAACTTGCTGCTAACCCCTGAAGCCATCTCGACCACAGAACTTGCACCCCACACTGGAAGCACCAAGCGCCAAGGTTTTACATTTCTGTACACAGCTTTAACCTTCAGGTTCTTATCCACAAACACACAATCAATTGCGAACTTCATAAAAAACGTATGAATGCTGTTGCATCTTAAAATCCACAGCGCCTGATCTTCCGCCAAAGAACTGCGTCCCAATAGACCCACGCCTCGAGTCTGGATAGAGTCTGCGACTTCCAGATTCGGAATCAAAGTGGCTTTGGTTGTGACGTTCTCAAGCTTCTTCATCATTATTTAGGCCCATACATAAATGAAATCGCGACCGGTCCAAAAACCATAATGAACACGGCTGGTAAAATAAATAACATCAAAGGTATCAGAATCGCCTGGGAGGCTCTCGCACCGGCTTTCTCGGCGCGCACGAAGCGCTCCATACGCATTTGCTCTGACTGATCCTTCAGAACCTGCGAAATACTGGCACCGGTTGCTTCCGCATCGATAAGCACGGCTACAAAACTTGTGATCTCGCCCATATCCAGGCGCTCACTCATGTCTTTCAAGGCCTGGGTTTTCGAAGCACCGATCTTGATATCCTTCAACACGATGGAAAATTCATCAGCCAGAACACTTTTCGTACCTTGGGCTTTATCCACGATTTTTTGAATCGCCGAGAAAAAGTCCAGCCCCGCTTCCACCGACAACGCCAACAGGTCGATGAAGAATGGTAGATCCCCGCGCACCGAAAGTTCGCGGCGTTTCTTTTCACCCTGTGCATGAACTTGGGGAAGATAGAATCCCACCAAACCCACACCCACACACATGAACCACGACAATCCCAATTGCAGCGAGAAGTTCATGATCAACAGGAAGATCGGGAACATCACGCCCCACAGGAGCTGCAGTCCGATGAACTCATCTTCGTTAAGCTCCTGGGACAATCCCGAAGTCTTGATGTACTTGCGAACTCGTCGGCGATAGTTCTCGCTGCGAATTCTTAAGGCGTGCTGCAAAGTGAATTGATGAACCAACGGACGCGAAAAGTTAATGATCGGATTTTTTGATTTTGCCGGTTCATCGTTATTCGCCCAAGATAATTGCTGCTTGTCTGCGTTGCTGGCAAAGATGGAATTTACGAATAGGAAGACCGCTACTCCCGCTAGGAGCAGACCCAAAATCAGCATTAACTCTGCGCTTCCCATTTTGGCCTCTTTATGTTCTATTCAGACTCATGAAAACATTGATCCTGGCTTCCGAGTCTCCACGCCGAAAACAACTGCTCAAAGAAGCAGGTTTTTCATTCGACGTAGCATCAGTAAAAGTATCGGAAATTCCTGACAAAAACCTGAATGCCGCGGATCAGATTTTGGACATCGCCAGACGTAAGGCGAGAGCCGCTTTTGCACACCTAAAGTCCAGTAAAGAACAGGAGTTTACTCTCATTTCCGCCGACACTGAGGTGATCGTAGAGGGTGAGCTGCAAGGAAAGCCAGCTGACAAGGACGATGCCTTCAAAATGCTTCGACGTTTGTCCGGTAAATCTCATGATGTGCAAACCGGAGTCTGCATTATCGACTCGGCAACAGGTAAAGAACTGTCTCAAATTGAAACTACAAAAGTTTTTTTCAGGAATCTGACGGACCAGGAAATTTGGACCTACATCGAGACCGGTGAACCCATGGATAAAGCCGGCGCCTATGGCATACAGGGCTTGGGCGGTAATTTCGTCGAAAAAATCGAAGGCCCCTTTGATAATGTCGTGGGTCTGCCTGTGCAATTGGTTAAGAATTTACTAACACAGATTTAAATTTCAATCAGGCTGGAGCCCTTCGCGGCTTCAACGTTCGCAGATCAATCACGTACTTCTGCACCCACTCATCAGTTTGAACTTTATAACCACGAAGCAGTGGCACGATCCGGCTCCACGGTCTAAAACTCCAAAACTTATCTTTCAGTGAGCGCGTCTTGGCGGCCCCGGTGATCGCCATGGAAATCATTCCACTGACGGCCCGGATGAATCCATTGAAGGCCTCACGACTTCTGACCTTGATCAAAAGTTGTAACTGGTCACCATCGTTGAGCTGCTCCCGCAGTTCCACGCGATACTTCCGTGCTTGAGTCACCAGAATTTCTGAAATCCGCTTCCAGTTTTTTGAATTGCGAAATGAATGCTCCCCTACGGCCTGACATGAACTCAGTACTACATGCATCGCATGTTTGGTGCTGATCGGCCTTGCTGTTTTTGCATTGCTATTTTTTAAAAGCGCGCCCCCGAACTGCTTCCTAAGACGCAGCCGAGGGTCGTGAGATTTGTATGTCGCCATTCGGGAGGAGCTATACATGAACCATGTTATAGGAGCACCCCCAGCCCCCGTCAACAAAAAAGTAGCGATGGTATTTATAAACTTAATTTCTGCGAAATAATCCAAGCGCATTGCGCCATTGTTGGAAGTTTTGGGGAATAGTTGTTAGATTTTGGTTATGAGCTTTCAGGACATCCGGGCCGAAGTCGGCGCCGACAAAATTCTTGCTGTTTCCAAACTTCAGCCGGTGGCGAAGATCCGCGATCTATACAACCTAGGTCAGCGTCGCTTCGGAGAGAACTACGTACAGGAAGCTCTGGAAAAACAAGAACAGCTGCAAGATCTTTCCGATATCGAATGGCATCTGATTGGCCACCTTCAAAAGAACAAAGCCAAACACGTCGTCGGGAAGTTTCATTTGATTCACTCCGTCGACTCCCTGGAGCTGGCTCAAACTCTTAACCGCCAATGCGAAAGCAAGAATGTAAACCAAAGAATTCTGATTCAGGTCAATTTGGCAAAAGAGGAAAGCAAGAGCGGCTTTGACAAACAGTCGATTCTGACAAACTGGAAGGAACTCTGCCAACTTCCTCATTTATCCATTGAAGGTTTCATGACCATGCCTCCCCTGACTGAAACCGGAGAAGAAGTCCGTCCTTACTTCAAAGAGCTTCGGGAATTACAGCAAAAGCTTGCCAATTCGACGGAGCTGGCACGCCATCCCCTAAAAACACTTTCCATGGGCACCAGCAATGACTTCAGGGTGGCCATTCAGGAAGGCGCAAACCTGGTTCGACTGGGTACCATACTTTTTGGCGCCAGAAATTAACCGAATTTCCGGTTAAGGGAGTCTGACATAGTGGATGAATT
The DNA here is from genome assembly GCF_047305925.1 of Bdellovibrio sp. HCB290. Lineage (GTDB taxonomy): Bacteria > Bdellovibrionota > Bdellovibrionia > Bdellovibrionales > Bdellovibrionaceae > Bdellovibrio. The sequence goes on along the minus strand of NZ_CP178620.1, from coordinate 392,633 downwards.
CATTTGGCGAATTCCTTTGCTAAAGGTAGGATGATTCTATGAACCCACTGCTCAAAACTCAAAAAATCGGATTTCTGGGTGCAGGCAATATGGCGCAAGCCATGATCAAAGGCCTTATCGAAGGCGGAATTCCTGCTAAAAATATTTTCGCCTCTAACAGATCAGAAGGAAAATTGGTCAAACTGGTTGAACAGTTTAAAATCAATTCCATCTCGAACAACGAAGAACTCATCGACACTTGCGATATCATTATTCTGGCGGTCAAGCCACAGGATCTACTGATAGCCCTGGAGCCAGTGGGCCGAGCTTTCGATGAACACAAAATCGTGATAAGCGTTGCTGCCGGCATCCGCATGGAAAAGCTGGAGCGTTTCTTAAATGGCGCTCGCATGGCACGCGTGATGCCCAACACTCCTTCAGTGATCGGTCGCGGAGTCATTGGTTACCTGCTGAATGATGACGATGACAACGCTCTTGATAGTACAGTTGAGGATCTATTTACACCACTGGGTCGCGTAATCAAAGTGAGCGACGAAGATCAATTCGAAGCGCTGATGATTTCCTGTTCCAGCGGCACAGGATTTGTCTTCGAAATGATGATGTACTGGCAGGATTGGATTGAAGAACACGGGTTCTCTATTGAAGAAGCTCGCGTAATGACAATTGAAACATTTGTTGGGGCCTCTTTATTAGCCGCTCAAGCCCGCGAAAACGTGGAAGACCTCCAAGCACGTGTCACCTCAAAAAAGGGTGTCACGGCAGCTGGACTTCAGTCCATGCGCGAGCTGGAAATCGAACGCGCGCTTCGCATCAGCTTTGAAAAAGCCGCGATGAGAAACAAAGAAATGGCCCGGGAGATCAAATAATCTTGCCGGGTCCCCATGTGGACTTCTATTCTTAAATTCATAGCGTTCAAGGAGGAACAAAATGAAAATCACACCCATTGATATAGCTCATAAATCATTTGGTAAAAAAATGATGGGTCTCGACACTGATGAGGTTATGGATTTCCTCCAACAGGTCGCTGCTCAAATGGAAGCATTGATCCAGGACAGAAACTCCCTAAAAGAAGCTCTTCGCGAAAAAGAACTATCTTTGATGGAATACAAAGAGCGCGATCAAGTTCTAAAAGAAACAATTGCTACAGCTACTCAAATGGCGGATCGTTTGCGCCAAGACGCTGAACGCGAAGCTAAACTTATTACCGCTGATGCCAATCAAAAGGCGGAAATCATCACTCGTGACTCCCGTGATTCATTGAAAAAAATGTATCAGGAAGTGAACGACTTGAAACGCGCACGCATGCAGTTTGAAGCGAATTTGAAAGCATTGGCACAGGCTCATTTGTCTTTACTTGAGCAAGGTGAAAAGTACATGCCTCAAATGCATCTACAAAACCAAACTTTCTCAAATAACCCAAACAGCGGCACTGGCAACAACACCCGCTCAACAAACATCTCTCCACTTTCTGCAGAGTAAATCAGATTGTGATCGAGGAAACTAAAGGTGGAGTCCGACTCCACCTTTTTATTCAGCCCAAATCCTCAAAGAATCAAATTGTGGGTCCCCACAACGGATTACTGAAAATAAAAATATCCGCCCCGCCTGTTGATGGCGAAGCCAATGCGGAACTGATCGAATATCTTGCAAAGTTCTTCAAAATCGCAAAACGCAATATCACTTTGGTTAAAGGTGACACAGGCCGCACCAAAACCGTTGAAATCAACGGCCTCAGTAAAAGCGATGCCGAAGCTTTAATTTCCGCCGCGCTTTAATTCGATTTCAAACTCTGTTTTATCCAATTGATCTTGAATACTGCTGTTTGATTTTTTCTTCTTTTTTGTCGGACGACCTTTGAACTGACTTTGATCAACCCCATCATCGGTAGCTTCGCGGAACTGGCGCGTATTAGAAGTGCTCATTTCAGTGTCGGTACGATTGTACATGTTTGATTTTGTCGCTGGTGCAACCGGCTGAGCAGAAGTCGGTGGAGAATTATAGAGTGGATAGTTTTCCTGACGATAGCCATCGGCCATATCAAAACTGTAGCGAACAACAGCTCCTGCGTGATATCCCGCCGCAGAGTTTTCGCCCGCAACAGTCGCGCCCCCATTCACCTGCAGTGCCCAGCTGTTGTTCACGATCCAGGTCGCATAAAACAAGGTATCAATTGAAGAAGGATTCACGGAATAAAACTTGTAAGATCCTGCATTCACATTTTGCAGATAAGCATTGCGAATATATTGAGTGTTGGTGTCTTCATCATCAGTGATGGACTGGCTGCCAATCACTTCTCCACCAAACCGGAATGCATTCGCTTTCAACTGCAAACCACCGCCCCAAGGCATTAACGACGAACGACCGTCGGTGCGATAGTCAAATCCCAGCCACCCATAAATTCGCGCGGTGCCGAAATCTTTTTGCGCAGTCATGCGCCCCCACAACTCAAAAACTCCTTCGGAATTTAAAGCGTCATCCCCTGCCGGATCAACCTCCTGCAACGGGATCAAAATTCCAACCTCCGGCACCAGTTGCACAACCCCGTCATAAGCTATGAAATCAAAGCCCCCCATCATATTTGAAAAGCTCGTGTTCGTACGCGTTGCGACGGAATTCTTACTTTGAGCAGAACTAAAAGTTGCAGATCCGAAGACAGACCAGGTTCGGGAAGGCATATAGCGGGTGGCGAAGTCCATATCCAAAAGTTGGTAATGGTTTCCACTGGTTAGACTGGTGCTGCCCTCGCCAAATGTTTCGTAATTGGCTTCAGAATAAAAGAAATTAGTTCCCAGCTCAAAATCCCACTGATCCCGGTGAAACTCCTTGTAGTTATCAAGGGCGTGGCCCACGGATCCCGCCATCAATAAAGTCACTAAGAACGCGCTCAAACACTGAAGATTATTTGCCATTTTCATAAGTTCCTAATAATAACAAGCCCATGACCAGCACAGCAAATAAATCACAGCTCGCAATCATCTTTTTCACTGTTTTCCTTTACCTTGTGGGCTTTGGTGTAGTTATTCCGATTATTCCACTCCTAAGTAAAAACTTTGGCGCAACAGCCCTGCAAACAGGTCTGCTTTTATCGGTCTACTCTTTGATGCAATTCCTTTTTTCTCCGTTCTGGGGAAAATTAAGCGATCGCTGGGGGCGCAGACCGATTCTGTTATTTTGCCTATGCGGCGAAGGACTTTCCTACATCATGTTTGCACTGGCCCGTAATCTGGAATGGCTTTTCGTTGCGCGCCTTCTTGCTGGCTTCTTTGGCGCAAGTCTTTCTACAGCGTCAGCGTACATTTCCGACATCACTCCAAAACACGAGCGCTCCAAGGGCATGGCCTTGATCGGCGCAGCCTTCGGACTAGGCTTCGTTGTGGGCCCGGCGCTGGGCGGCCTGCTTGCAGTATGGGGTCACAGCATCAATCCTGCCCCTCACTTTGACACTTCATTTTCCGCTTACTGGGTTGCCGCACTTTGTTTTGCGAACTTCCTGTTCGGCATCAAGTTCTTAAAAGAATCTTTATCAGAGAAAAGCGAGTCCGCGGCCAAGAAAAAACGCTTCTCTGTTATGTGGCACTATTTAAACATCAAAACCGTGGGTGCCTTGATGACTGTGTTTTTGCTGTCGTCTTTGGCAATGTCCGGGATGGAAGCAACTTTGATTCTGTTCATGGGTGAAAAATTCCAATGGACGATCAAACAAGTCAGCTTCGGTTTCGCTTACATCGGTGTGATAATTATCTTCACGCAAGGCTTTCTGGTTCGTCGAATGCTGCCTAAATACGGCGAACGCCAAGTGCTTCGCGTCGGCCTTGTTTGCTTTGCCATCGGTTTAACTACGATTGCAATTTCAGATACTTTATTTGGAATGGCGATCGCAATGACTTTGCTATCTTTGGGTAATGGTCTGTCCAATCCTTCCATTCTGGGTAGCATCAGCTTACTAACAGACTCCAAGGAGCAAGGGGCCGCCATGGGAGTTACTCAAAGCATGGCCTCATTGGGTCGTATCATCGGACCAGCATTGGGTGGAGCTCTTTATGGAAGCGTGGCGATCACAGCTCCGTTTTGGGTTTCAGGTGGTTTGGCGTTCGTGGCATTATCCATCATCATCATTAATTTCAAATTGATCCCAGATCACGCGCGAGTAGGTTAACTATGGATATTTCACAGCTTGGCTTCTTCCAATTTAACAATCTGATCAAGGGCCGCATTCCAATGATTCTAGTCAATCTGGGTGTTGATTTGAAATCTCAGTACGGACATATCGAGGGCCTGCACTTGGATAATTGTCAAATATCAGGCTCTCCCGAAGAAGTTGCCACGCAGGTTTCCGACAAAAAACTTCCTGCTCATTATCCCATAGTCATCATTGACCAAAATGGGACAAGCTATGCTCCCTTTGTGCAGGTTTTAGAAGCCAAAGGATTTAATAATGTCTATACAGTTAAAGATGGACTTGCCGGAATCGAGAAAGAAAAGAATCAAAACTAAAAACAAAGGGGACCCATGGTCCCCTTTTTATTTTTCAGTATTCGTTATAATTTTGTTAGGGTTTCCACATGACAACCCGCCCTTCAAATCATTTTTCTGCATGCAAAGTACCGACAAACGACAAAGAATAAATATCCGTTGTTGGCCTAGGCGTATGTCTATAGCATGATTTAATCATTCAAGGATAAACGAAGATTAACCAAAACTTTTATAGAAGGACATTTAATGAAAAAGTTTTTAATCGCCGCTTTGGCAACAACGACAGCAGTATCTGCACACGCTGGCACAATTAACTTTGATGCTCGTGCAGACTACGATTCAAAAACATATGATGAATCTAACCTTGCTGATACCAGCCAGTTTTACTTCAAGACAGTTCGTTTGGACTATCAGGGTAAGGCGACTGATGATCTTACTTTCCGTCTTCGTGCTGCCTACAACAAGGCAGGCACTGCAACTACTGGCGCAGGTGACAATTCGCAAACTGCTCTTGAGTTCGCATACTTGACTCATAAAATGGGCGACATGTTCTCTTTGCAAGTTGGTAAATTAGGTTCAGAGTACGGCGCGATCGAGAGCCAAACTTCTGGCGCAGATTTGTATCTGACTTCTCAAGCCTATACAAAGCAAGGCGTTGTGGGTATTGGAGCAACTAATTCCAGCACCCTTGTCGGCGGCTACCTGAGCACAAGTTCACTACTATACGTCATGGGTGCTAAGTTGATCTTCAATATGACGCCTGATCAAAATCTTTCATTGGTTGTTTTCAAAACACCTGATGTTGCTACTTCTGGTGCCGTTGCTCCCGCTGCTACAACTTCAAATGCCATGATGGAAGGTCTGATCTACAAAGGCTTATTCATGGATAAAAATCTTCGTGTGATGGCTTCCTACCACATGGGTACAGGAAACGTGCCTTCCACTGATGACAAGTTCACACTATACTCTGCTGGTATCACTTATAACTTCGGTGGTTATGTATTGGCAGGAGTTGATTACACAAACTCTGCTTATGAAAGAGACGGCGATGGCGCGAAAGACTCCATCTACTCTATCATCGGTAAAGTTGCTTACACAGGTTGGGAGCAATGGGTTCCTCGTCTGGAAGTGATCGCTTCTGAAGAAAAAGTTGAAACGAACGCAACTGCGGCTAACAACGGTACAAACAAATTCATGGGCTACGGCGCTGTTGTTGAGTACAAACCAATCGCAGACACGACTTTCCGCTACCATATCGCTTACAGCAACACGACTGAGAAATTCGACGGCAGAACAACAAATCCTGCTGACGCAAAAGTGGACCAAATCACAGTTGGCGCTCGCTGGAACGCAGACTTCTTGAAATAGTCATACAGGTCACAAAACCGACTTTTATCGAGGGAGGCCCCAAAAGCCTCCCTTCTTTTTACCCAATTTTCGACGCGCCGCAGACCCAGAAGGCGTCAGCCGGTTTTTGGCGTGGCTGGATCTATCCTAAACAGCTTGATTCTGATAGACTCTAACGGTTAAAAACCTTGGGATTTCGTGTCCTTATTTACTTCGGCCCCGGCTAAAGTAAACTTTCTCTTTTGGGGTATCAAATGTCAGAACAATTATCAGATCGCTACAATCCCGCAGATGTAGAAAACAGAACTTATCAATGGTGGGAAAGTTCCGGCTATTTCAAAGCACAGGATCAATCCACCAAACCTCCATTTTCAATTATTTTGCCTCCGCCGAATGTCACAGGCTTCCTGCACATGGGACATGCATTAGATCACACGATTCAGGATATTCTAATCCGTTGGAAAAGAATGAACGGCTTCAACACCATGTGGTTGCCAGGTACAGATCACGCCGGTATCGCCACTCAATCAGTGGTAGAGCGTGAACTGAAAAAAGATGGCGGCGTAACTCGACACGATTTGGGCCGTGAAAAGTTCGTGGAAAAAGTTTGGGACTGGAAACATCAGTACGGCAATCGCATCTACTCGCAAATGCGTCGCCTGGGTGATTCCTGTGACTGGGATCGCGCTGTATTTACATTGGATGAGGGCGTATCAAAAGCGGTTCGCAAAGTTTTCGTTACTCTTCACCAAAAAGGTTTGATCTATCGTGGTCAACGCCTGGTGAATTGGTCAGGTCCTTTGGAAACTGCAATCTCTGACCTGGAAGTTGAACACAAACAGGTTAAGGGCGCACTTTATCACATCAACTATCCTCTTGAAGATGGTTCAGGCTTCCTAACCGTAGCCACTACTCGTCCTGAAACAATGTTGGGTGATACTGCATTGTGTGTTCATCCTGAAGACGAGCGCTACAAGCACTTGATCGGTAAGAACGTGATCGTGCCGTTGATCAACAGAAAGATCAAAATCATCGCTGACACTTACGTGGATAAAGCGTTTGGATCTGGTGTGGTGAAGATCACTCCAGCCCATGATTTCAATGACTATAAAATCGGTAAGTCTCATCACCTTGAATTCATCAACTTGCTGACTAAGAAAGCGGAGATGAACGAAAATGCGGGTCCGTATGCTGGACTTAAAGTTGCTGATGCCCGTAAAAAAGTGATCGAAGACCTTAAAGCACAAAATCTTTTGGTGAAAGAAGAACCACATGTTCACTCTGTGGGTCACTGTTCACGCTCTGGCGCTGTAGTTGAGCCTTTCTTGTCCGAGCAGTGGTTCGTAAAGATGGAACAACTTGCTGTTCCTGCAAAACGCGTGGTTGAAAGCGGCACAATTCGCTTCGAACCAGAATCATGGACAAAGGTTTACCTGCACTGGCTAAACAACATCGAAGACTGGTGTATCTCTCGCCAATTGTGGTGGGGTCACCGTATTCCAGTTTGGTATTGCAATGACTGTAACCATCAAACAGTTTCTGAAACTGACGTCACTGCCTGCGAGAAGTGCGGCAAGCACAACTTGCGCCAGGACGAAGACGTTTTGGATACTTGGTTTTCGTCAGCTCTTTGGCCGTTCTCGACAATGGGTTGGCCGAATGAAACTGAGACATTGAAAACATTCTACCCAACCAGCTACCTGGTAACTGGTCACGATATCATTTTCTTCTGGGTTGCCCGTATGATCATGATGGGTCTGGAATTCAAACGTGATGTTCCGTTCAGAACGGTTTACATCCACGGTTTGGTTCGCGACTCTCAAGGCCGTAAGATGTCCAAGTCTTTGGGTAACTCTATTGATCCGGTAGAGATGATTGAAAAGCATGGTGCCGATGCCCTGCGCTTTACTTTCGCCGCTCACTTGTTCTCGGGCAAAGACATGAAGTTCAGCGAGCAACGTCTTGAAGGCTACCGCAACTTTATGAATAAGATCTGGAATGCGGCTCGTTTCGCAATTTCAAATCTTTCTGATTTCAAGGTGCCAGCTGAAGGTGTTAAAGCCTTGCCTAACAAAGCCCACATCAGCGTGTTCGATAAATGGATCATCGCAAAACTTAACGAAGTGACCAAAGAGGTTGAGGAAGCACTAGAGCAGGAAAGATTCTCTGATGCGGCTACGGCTTTGTATCAGTTCATCTGGAATCAATTCTGTGACTGGTATATTGAATTCACGAAACCAATCATGAACGGAACCAATGCTGAAGAAAAAGCAGCCACTCAATTGGTGATTGCACAGGTTCTGAACCGTATCATGCGTTTGCTTCACCCGTTCACACCATTCATCTCTGAGGAAATTTACCAAAAACTTCCGATCAAAGGCGAAGCTTGTATCGTTGATCAATACCCGACGACTCGTAACGATAAGGACTTCCTGGCATTGGGTTCCACTCAAGCAGCCTTCGAGATCGATATCGTAAAAGAAGTGATCACGGCTATGCGTAATATCCGTGGTGAAAACCGCATCAGCCCGGCGATCAAATTGAACGTGCGTTTGGGTGTTGCGAATGAGCAGGTTAAACAGATCCTGGAAAACAACCGCACAGCTTTGCTGACGATGGGTCGCCTGGAAAACATGGATATCGGTGCCGATGGCAACCTGATGAAATGTGCCGTTGCACCAGTTGTTGTCAAAGATGCCAGCGTGAAAGTAATCATCCCACTTGAAGGTTTGGTTGATTTCGACGAAGAGATCAAGCGTATCAACAAGGCGATTGAGAAGTTCAACAAGGACATCCAGATCCTGTCTGGTAAATTGTCGAATGAAAAATTCGTGGCGAATGCAGATGAAGATGTTATCGCCGCGGATCGCGTGTTGCTTGCCCAATCAAAGGTTCATTTGGAATCTTTGAAAGACGCTTTGACTCGCTTCCAGTAGTTTTAAAATAGAAGAGCTTAGCTAATAAAAAAACCCACATCTTAACAGGATGTGGGTTTTTTATTTGCAAGAGCACCTACCCTAACGCGCTCTTGCTACCAAAAGTGTGTCCGTACCTAATTGCAGGAGCAGGTCATGTTTGCGGAGTCGGTGTCTTTGCAGCGGAAGTATTTTCCTAAATGACTTACCACCACTGAATACGCTTTGCCGTTTTTCTCGACGTAATTAATTTCGTCGCCGTTTTGATAGCTGACCAACAACGCACGGGTCGCACTGATCATCTCGCCACCAGCATGCAGTTTTTGAATCTCTGATTCCGACGGATTGTTTGCAAGCGCTTCGTTCAAACGAATGTCCCGCACTTTACCAGTTTCCAGCACGACATAGTGACGAACAGTTTTCACAGGTTCTGCCTCTGGAGCATTGGAATCAGAACTATAATCGACAAACACACGACGAACTTCGCCGCTTTCTTTGTAGTCGACAGCAGTCCACTTGGTTTGTACTTTCAGAACGGCGCCCATCGCAGGTGCAATGATTTTACCCACATTCTCAAAGTTGAATTCGTCCTGTGCAGACAAAGGTTGGACGGTCATATCCAGACACTCGCCCATGGCTTTGATGTTCTTGTTCAAAGCTTCAAAGCGCTCGGGGCTTTCCATGGAGGTCGGCAAAAAGCCCGACATTCCCGCACCTGCAGCTGCAGGGACATACGGAGGCATATCTTCAGGGAAGTTGCCGACGTGACCAGCTCTTTGCTTTAGAATAAATAGACTGAAGGCCGCAAGGCCCAAAAAGACAACGACAGGGATAATGATTTTTTGCTTTGTATTCATCATCCCTTAACTATCGAATTATACCTGGGCCAGGTCAACGTTCCTATTTGATCAGGCCGATTTCACGCAAACGTTGCATCAGGAAATCCTGGCCTGTAATGTCAGCGTATTTTGCTCCCGCACCTTTGCATGAAGACAAACAGCTCAACATCGCATCTGGATGTGGATGCATGAAGAATGGCATAGAGTAGCGATGTGAATTGGTTCCATCTTGCGGATTGATCACACGATGAGTGGTCGATGGCAAAACGTCATTCGTCAAACGCGCCAACATATCACCGACGTCTACGATCAAAGTATCCGGTTCAGAATCAATATCCAACCAAGTGCCGTCGCGATCTTTCAATTGCAAGCCCGACGCTGTAGCAGCTGGTAAAATAGTGATGAAGTTAATGTCCTCGTGAGCTGCTGCACGAACACAGCGTGGATCAACACCATCCGGAATCGGTGGATAATGCAAAAGACGCAAAATAGAGTTTCCATCTTTCGTCATACGCGCAAAGAAATCTTTGTCCACCTCAAGAGGCATCGTCAAAGCCTCCAACATCACGTCACCCGCAACTTCGAGTGCCGCAAACAGTTTCAAGAAATGGTCTTTGAATCCCGGAATGTGCGCGTCTGGCCAGATGTTATCAGGATAAATGGATTTCAAAGCATTCACAGGAGCAAGCTCGCGGCCCACATGCCAGAATTCCTTCAAATCCATCACTGGAGAGTCTTTGGCGTGCTCTTTACCAAATGGAGTGTAACCGCGCTGAAAACCCGCAGTCGGAGAGATGTAAGATTTTTTAACTTCTTCTGGAAGAGCATAGAATTTTTGAAGCAGATCATAAGCTTTGTGAAGATCATCGGCATTTACATTGTGATCTTTTAGGATGATGAAGCCGTATTCTTTAAGGCCGGTGAAAAGTTGATCGATGAAGCGGGCTTTGTCAGATCCAGAACCTTGCGTGTAACTTGCCAGACTCAGTGTTGGAACTTTGCGAAGAGTGTTGTTCTCTGCGTGTGAGCTGCTTTCGATCGTTCTCATTTTCATCCCCTTTAAATGGTTTATTCCTCGGTCAGGCCGAAACAGAAATCTTTGAACTTGGATGGACAATACCAAGTTGCTTATTCCGAAGGCAACAGCAACTAATTATGCGTAAAAAGAATATCGAGAACTCTGACCAGAGTGGCGCTTTCAAATTCGAAATGAATATCCCCGTCAAACAGGCGAACTGCATGTTTATTTCTATAGGGAGCTGCTCCTTCGCCTTCATAGCCACGATAAACGACAGGACGAGGATCCAAACGCAAAGTATCCTCGATAACTTCTTTCAATTTTTTGTCAGGATTTCGTTGCTGCCACTGCTCAAGCAGCTTTGACGCATGCTCAGAGAACTCCACCTGGATTGGATCTTTCGAAACCTCAGAAGTCCACCCGGTCTTGGCGTTGGGGATTGATTCGATTTCTGGCAAATACGGTTTGATATCCAAAATGGGAGTGCCATCCACCAGATCAGCACCTGAAACAATGATTCCGTCTTTTTCAACTTTTACCAATTCTACCAATGACAATCCGATAGGATTAGGGCGATGCGGAGTTCGCGTTGCGAAAAGTCCGATGCTTTTTCCACCCATGCGCGGAGGATGAACCTTGGCGTGATAGCGAGCGACTTTATTTTGATGAAAGACCCATACCAACCAGACATGACTGAAGCCTTCCAGCCCTTGAAGTGCTTCTTCGGGCTGCAAATCCGCGCGGATCTTCAGTTTCGCCCATGCGCTCTTCACCAATCCAGGCTGGCGCGGAGTGCCAAACTTATCCTTAAAGCAACTTTCAATAAATCCAATTGGTTCCATGGCTACGGGGTACCTTTGGGAGGTTTGCCGCGTCAAGCAAAAAGGCCGATCTTTGGGACCGGCCTTTTTATTTGGTGTATTCGATTTTGCGGGAGAGGTGTGATTTAGAAGTTTCCGGAACGTCTCATCAAACCGTCACGGTTTTTGATGATGATTTCCTTACCATTCAAATCAATAAGACCCTCGTTTTTGAACTCAGTCAGATGACGGGACAACGATTCATTGATCGTGCTTGCCAGCTGAGCGAATTCATTGCGCGTCAACTTAAGGTTTAGCGAAATGCCATTCGGAGTTTGTGTACCGAAACGGTCTGCCAAAATCACCAATTGATAAGCAATACGTTCTTGAACTGAAGCCAGATAATGCAATTGGCTTGTTTGTTCGAACGATTCCAAATCATTCACGGATTGGTTCAACAAAAGTTTTACCATCGGTGAAGCCTGTGCCATCGCAACCTGAATCAACTCGCGTGGGTACAACCACAACACTGTTGATTTGACCGCTTTCGCATGACATTGAGTAACACTGCCTTTTACCAAAGCCTTATAACCAAAGTATTCACCTGGAGATACCAGCTTGGTTACGTATTCATTTGTCGTTGTACGTCCGCGTGCGTGAGAACGATTTACGACAACTTTCACACATCCTGATTGCACATAGTACAAACCTTTAGGAGTATCCCCTTCCTTAAAGATCATCTCCTCTTCTTTGAGGTGAATCACTTCGTATGGCACATTCGAAGTTGTTGGGATGTTCAAGTTCTGTTGGCCCATAAAACCTAGGGAGTTAACTCCGCCGTTGAGTATCGTTTGCGATTCCATGCTCTTAGTCCTCCGTGCTTTATCTAAGTTGTTGTTTGCTAACGTTTAGGCCATCCTAAACTGGTATAAAACAAGAGCCTAATTGAAATTAAGACATAACCGACTTGTAAGAGTTAACCATTATGCGGTTGAAATGATTTGCCTTGACTCACAATCTCCCGCCTCGTACTTTCACCCCGACAAAAAATCTTAAAAAATTTGTGAAATCAAACGCTTATTAAATGCGCAGTCGCATGAAATTTTGCCCGTGTGAAGGAATCATCAAATGACAAAAAAGTTTTTCGTTACACTGTTTCTTCTGTCAATCAGCACCTCTGCATTTGCAAATATCAAAGTCGGTCTAGTACTCGATAAGGGTGGAAAAGACGACAAATCCTTCAACTCCGCAGCCTACGCCGGAGCCACAAAAGCCGAAAAAGATCTTAAGATAGAATTGAAATACGTTGAGGCAACCGACACCAACGCAATCGAAAACCTTCATCGCAATTTTGCTCGCAAGAACTACGATCTGGTTATCGGTGTTGGCTTTGCACAGACTGACGCTGTTAAAAAAGTTGCAGCACAATTTCCAAAAGTTAAATTCGCGATCGTTGACGGCGAAGTAACGGCTGCGAACGTTCGTTCCTTGATGTTTGAAGAACACGAAGGATCTTTCCTGGTGGGTGCGTTGGCGGCCATGGCTTCCAAAACTGGTTCTGTTGGTTTTGTAGGTGGCATGGACATTCCTTTGATCCGCCGTTTTGCGATGGGTTATGCTGCAGGTGCAAAACACATCAATCCAAAAATTAAATTGTCTGAAAATTACGTGGGCGTGACAGGCGAAGCCTGGAATAATCCTGCCAAATCCAAAGAATTGGCCCTTGCACAGTATGGCAAAGGTGTTGATGTGATCTTTGTTGCCGCTGGCGCTTCCAACACGGGTGTTTTCGACGCAGCCGAAGAGAAGAAAAAGTTCGCCATCGGAGTTGATTCTAATCAGAACTGGATGAAACCTGGCACAATCTTGACTTCCATGTTGAAGGCCGTTGATGTAGCTGTATATGACACCATCAAGGAAACAAAGGATGGAAAGTTTAAAGGGGAAATTGCCCGCTTTGGACTGAAAAATGCCGGCGTGGACTACACGCTGGATAAGTACAACGAAAAGTTGATAACGCCGGAAATGAAAAAGAAAGTCGACGAAATCAAAAAGAAAATCATCGACGGCCAGATTCAAGTTCCAGATTATTATAAGAAGAAGTAAGAACCATGAATCAAGTCCCTGCTGTTGAATTCCGAGGTATCTCAAAAATTTTCGGTGATTGTGTCGCCAACGAAGATATCTCATTCAAAGTCACAGCAGGAACAATCCACGGTATCGTCGGCGAAAATGGTGCCGGCAAGTCCACCGCCATGAAGATTCTTTTTGGACTTTATACTCCCACTGATGGCGAGTTCCTGGTTCACGGCACCACTCAGTTTTTCTCCTCTTCAATTGATGCAATGAAAGCCAAGATCGGAATGGTGCACCAGCATTTCATGCTGGCGGAACCGTTGACCGCTTTGGACAATATTCTTTTGCAGCAAGATGGCGGTCCCTTTTCACTACTGCCACGGGCAGAACAACTACAAAAATTAAACGATGTGGCTGCACGCTACGGCTTCGATGTGGATTTGAAGGCCACTGTCGAGGACCTTTCTGTGGGGGCTCAACAGCGCGTGGAAATCCTAAAGATCCTGTCGCAGGATTCTGAGATTTTGATTCTGGATGAACCCACTGCTGTTTTGACTCCCCAGGAAGTTCAGGATTTCTTCAAAAACCTGCGACAGCTTAAAGCCGAGGGAAAAACAATCCTGATCATCACCCACAAACTGAAAGAAGTGATGGCGATCACTGATGAAGTAACTGTGTTCCGCGCAGGGAAAGTCATCGGTACACGCAAGACCGCGGAAACATCCATTCCCGACCTTGCAGAGATGATGGTTGGCAGACGCCTGCAGAATCCTGTCGAGCGCGGTACTCAGATCGATCCGAAACCAGTCATTGATATTAAAAATCTTTCAGCGCAACTGGGAAATCACAAAGTTGAAAACCTGAATCTGAATGTGCAGACCCGCGAAGTGGTCGGCATTGCCGGCGTTGAAGGAAACGGACAGGATATTTTGATCCGTGCCCTTTTGGATCCCCATGCGTTTTCCAAGAAACATTTTTCCGGAAGTATCAACATTCACGGCAAAATCGGCTCATTCCCTGAGGATCGACTGCGCTTTGGAGTCCTGCCCAACCGCCCGGCCTTTGAAAATTATCTTCTGGGACAGCAACGAACCACAAAATTCGCACGCGGAATTTTCCTTAAAATGAAAGACATCATTCAAGCCACTCGCAGTGCTATGGAACAATATGATGTTCGTCCCCGCAATGAGAACCTTGAGTTTTCCAGATTCTCGGGTGGGAACCAGCAAAAGCTGGTGGTCGCACGCGCTCTGCTTCAGCAGCCTCAAGCGGTGATCGCAGCGCAACCTACACGTGGTGTGGATATTGGCGCTATTGAATTTATTCATAATGAACTTCGGGCTGCTCGCGATGCGGGTGCCGGTGTTTTACTGATTTCCTCTGAGCTGGATGAGTTGATGGCACTTTCCGATCGTATTGTCGTATTATACAAAGGTCGCTTTGTCGCAGAATTCCTACGCAATGACTTTGATGAAATCAAAATCGGTGCAGCAATGGGAGGTGGCCATTGAAACGCATTCTTGGATTTCTAATTGGCCTGGTGGCAGCACTGCTGTTAACTCTGCTTGCCGGCGAAAATCCACTTAATATATCTTTGATTCTTTTAAAGAGCGCCTTTGGCTCTATGTATGACTTTGGCATGACCTTGTCCTACGCGACCCCGATGATTTTTTGCGGTCTTTCGGTGGCGATTGGCTTTCATGCGGGCATGTTCAATATCGGCGCTGAAGGTCAGTTGACGATGGCAGCAGTGACGGCTGCAGCGATTGGCGTATTCTTTCCCAATGTCCCTTTCCCACTCGCTCCCCTTGTTGCATTCCTGGGAGCCCTGGCCGTTGGCGCATTCTGGGGATGGATCGTTGGTATTCTTAAGGCTTTGCGTGGCAGTCACGAAGTTATCATCACTATTATGATGAACTTTATCGCTGCCGGACTCGCAAGCTGGTTTGCCTTGAAGGTCATTCCAAATCCAAACTCCCAGAATCCGGAAACGGCAATGGTGTCCCCGAACTACATGTTCAAAGACTATGACTTGGTGGCACGCCTCTTCCCGGATACCCCTGCAAATGCGTCCTTGGTAGTTGCGATTATTTTAGCGATCTTAATGTGGATATTCCTTTGGAAAACAACGTGGGGCTTTGAGTTGCGGGCTGTGGGCTCGAACCCCGAAGCGGCCCAACGCTCTGGCATTTCTGCTAAACGCATGCAGATTGTTGCGATGGCCTTGGCCGGTGCGTGCGCAGGATTTGTTGCTTTGTCTGAAGTGATCGGCAGTGCCGGTCAGTATCGCGTGGGCTTTTCTCCTGATTACGGTTTCATTGGTATTGCTGTGGCCTTGCTTGCGGCGAACAATCCCATTGGCGTGATCGCGGCGGGATTTTTAATGGGAGCTCTTCACAAAGGGGCTTCGGATCTGGATCTTGAAACCTCCACGATCACCCGCGATTTTTCGCGCATCATTCAAGCGTTTATCATTTTGGGTGTGGCAGCCAGTGCTTACTGGGAATACCGCGTTCGCAGACAAAGGAAGAAGGACTAATGGAATACTTTTTCATGATCTTCGCGTTGCTGTTGGCAACTCTTCGTCTGGCGACTCCGCTGATTTTCGCATCCATGGGCGGCATGATGAGCGAACGCTCTGGAGTGATTAACGTCGCTCTGGAAAGTTTCATGCTGGTTGGTGCATTCACAGGATCTGTGGTCGCAACCTCCAGTTCTTCTGCGTGGCTTGGCTGGGGTGCTGCTTTAGTTGCTGGTCTTATTATCGGCGCCCTTTACGCACTTTTCGTGATTGAATTGAATGCCGATCAAATTGTTACAGGGATGGCATTCAATCTGTTGGTGATGGGAGTGATTCCCTTTGCAACCAAGATTCTTTTTGATTCCACAGGTTCAACTCCGCCTTTACCGGTGGATGATCGCTTTAACTATGAACCGTTACTATTGGCATTCCTACTGGTTGCGGGATTGACCTTCTGGCTTAAGAAAACGCGCTCTGGCTTGTGGTTGCTTTTTGCTGGCGAAAATCCTGAAGCCTTAATGGCGGCAGGGGTCAGTGTTCGTAAAGTTCGTTGGGCCGCTGTTGCACTGAGTGGTGCATTCGCCGCGTGGGGCGGAGCGAGCTTGTCGCTGTTCCTTGCGTCTGCTTACTCCCCGATGATGTCAGGTGGTCGTGGTTTCATGGCGCTGGCAGCGTTGATATTCGGAAAATGGAAACCATTGCCAGCATTCTTTGCCTGTCTATTGTTTGCATTTGCCGACGCCATTCAGATTCGCCTGCAAGGTGTGCAAATCGGCGGCGTTGCGGTTCCAGTTCAATTCATTCAAATTTTACCCTACATCGTTACCATCGTTGCTCTTGCGGGATTCATGGGCGCCAGCCGCTCCCCGAAGGCATTGGGTCGCGAACTGTAATAAGGAGACGATATGTTAAAACTTGTGTTGCCATTGTTGTTGGTTTCCTCCACGGCATTTGCCTGGGGTGGTCGTGGTCACGATGCCGTCTGCCGTGCCGCTGTTTTTCTGGTTAAAGAAGAAGGCTTGAAAGAGTACTTGCGCAACAAGCCCCAAATGATGGGTCATCTTTGCAATATTCCGGATTTTTATTGGAAGAGCCTTGGCGGTGACGCCGCAAAACACGGTAATGCCGCGCACTTTATCGATATCGAAGTCATTGGCCTGAAGGTCGCTGACATTCCTGCTGACTATAAGAAGATCGTCACTGACTATACTGGCAAAGAAAACAAATTCAAAAACGACGGTTCGACTATCAAGGACATTCCCACAGAATTTGGATCCGCTTGGTGGAGAGCCGAACAGTTTGTAAATCGCATCGCCGCTTTGAACAAAGACTTTGCCGCTGCAAAACCTCCGACGAACTTCAAAGAAGAACAAGACGAAAACCTTCCATACAACAAGCTGGCTTACCAAATGGTTGTCGACATGGGATTGATGGGTCACTTCGTGGGCGACATCTCTCAACCATTTCATACGACTGCTGACTACGATGGCTGGGCTGCAGGTCATGGTGGCATTCATTCTTACTTCGAGGATTCCGTTGTTGGTGAATTCGATGGCGACCTTGATTGGTTGGTATTGAAAGAGGCCCGCACAATGAAAAACCCATCATTCCTGAAACCTGCTACTGTTGTGGAAAAGATGAAGGCATTGTCCATCATTTCAAATACAGAGATTCCAAAAATTCTGAAAATGGATCCCGTGACGAAGCCTTCTGTTCTTAAGAAAGAACACGGTATGGAAATCAAAACACGTGCAGAAAGAAAACCTGCAAGTGTGGCTTTCAAAAAAATGAAACCTGTTATTGTGACTGATATGGCTCGTGGAGCTTTATTGCTGGCGAATCTTTGGGATGAAGCTTATACCAAAGCAGGACGTCCTAAGATTGGGGCTTATAAGTCGTACAAGTATCCGTTCACTGTCGAATTTGTAATGCCCGATTACTATATGATACCGACAGAAGCTAAAATCAAAGAAAAATAGGAACTAATCAAAGGCCACGGAATCCGTGGCCTTTTCAGTTATCAAATTTTAAACAAGGCTTAACAGCTTTTTAATAAGAAAATTCTCATTTTTTCCCAGTGGAAAGTCTCATCAAGTTTTCAAAGGCCGCGCCGAAATGTTTGCCACCTGAAAGAGGTTTACATGAAAAAGCGAAGCTTGAACTTTAAGATGATATTCGTGATGGGGCTACTGATGGTCTCGTCAGCGGCAATCGCAACCATTGGACTTATAAACCTCGGAAAAATGAACGAAACCATGGAAATGGTTGTTCGCGAAAAAAGTGCCCGAGTTTCTCTCGTTAAAGACATTCGCTCCCTTTTCTACATTCAATTGATCAATGAAAAGAACTACATACTTTCCGACGACGAACACGGTCGCACGAATGTCGAAAAGCTGATGGGCGAGCGCCACAATCAAATCGAAGAAAAGATGAAGGACCTTCATGCTATCTCCACCCCCACAGGGCAAGAAGAACTCAAGTCTTTCAAAAACATCTACGACACTTGGTGGGCAAACGTTGAAACCATCCGAAACCATATTCAGAATGGCAAGGCAGAACACGCCGAGAAATTAAGCCTGACTGAAAACAAAGCCCTGCGCCATTCGGGCGAAAAAATCATCGATTCCACAGTGGATCGCAATGAAAAAAACATGAAGTTGGAAGTCGATAAAATGGAAGAACACTATCAAGAAGCCAAGACCGTGATGATTCTGGTCAGCCTGATTTCCATCCTTTTAGGTGCGGCAATCGGTGGATTCGTTTTAAGAAATCTTAGTAAATCCATTAATGAAGTGATTGGTAACTTGTCGGCTTCCTCAAAAGAAGTTTCTGGGGCTTCAACTGAGATCGCAACCGCGGCCTCAGCGTTATCACAATCCACAACTGAACAGGCTGCCTCCCTGGAGGAATCTGTCGCCACGATTGAAGAACTGACTTCTATGATCAAACTGAATGCAGAGAACGCCAGTTCTGCGGCGAAACTATCCTCTGATACAAGTGATCTTGCAAAACGTGGTGAATCCGAGATGAAAGCACTATCCAAATCCATGACGGATATCGCTGCGGATTCCAGGAAAATATCTGACATTATTGACGTGATTGACGATATTGCCTTTCAAACGAATCTATTGGCTCTTAACGCCGCTGTTGAAGCGGCCCGTGCGGGCGAGCAAGGCAAAGGCTTTGCGGTCGTTGCAGAGGCTGTACGCGCGCTTTCCCAGCGCAGTGCCTCGGCCGCAAAAGATATCGGCGATCTTATTCGTTCGAGCGTTCACCGCATTGAAGATGGCAACACTCAGGCGCAACGAAGTGGAGAAGTGCTGGAGCAAATCCTGACTTCAGTAAAAAAGGTTTCCGATTTCAATCAAGAGATCGCTTCTGCAAGCGCTGAGCAATCAAATGGCGTTGCGCAGATTTCAAAAGCCTTGAATCAATTGGATCAAACAACGCAAATCAATGCGGCTTCCTCTGAAGAAGCGGCGGCATCGTCTGAAGAACTGGCAGCTCAGGCAGAATGTTTGGCTCAAGTGATTCAAACGTTGGTAAGTGCGATTAAAGGAGCATCAGGCACTACTTCTCACGATTATTCAGAGACAATTCCATTTAGAAAAACGTCGACTGAAAAAACAAGCATGGCAGCTTGAGTAATTCTATAAAGAGCCGCAAAAAATCGCGGCTCTTTCACTCATTTTTCTTCAATAGCGCGGTCTTAAAAATGCAAAAGCGAGAATGGCCTTCGCCAGTCTCGCTTTTGGTGGATCTCCTGTCCGAAACAACAGGAGGTATCCGATGCGTAAACACAGTTATTTACGTTTTCGGCGTATTTTAAAGATTACTAAAAGTACCCCATCAGTTTTGAATTTAGGCAGTCAAAATAGCCATTTAGCTTTATCTCAAATTGATACAAGTCCGTTTTAACGAGAGCCCATAAACGGCTCCTGTCTATGTTTTGAAAGCTCAAACTCATTCTATTTCTCCCCGCGCGGGCATAGCTCTCGCAATTAAAACAGTGGGTTTATACACCTAAAGGGAGAATTTATGAAAAAGAGAGTAATGCTAGTAATGGCTGTGATCATGGTTTTGGGTTCTGTTAAGGCAATGGCGATTTCTGAAGACGAAATGGCTATGGAGACGAAGCATCTGCAAACTGAGTTTTCAGATGAGGAAATTGTTAGCCCGGTACGCGTGAGCTCTGAAGATGCTATGGACGAGAACGCTATCACTAAGACTTTGGCTGCTGAAGAAGACATGATTCGTGTGAAGTCTTTGGAGCAAATTCGTGAAAAGATCATGCGCCTTAAAGAGCAAGGATCTGAGCTTGATGAAGTTCGAGTTGGAAAAGAAGTTGTTAGCCGTGGCCACGCTGTTTTTGCAGCTGAGGCAGATTTGGCAGCTTTAACCAAAAGATTTAATAAGAAGTCAGCTGATGAAGTTTCTCGTATTTTGGATGCAAGCCTATCAGCAAAATAGTGCTTTGCATTTCAGTTGCTCAATTTCTACATCCGCTACGGATGTGGAAATTGCATCTGCGAAAGGTATGACAGCGTGCTTTAAACGCAAAAAAGCCCAGGTTGCCCTGGGCTTTTTTTATGATCTCAGCTTGTGAGAATCAAATTACTTAGCCATGTCGCCAGTGTATTTGAAACCAACTACGATCATATCCTTAGTCATATCTTTAAGTGCAGCATTACCGAAGTCTTTGTCTTTGATAGACGTATAAGCTACGTGGTAACGGAATGCTTCGTCTGCCTTAGGTACGAATTCAACACCAGCTGCAAAAGCCGTGCGTTTGAATTGATCATCAGCATCGTCAGATTTGTTCTCAGACATTTCATACTTAAGAACTGGAACCCAACCATTGATGTTGTAACGAGCTTCAACAATTGTTGAAGTAGTTTTCAACTCATCAACCGCACCACCAGTTTGCTTATTTTTATTATCGAAGTACTCAAGATCGATAGTCAAATCAGTCATTGGATTCACGCGAAGAGATGCTGCCAACCAAGTAAGCTCTTGACCAGTCATTGCACCACCTAGTGGAGCTACGTCAGCTGTACCAGCTGTGTAGTTCACGTTAAGAATCAACATTTTTTCCATGAATGATCCTAGGTAGTTCAAACCATACGTATGACCACGATCAGACGCTCTAACGTTAGCTGTACCATTTAGTGCATCGTAATCTGTCCAAGAACCAGAATTAACTTGGTTTGTGATTTGCGCTTCGAACTTATGATTTTCAGTCAGGCTGTATGCCGCAGAGATACCAGAAGAGTTCTCTGGATTCGCTACAAGAGCACCAGTTTGAGCAAACACAGGATCAACACCAGCACCAGTAGCCAAGAACGAGCCACCAACACCACGGTTCGCCATAGATACTAGGTAAGTGTCACCATGTAGAGATTTTTGGTATTCGAAACCACCAGTGTTTGCCTCAAGCTTACCAGCTTTAAACATCCATTGACCCATTGCTTTACCAGCCCAAAGGTGGTCAACAAATTTATCAACGGTCATAGTTTTAGAAAGATCAGACGTACCAGTGTATGGGCTTGTAGCAAACTCTGGAGTAAATGAACGTAGGTTCCAAGCAGACTCAACAACTGCATCACCAACATTACCGTTCAAGTATAGACGTGCCACAGATGGAGCAAACATTGACGTACCGCCAGTAGTTTGGCCAGCAGCATTGTCGTAGTCTGGAGTGTTAACGTAATCGGAACGTACTTCCAATTTTACGCCTGCGAATGCGGAGCTAGCTGCAAGAGTAGCTGCGATCACTAAAAGTTTTTTCATAGATGCATCCTTTCGTTTCGTTGCAAATTTGAACTTTCAATTCGTTTAAAAGTTTTATCTTTATACAAAAAGGCTAAATAGGACCTTCGGCAAGATCAACAACAAAAATGCCGGGAAACATCTAAAGACGGAAAAAAGTGGAGCATTTACTTCTCTTCCTTTGAAGAAAACTTCAAAGGAAAAATTTTATGTTTCTTTAATATAAAGGGCAGATAAAGATGGGACGAACATTCAAGGAAACCCGCGACAGCAGCGAATTTTGTGCAGACATTTTGAATGTGATATTTTCCTCATTCTCTCTCTGAAAATGCACTTTTCCACAAAGAAATTTAGATGTCCTTAGGCTCAGTAGTACATTCGTTGACGCGATAGCGAATTTTATGTCGGTTAACTGGATCATGGTCCTGATTGATTTTCATTTTACACTACAAACCTAGACCATAGTCCTATGATGCAGCTGTAAAATGACAAACCAACAGTTAACAAATCAAATAATCAAAATGCGTTTATACAAGGAGACTAACTAATGCGATTCCTAACCGCGGCTGTAATAACACTGCTCACCTCTTCATCTGTACTTGCAGCTGACATTGGTGGAATCACCGTTAATGGTGAGATTGCTTTCGACTACACGACAAACTCCACCGGTGGAAAT
The DNA here is from genome assembly GCF_047305925.1 of Bdellovibrio sp. HCB290. Lineage (GTDB taxonomy): Bacteria > Bdellovibrionota > Bdellovibrionia > Bdellovibrionales > Bdellovibrionaceae > Bdellovibrio. The sequence continues at coordinate 370,199 of NZ_CP178620.1, read as the reverse complement.
CCCACAGTAGTCCCTGGTGGCACCGAGATTCCATTCTCCGGAGCAGCTCAAGACAATACTTATAGAGTGAATACAACCCAGATCCTGGCTAAGAAAGAAACTGAAAAGGTATCCGTACTGGCCCGCTTGGTTTTCAACCCTATCAGCTATGAATCTGCTCCAGCCACTACAAGCAAAAACAACTTCGGAGTGTTGGATCAGATCGAAGTCTATTATAAACCGCTTCCAAATCTATATATTGGTGCTGGTCGCTTCATGACTACGATGGGTTATGAGTCTGTGCTTAGATCCGAAAATATCTTTTATGGATACTCCATCGGCTTTCAAGGCATCACTCCAGGATACGGCGAAGGTTTGCGCGCGAAATATATAGTAAACGATCTATTCACGACGACACTTTCCACCTACAATCAGTCTAATTACAATGTTTATGGTGATGATTATACGCCGACCAAAACAACTGAATTGTCAGTGAACGGTACAATGGGTGATCTGCAGTGGTTCGCTGCTTACTATTTCGGTAAAGACGCAGGCAACAGTGCAGCGGACCGAGTTCAGAATGCTGCCGGCAACGTTTGGGCTTCTTACAGATTCTCTGAAAACCTGATGGCCGCGATCACTTATGACTCAAAATCTTACTCGACAGATTTGGGCACAAGTGGCTGGAGTGATTCAACAATTGGTCTTATCAGCTACAAACTTTGGAACAATACACTGTCTGCACGTTATGAAATGATTCGTGGGGCCGCGCACATGTCTGAAGGTGGTTTGGCTGTTTATAACGGCGCTGACAAAGTGCACTCCCTGACTTTGGCTGACAAAATCAATCTGAACGAAAACTTAAATGCCTATGTTGAGTTCCGCGCAGATGAAGCGGACGAACAAGCGTTCAAGGATTCCGACAACGCCCCGACAAAATATGCCCACATGTTAACTTTGGGAGTTCTTGCCAGCTTCTAATTCAAAAAGGGACCTTCGGGTCCCTTTTTTTTCGACATCGTGTTCAAGTGTGCTACCATGGTCCTTAGTTAAAGGAAGCAACCTTGAGCACGCAAAAAAAGAAAATCCTTACCGGCACAATCAAAAGACATCCAGATGGCTTCGGCTTCTTTATCCCTGAGGATAAAGAGCATCCAGATGTGTATATCCCCCGCAATTCCATGGAAGGCGTGATGACCAATGACAAAGTCACGGTCGAAGTCTATCCGGAAAAAGGTGGCGAAAGATTTCGCGGAGAAGTCATTCGCGTCGTCCAACGTGGAACTAAAACTTTCGTTGGCCGCTTTTACCGCCTGAATGACCGACTGGGTATGCTGCGTGACGAAGGCAAAGGTTGGGGCCAGGATTTAAAAATCAAAATTGAAGACTCGATGAACGCCAAAGACAAGGAACTTGTCGCGGCCGAAGTCATCAGCTACCCGGAAGATGGCAAGTCCTTCACGGGCAAAGTCACTTCTGTAATTGGTAATGCTTTAGATCCTCTGACAGATATCAAACGTGTGATCCTGTCTTCAGGTATTCCCCAGGATTTTTCTGCAGACACCTTAGAACAAGCCAAACACTATAAAGAAATTCCTGACGAAAAAGATTATAAAGCCCGTAAAGACCTGCGCGAGATGTCCTTAATCACCATCGATGGAGCAACAGCGAAAGACTTCGATGATGCCGTCTATGTCGAAACCAATCCCGAAGGATTCCTGTTGTACGTGGCTATTGCCGATGTCAGCCACTACGTGCAAGTAGGTTCACCTATTGATCGCGATGCTTACGAACGCGGAACTTCTGTTTACTTCCCAAATTTCGTTGTGCCGATGTTGCCTGAAGTTCTTAGTAACGGACTGTGCTCTTTGAATCCACACGTTCCCCGCCTGTGCATGGTTGCAGAAATGCAGTTTGATTTCACTGGCGAGATGACCCGCTCTGATTTCTACGAAGCCGTGATGGAATCAAAAGCACGCGTCACATACGGTGAAGCCCAGGAAGTCATTGACGGCAATGGCGCTGAAAAATTCGACCATGTTAAAGATGGCATCCTAAGACTTGCTGATCTGGCTAAAATTCTGATGGCAAAACGCTTCAAAGAAGGTTCATTGGATCTGGAAATTCCAGAAACAGAACTGGTGATTGACGGAGCCGGGGTTCCTATCGACATTCAAAGATCCGAACGTCTTTTTGCCCACAGACTTATCGAGGAAATGATGCTTGCTGCGAACGTAGCCGTGGCAAAATTCCTGCATGGCAAAAATGTACCAGCACTTTATCGTATCCATGAGCCACCAAACGAAATGGCCATCCGTACTCTTGAAAAATACATGGCAACCTTTGGTGGAAAAACAAAACTTGGCCAGGGTAAATTGCAAAAACGTCTGACGAAAGCTTTAGAAGAGTTTGAAAACCGTCCTGAAGCGCAAATTTTAAATATTCTGACGTTAAGATCCATGAGTCAGGCCAAATACAGCCCCAACAACGTGGGACATTTCGGTTTGGGCTTTGAATACTATGCGCACTTCACCTCCCCGATCCGTCGCTATCCAGACTTGATCATCCATCGCCTGCTTAAAACACAGGTTGTTAAATCCAGTCAGTACCGTCTGATGAGTGAAGATGATCTTGCCAGCGCAGGAACCATCCTTTCCGCTGCCGAACAACGTTCCACTAAAGCAGAACGTCAGGTTCAATCCATCAAAAAAGCCCGCTTCATGGAGAAATACCTGGGTCAGGAATTTGATGGCATGATCAGTTCTGTCGCCAAGTTCGGAATATTCGTTTTGCTTCGCGAGTATGACATCGATGGCCTGGTTCGTCTTGATGACCTGGGCAACGACAAATGGGAATTCGATGAAGAGAACCTTCGCTTGATCGCGAAACGCTCTGGCATGAGTTACAACATTGGCGACAGTATCCGTATTCAGGTTGCCGCGGCAGATCCAGAATTGGGTCAAATTAACTTTGTTAAAGCCGGCATGGAAATCAAAGATGAAATGGATGAGGAGTTTGACGACGAAACTGGTGAGGGAAAATCCCAGGCTTCGCGTACCGCAGAGAAATACCTGAATCGTCTGCGCAAAAAAGAACAACCGAACGAGTGGCAGGGTGAAGAACGTCGCCGTGGCAATGATCGACGTCAGAACGACCGTCGCTCCAGCCCTAACCAAAAATCCTACAGCCTGAAGGACGACCGTCAGGGACGCAAAGATCAGAAGAATCGACGACAGGAAGACCGTGGATCCAAACCTTCGCAACGTGAAGATAAGAATCCTAATCAGAAATCCAGATTTTTCGGTGACAAACGTTCGGATTCCCAAGGCCAGGAAGAAAAACTGCAGAAAGCCCAAAAAGCATTCCAGTTCCGACCTGGTGGTGAAGATCGCAGCGACGACCGCAAAAAAGGACCTGATGAAAGTTTGCTTCGAATGATTCTGGGGCCTACAGAATTCCGCAAGTCCCAAGGACAGGATTCTGAAGATAAACCAAAGCTTAGCAAGAAATTGCAAGCTGCTGAGCAAAGCAAACTTCGTGACAATGATGACTACTCGGAGAAGAACAGTGACAGCCTTAAAGACCGGAAGCCAAATCGGAAAGACGCTAAAAAACGCGGCGAGACTTCGAACGATCGTGGGGGTGTTCGCAAGACACGGGTTTCACAAGGTCGCGGAAAAGGTAAAACTCGGTAAGTTTGTCATTGAACGCCTGAATGCATCCACCGACATTGAGTCTTACTCAATGCCGGAACGGATGCGCATGAGCTTTGAGGAGCTTGGACCAACCTTTGTTAAACTGGGTCAGCTTCTTGCTACCCGCCCCGACTTGGTTCCCGAAGCTTACACAAATGAATTCGAAAAACTTCACGACCGCGTTCAACCTTTAAGCTTTGATATTATCGAAGGTGTACTACAGGACGAATTTGGCGAACTACTGTATAAAACTTTTGCCAGCATCAATCCTGAACCCCTGGGCTCTGCCAGCATCGCGCAGGTTCATCGCGCCCGCCTGGTTACGGGTGAAGATGTTGTCATCAAGGTTCAAAGACCTGGTATCATTCAAACCATTAATGACGACTTAAATGTTCTGTATCTTCTTTCTGAACTGCTGGATACCTATGTGCCTGAAAGCCGGCCCTTCAATCCGCAGGCCATTGTACAGGAATACTTTAAGACTCTGGAACTTGAAACCGACTTTATTGTGGAAGCAAACAACATTCGTCGTTTTCAGGAAAATTTTAAAAACGATCCGACGATTAAGATTCCCAAAGTATACCTGGATCTTTCCACAGAGCGCGTTTTGATCATGGAAGCGCTGCCCGGACTTCCCGTAAGTGCAGAAGCCACCATCCGCGAAGGCGTGGACACCCACGAAGTCATTAAAAAGGCTTTAGGGGCTTATCTGCAAATGGTGTTCACCGATGGACTTTTCCACGGTGACTTGCATGCAGGGAATTTCTTTATCCTGAATGACAACAACATCGGACTTATTGATTTCGGTGTTGTGGGCCGTCTGAACAAACGTACACAAACTGCGATTGCCAACATGCTTTTGGCCCTCTCCACAGAAGATTACGAGCGTCTGGCATTTGAGTACGTGGATCTGGCGCCATTCTCGGACCAGGTAAACGTGGATCTATTCGCCAAGGAATTGCGCGAGCTGATCGCACCTTACTACGGGTTAACGCTTAAAAACGTAAACCTGGGTAAACTTCTTTTAAGATCCTCAGGAATTGCGGCTCGCCATCACATTAAAGTTCCCGTGGAACTTATGATGTTCTTTAAATCCATCGTGTCCATCGAAGGCATTGGAAGAAAGCTACATAAGGACTTCGACTTCCTTCAGTATTCTTTATCCTTTGCCGGTGAACTTGCAAAATCACAGTTGGGTCCAGCCCGCGTGATGGATGAAATGTCCCAGATCGCTCGGGAATCCCGAAGCTTTTTGAATGCCCTGCCTCGCCAGCTAAACTTCTATTTCCGAAAGATCAACAGCCCCGATCATTCCTTCCGTCTAAAAGTAGCCGAGTTAACGGACCTGAAGAAGTCTGTAGAGTCCTCCTTCAATCTTTTATTTTTGGGCATTATTATTTCGTCACTGATTCTAAGTTCTGCGTATATCTCTGTGCATCCCACTGAAAACCATATCGCTGGCATCCCTACGATGAGCTTTATAGGTTTTGGGCTGGCGATTGGCACAAGCTTCGTCGCATTTATTAACTACATCAAGAAACCATAGGGACAAAGATGCAGCAACTTTACTATGAAATGAGTATTCTGGCTAAAGCGGTAAACTTTAAAAATCTTTCCGCAGCTGCATTGCACGTCGGATTAAGTCAGCCTCAACTTTCCCGCATTATCGCCAAGATCGAAGATGAATTGAAAATAGTCCTTTTGGATCGTTCTGCAAAACGCAAATCCGGATGGACAACGGTCGCTTTTCAACTGTCGGAAATTTTTGAAAAGTCCATTCGCCGTCTGGAAACCGAGCTGCAGGGAATCAGCAACAATCAAATGGTGGGTGAATTGCACATTGGAACTCTGGAAGGTCTTTCCGATTTCGCGATGAATACCTGCCGTCAGTGCTTTGAACAGGTGGGCGTTAAAAAAATCACTTTGGACATCTTTGATCTTAACGAGCTTGAAGCAAACTTCCTCTCCGGGAATCTGGATTTGATTTTCACCTCCAAATCTCCGGGCCGCCAAAAATTCAAGTACCTTACTGAGCTGGGATTTCAAAAGCTGGAGTTGATTGAATCCAATAGCTCGTATGCTGTTCTTAGCAGCTTTGAATACGGTCGCGCGAACAAGAAAGAGCTGGAAAGCTTCCCCCACATCTTTGTTTCAAACTCACTGTCAGTGCGTAGGTCATGGCTGACAGACACCGGAGGTACCGGCCATCTGCCGACTGAAGCCAAAAGAGGCCGTGCAAAAGATGCAGAGCCTGTTTTGATGATCGGATCGGAACTACTGAATCCGGTCCTTTGGGAAAACATCACTGAAGCCATCAGCGAATAAAAAAAGAGGATCTAAAAGATCCTCTTTTTTATTTCAAACTTTGGTTTTTCTTAGTGTGGAGTTGGCGGCTCGATCACTTCACCACCGTTTTCAGAGATGTAAAGATGATCAAGACCCACAGTCACACCAAGGCCTTTATCAAGTTTGATGGACATGTTCATAGCCAATTGTGGCCAGCCGACTTTCACTGCACGGAATGAACCCGCACCGATGATAACAGCCGCATCGCCGTTAACTGCCAGGTATTTACCAAGCATCACATCTGGATCAGAGTTGAACAGACTGATTTCGCCACCTACACCGTGGAATTTCAACCAGCCAAGACCCACTTGAGGTCCGATGCATTTTGCACCCATAGTGATTTTCACAGGGCGGCTCCATTTAGTTCCGTTGAAGCTTGTACATTTCATTGTACCGTACGCAGTTGTTTTGAATTTACCTGCAATAATCTTAATACCTTTGGAAACGCCCTTGAAATGCAAACCGCACACCCACGTGCGACCACCTTGCATAGACATGTCACCATTCATGGTCGACACATCAGTAGTTTCCGCGTTGGCCCAAACGCCAGCCAAACCCACAGCCATAATAACGAGCAGCTTCTTCATGAATCTCTCCTTTTGTTCCGTAATTGGAAGTCTTTTTTTGGTATCTCCTATTCGGAACTAGATGGGATGAGGACGCAAGTCGATGAACGTCCCGTGGATGAAAGACATGAAAAAGGCGGCATTTCTGCCGCCTTTCAATGTTGCTTAAAACTAGACTGATACTTATCGTTGAGCAGCCACAAACTTGTTAATGACATCTGCCACTTCCGCCGACTCATTAATTACACGCTGACTGATTGCCACGTTCTCAATGAAATACCCAAAGGCCCTGATATTTTGGGTATGCCCCAGAATCGGCGTGACGTTTTGCATGTTATACTTGGGATTTTGATAAGCCGCAGACTGGAAAAGGTCTGTAAAGTTAATGTCAGAACGCTTACGCAAAGCCCACTCGCGTGCGGGCTGCGCCACATGGCAACTTACACAATCCATGTTTTCGGCATGAAAGTTTTTTGGATTTTCAATTCGATAAGCCGCAAGCACCTCTTTGCGAATCAGCTCTTCGCTGCCTGTCTGAAGATTGGCCGAGTTCACTACGATCTTATTCATTGAATCATCACCCGCTGGTGCTGGCGAAATCATACCCTGATCGAAGTGATCTGCAGGGACCGCGCGATTGATAAAAGCCTGAGCCATACGGTCCGTGCGATGAATACGGAACATTTGCAGCTTCCCGTTCTTAACATCGAAGCCCCCGAAGGCCCACATATCGCCCGCTCCACGCAAGACCATCGCTGTTACACGGCTGATATTCTTAAACCCAGCATAGCGCAGGATAATGTTATTAAAATCAGTGATTGAAGCTGCGTTGTCATCTGCATGAGCCCACACCGGATGAACCTGCAACGGCAGTCCTGTCGTGTTCACCTGATACTTATATTTCCAATTTTGCAGATCATTTAACAATGCGATGAACTCTTCATCAGTAAGAACATAAAAAGAGTGCAATGCCGCATCGACTGTTTGCGCTTTAAAACGTCCCTCTTCCAAAGGCTGCCACACCAGGCGCAGCTGACGCTGGCAACTCATCGGTGTCGGCAATGGAAAACACGGATCAATACGCATCGCCACCACACGCAGGGCTTCATTTGTCTGATCCGGTGTCATAACCGGTGAAAGCGGTGGAATCGTATCCATAAAACGCGCCGGCAAAATCGGACCACCCACGCCCACGGATTTAATACTTAAAAGTTGGTCTTGCCCCACTTTACGCGGCAGTGGGAACAGATAAGAAACATCGTTCAAATCCCAAGCCCCAAAGGCTGAAAAAGAAATCAGGCAGCTAAGCAAAAATGGCAGCATCTTGTTCATGGCTCTAAATTCCAGTTTTGAGAGCCTGAATCAACCACAAAATGGTGGAAATTGCGCAATTTGGCGTCTTGAAAATCAATTGAAACAAAAAACAAACCCCCAGTGGCTTTTACCACCGGGGGTTGAACGCTTAGCATTCTTTACCTTAGACCTAGCCCAAAAGCTTCAGTGCCAATTGCTGGGACTGATTCGCCTGACCTAGAACAGACACACCTGCTTGCAACAAGATGTTATTTCTTGTCATCTCAGAAGTCTCTGCTGCGACGTCAGTGTCTCTGATTCGCGAGTTCGCGGCTGACAAGTTCTCATCTGCGATCAACAAATTGTTGGATGTTGATACCAGACGATTTTGTAGCGCACCGAAGTTCGCACGAATCGCATTCACCGAAGTCAAAGCGTTATCGATCAAGCTCAAGCTCGTTTGAGCGCCCTCTTTGGTTCCAACAGACTCTGCTGTCAATCCCAAGGAGTCCAGTGAGGAGTTTGCCGCACCGGCGTTGAAGCTAATACGATCCTGGAATGGATCATTGTTAACACCAACTTGAATATCGATCATTCCGCCCGTTCCGTTAAGAAGTTCGTATCCGTTGAATTTCGTTGATTCAGTTACACGCTGAATCTCGGACTTCAATTGTTGATACTCAACATCCAGGAACTTTCTTTCTGTTTCACCGATAGTGTCAGAAGCTGCCTGCACACCCAACTCTCTTAAGCGGATAAGCATGTTAGAAACTTCGTTCAAACTACCTTCTGCAACCTGTACTAGAGAAATACCATCGTTGGCATTTCTATTAGCCTGGCGCAAACCACGAATTTGGCCTTTTAAATTTTCAGAAATCGCAAGTCCCGCAGCATCGTCAGCAGCTTGATTGATTCTTTGACCAGAAGCCAATCTCGCCATTGATTTATCAGCGTTAATTCGTGTCATGTAGAGGTTTTTTTGTGCATTCAATGCTGACACGTTTGTACCAATTCTTAATCCCATTCTATCCTCCGTGTATCATGTTTCTTCCTCCGTGAAGTGCTGCCATCCATTGGCAAAAGGCGCGATCCGTGCACCTGTTAATTAATAAATTGTCGGCTTGCGATAGAAGCTGACGCTTAACTTATCGGAAATCTAATGAAACAGCTCGAGTCCAGTTTTCACCAAAATTTTTATTTTTCTTATGAAGGATTTTTTTCAAAATAATGAGTGTGCAAGGCACACGAAAGAACAAAAAGGCACGACAAGAAAGTCGTCATCAACAGCAAGATTTGCCGTCAGTAAAAAATCTAAAATGTGGTACCCCACATTGCTGTGGGGCCACTTCGCAGGAAACAGATCAATATATCAGCTCATAAATAGAGCTTCGGGCTTGTATACACTCGGAACCGCCACCGGGGCAGCGATTCTCTTGAGGGTGATCTTGATCATTGAAGATAAGATCGGGAACCGGAATCTTTTCGGAAGTCTGAGTCTATGCCCTGACATCGCTGTCAGAGCTCGTCAAACTTATGAGAAAGATTTGTTCAAGAGTCCAAGTGCTGTATTAGCTTGTTGGTTCGCCTGTGCTAGTACGCTAGTACCTGCTTGCAACAAGATATTATTTCTAGTCATTTCTGATGTCTCTTCAGCTACATCCACATCTCTGATACGAGAGTTAGCGGCTGACATATTCTCAACTGAAACTTGGATATTCGAAACAGTTGATTGAAGACGATTTTGGATCGCACCGAAGTCTGCGCGCATTGCAGAGACACTCACGATCGCTTGATCGATTGCTGACAAAGCATTCTGTGCTGAAGCTTTATCCGCAACTGACGTCAAGTTTACACCAAGTGCTGCAGAGTTTGCGTCTGCTTTTGATGCGTCGAAAGAGATACGGTCGATTTCAGGATTATTTCTAGTACCTACTTGGAAGTCCAAGATGGAACCAACACCCGCCAAAAGTTGAGTTCCGTTGAACTCTGTACCCTCTGCGATACGGTCGATCTCAGATACCAATTGATCATACTCCACATTCAGGAACTGACGCTCAGTCGGTCCGACCGTGTCAGAAGCTGCTTGTACAGACAATTCTCTTAGACGAATCAAGATCCCAGAGATCTCATTCATCGAACCCTCAGCCACTTGGACTAGGGAGATACCGTCTTGAGCATTTCGTGATGCTTGTTTAAGACCGCGAACCTGAGCTTTTAAATTCTCAGAGATCGCTAGACCGGCGGCATCGTCGCCTGCTCTATTGATTCGGAATCCTGAAGCAAGCTTTTCCATGCTCTTATCAAGACCGATCTTCGTGCCCCACAGAACTCTCTGTGCATTCAACGAAGCTGTGTTCGTGTTAATTCTCAAACCCATAATTCCTCCTCCTTGAAGATTTACCGAGCTTCGATCCTTGAAGCTCGAGGCACCTTACTGGTGCCGTTGGGTAGTTCATCTCTCCCCTTACTGATCGGTGTGTCTCAGAATTCCTAAAGTGATACGTCTCAAAAAAATGCAGATCTAGCCTAAAGACGGGCCACGATGCGGCGTAACTAATTGAAATTACTACAAATCGATAATACAGAATTCTGTATCTAGACCTTCCAAAGTGTCTCACGACTAGGGCTAGTAGCCCCGCCCTGGCCTTAAAAAAGGGCCTTTTGCCATTATTGACAGCCCACTTTCTTAACCACATATATAGACAAGCCATTTCGCGGAGGTTTTTAGTGGAAATTAGAGATCCTATTCACGGTTCGATCTATTATGCAGAGCCTGAAGTAGCCATCTTAGATACAGCTGAATACCAACGCCTGCGCGCGATCAAACAACTTGGTTTTTCCGAGATGAGTTTTCCTGGCGCCACTCACAATCGCTATTTGCATTCTGTGGGCGTGGCTCACATGGTGGGAAGAGTTTTTGATTCTATCTTCCGCATTTATCCGTTTTCAAAACCTTCTGTGAAAACTCGCTTGCGCCAAACAGTTCGCTTGGCAGCTTTGCTTCACGATGTCGGTCATGGTCCCCTGTCACATACAACTGAAACTGTGATGCCGGCTTTGTCAGAGCTTGAAATCAAACTCTATGATGAAGAGCTTAAGTACGGAGATGCTGCTCACACAGTGATGTATAAAAACCGCCGTGCGAATCATGAAGACTACACAATCAAGTACGTCACTGATTCCAACATCTCTGAAACGATCAAAACGAACTTCACTGACATCGATCCGATTTACATTGCTTGCTTGATCGATAAGGCTTTGCACTGCCCGGATGACTTCTTTATCGATAGTGGTGTGGACTTCCGCCCTATTCTTTCGCAATTGGTTTCAAGCGAGATCGATGCGGATCGCATGGATTACCTGGAACGCGACTCTTACTTCTGCGGAACGAACTACGGTAAGATCGACTCCCATTGGTTGATTCAAAATATGACCTTCCACCGCGTGGAAGATAAACTGTATTTGGCACTAAACCGCCGTGCGCTTTATTCCTTCGATGACTTCTTGATCTCTCGCCATCACATGCATTTGATGGTTTACGGTCACCATAAGAGCATCATTTACGAAGAGATGTTGAATCGCTATCTAACGTCCCCGGATTGCACATTCAAATTGCCTGGTAAAATTGAAGAGTACACTTTGTACAATGACTACCGTCTGCATGAACACTTGCGTTCTGCAAATAATCCTTGGGCACAAAGAATTGCACAACGTCGTCCATTTAAGGTTTTGCTAGAGCAGCATAATACAACTGAATCCGATCGCCCTGAGATGGTTAAGAAAGCTTTGGAAAAAGAAGGCTTGGAAGTGATCTGGGCATCGTCACACGCTCGTTTGTCAAAATATCACTCAGCATCTCCGGAAGAGCGCGCATCCCAAATCTTCGTCGTCGACCAATTGGATCCTTGGAGCCATCCAACTCCGATCAATCAATCGACTGAAATCTTCCGCCGCTACGAAGGCACTCGTATCATCGATCGCCTTTATGTAGCTCCTGAAGAGTTCGAGAACGCTGATAAAATCCTGCGCACAATTAAAATATAATTAAAAGCCCTTCCAAAAGAAGGGCTTTTTCTTTTAGGATATCTCTATGAGCAATATTCACTTCAAAGTTATTTCCTGGGAAGAGCTTGGCCCGATCCAAGACTTGCATTTTAAGAAAATGTTTTCAAATCGTGCGGAAATGCCAACCTTTCCGGTTTCCAGTGAACATAAAGATCTAATTCTTGGACGCCGCAAAAAGTACGCACCTTGGGAGCTTTTAGTAGGTGTCTATGATGGCAATGAAGCTATCGGCTGGCATGTTGGGAATGCGACAGATGCAGAAACTTTCTATATGCGTAACTCTGCAATTCTTCCTGAGTATCGCAGCAAAGGAATATACGCAGCCTTGTTAAATTTCATTTTAACTGAGCTGAGCAAAGAAGGCTTTCAGGTTGTCACCAGCATCCATCACGGCAACAATCCTGCCGTCCTAATTCCAAAGCTCAAAAAAGGTTTTGTTATTTCCGGAAGTCAGTTTCACGAGAAGTTCCGTTTTCTGGTCGAACTTAAATACTTCTTCGATCCGGAAAGAAAAAAGGCCTATGGAAAATCCATGGGCCTTGAGCTCTAATCGCAGTATCTCTTTTATTCCTGCATCCAGTGACCGTCGAACTCAGTTCCAGATTTTTGATTAACATACACGACTAACGGTTGCGCCGGCAGAACCAGACTTATCTGGTGACCTTGAGAGTCTTCCGCTACGATTGTCGCTGCCAGATCAAAAGAGCTAAAGATTCTATTTAATGACTCTGGTTCGTCAGTCATTGCATCAAAATGAAGACTCAATGGGGCACAGTGCTTCGCCCACTGCTCTGAGAATTGATTTAAAATTGTCTTGTGAAACTCTGGTCCGTACTCTGTGCCATTCTCTGTAAAGAGAATTACATAAGCATATAGTTCTTTACACAGAGAGATACTCGCTCGATCCAACTCATTCTGTTGTATGACCGTTCCGTATTTACTGTAAGAGGTATTTACAACTTTAAATTCTAATTGAGATCCGAATACAGCCGTAGTTTTTAAATCCTCTAAAGGCTTAACATGGCCCCGCACCACATGTCGTTTTCGCAGAAAACAATCCAGGTCATCGACTCCTTCAAATTGAATAGCGGGAGCTTGAGCCTGACCTATTCGATCAAAAAGGCGACTGGTTACATCATCGGACTTCAGCGCCGACTTAATTATTTGCAATCGGCTTTGTTGTTTTGAAAACTCTTCCTGCTGACTGATTAAAAGATTTCGAAGATGCTGACGAAGGGTCTCCTCAGTCTTGCCATCTTTTAAAATGCTGGATATTTCATTAAGAGAAAACCCAACCTCACGCATCGACTTGATACAAAGAAGATCTTCGACATCTTTGTCCGTATATTCACGATATCCATTTTCAGATCTTTGTGGGGAAAGCAACCCGAGGTCTTCGTAATGACGAATCATTCGTCGAGTTAAAGAGGTCTTAGCTTCAACATCACTGATATTCATATTGAGCTCCTTTCAGACCATCTTCATGTATTACACAATGTCACACTCAAGGATTTATTTCTTTAGAGCTTCCATATGACGATCTTCCGCCTCAATCCAGGACTTTAGATGATCTGTCAGTTGTGGGCGTTCCGAAGTTACACCAACTAAATTGATAAGTTCTTCTGTCGTGACCAATCCACCTGATTTTTTCAGGAATCTGGCGCGAATCATTCCGAAGGCGACGGGTTCGCCTTTCACAATAAACTTGTGTTCAATGTAAGTGTACTTCTCATCCCAATAAGCCAATCGAGTGCTGATCTGGAATTTTTGAAATGGCTTGATGGATTTTTTAAAACGCATGCGTTCTGAAACCACCACCGGATACCAACCATTCGCATTCATCTTGGGCATGGCCCCCATGCGAATCATATAATCAACACGAGCCAAATCCTGCATCGAAAAGTAAACGCCATTATTGATGTGCCGAAGAACATCTAGATCCGTTGGCCAGCAACGATAGGGAGTTAAGCACTCGTCCATTGCTCCCACCTTCGAACGAAAGCGGGAGAACAGAAGCGTATATAGCAGACGAAAAATAAGATTCATCGAACCACCGGATTAGGAAAGAGAGAACTTCTGACCGTTCATCGTCGCACCCATCGGGCTGACTAGGAACGCAACAGTCTGAGAGATCTTGTCTGCTTCAGTGATTTTCAAAGAAGGATCAATCAGTTTCATCTTTTCCATCGCTTCCTTGATGGATTTTGATTCAGGATCGTGAGCCAGGATGTATTCTTCCGTCAAAGCAACAGTCAAAGTATTCACGGTCACGTTAAACTCTGAAGTTTGCTTTGCCAAAGCTTCGGCGAAACCAATAAGACCGGTACGTGCCGCCTTGGCCATAACGTCTTCTTTGATTTTTGCGACCGGAGAATCGTTCAACAAGAAAATGATACGACCTTTTTTACGACTCTTTAGATATCCCAATACAGACTGGGTGATCATCAGTGGCAATTTCAAATGACGATCCAGCATTTCATCAACTGAATCGATCCCGCCATCCAAACGAATGGGCGTCGGTTTTTGAATCATATTGGCATCAATGAAAATATCCAGACCACCAAAAGTTGTTGCGGCTTTACCGACAGCATCTTTGATTTGCTCTGGAGTTTTTAGTTCGGACTGAATCGCCATCGCACGACCGTATTTGTCGCTGATTTCACGAGCGTCATTGATTTGATTGATAAATGGTGATGCCACTGTTTTATCCGGATCAAGGATCACGCAATCGGCACCCATACGAGTCAGATTCATCACGATGCTGGAAAGTGTAGTCGTCATGGGCCCTGCGATCAGAGCCACTCTTTGATGTAAATTCAGGCTGTTTTCCATTAGCTTCCTAACTTAGATGCGTTCGATGATGATGGCGATACCTTGTCCGCCGCCGATGCAGGCAGAACCCAATGCGTACTTAGCGTTACGACGATGAAGTTCATAAACCAGATGATTCATGATACGAGTACCAGAAGCACCCAGTGGGTGACCTACCGCAATCGCGCCACCGTTTACGTTGGTTTTTGCAGGATCAAGACCCAACTCTTTTTCCACTGCCAGGTATTGAGCAGCGAAAGCTTCATTTACTTCAACCAGGTCCATTTGCTCCAATTTCAAACCCGCTTTTTCCAGCGCCTTGCGAGCAGCGCCTGCAGGACCGATACCCATAATGCTTGGTTCACAACCGACAGAGGCATAGCTTACGATGCGAGCCATTGGTTTAAGACCAAGTTCTTTGGCTTTGGATTCACTCATCAACAGTGAGCAAACCGCACCGTCAACGATTCCCGATGCGCCAGCTGCTGTAACAATACCGTCTTTTTTGAAGACAGGTTTCATGGTCGCCAATTTTTCCAAAGTCGAATCTGGTTTTGGATGTTCGTCTTTATCCACCACCACTGTGCCCTTGCGAGTTTCGATGGTCACAGGAGCGATCTCTTCAGCGAAGTAGCCTTTATCAAAAGCTGCTTTGTAACGGGTTTGCGATTGAATGGAGTATTTATCCGCCATCTCGCGAGTGATATTGTATTTCACTGCCAGATTTTCTGCCGTAATAGCCATCGGAGTTCCTGAGTAGGAATCCGTCAATGCAGAGTTCATCATGTCTTCAAGTTCGAAGTTCCCCATGCGCATACCATCGAAGCGGACTTTTCTGGCAACGTAAGGAATTTGCGACATTTGCTCGACACCGCCAGCAAGTACTGCTGTGGCCTCGCCCGTTTGAATCATTTGTACTGCATTCACCCAAGCCTGGAAACCGCTGCCGCAAAGACGATTCACACCCAAAGCACCAACTTCAACTGGTACGCCGGATTTCAAACCGATATGACGTGGAAGATAAATAGCATCAGGGGCAGATTGAATGACGTTGCCGAAAACAACGTGATCGATTTTGTCTGCGGAAACTTTTGCGGCTTCAAGAGTTGCTTTTGCGGCAACTACTCCAAGCTCAGTTCCAGAGACATCTTTAAGAGTTCCGCCGAAGGCGCCGAAGGGAGTTCTTTTACCAGAGATAAATACGATTTTTTCCATGGAATAAGCGTAGACTTATTACCACCGCCAAGCAAGACCAATCATAGCCAGACTATCGCGTCTTGTTCCCTTATGACTGAGGACGAGATCCTTATCGGCGAAGACTTTTTCTTTGAATTGAACTTCTGTTTCAGAAGCGACAGCACGATAATTGACGGCGGCATTTAACCAGCCTTTATATTCCATTTTTGCCAGGGCTTGGAATGCTTCCACGCGGAATGAAAACCTGTGGGAAGTCCCCTGCTCGGTAGATGATGGAACAACAACATCCGTTTTTAAAGTTTCCTGAGTTTCTTGAACAACTCGACCTAATAGACTTTCCTGAACAGTGTCGGAATTGAACCATAGATTAAAGGTTCGATCAGCGATTTTTCCCATCATAGATGAGGTTGTTTCTGAATCCAAACTATCGGTGGGGATTACTTTTCTAACGTCTTCTTGCGTGATCTTGGGAGTTACATTATCCACGGGAATGGTCAGCTTTTTAGTAGTTGAAAGCTCAACGCCCGCCATGCACTTTCCAGCGCACAACAAAGTAGAGACAAAAAATAGGATAGACCAAACAATTCCCATAACTAAGTTCCTATACAAATAGCGTTCCACTTTTAGACCTCAAAGTCCTCTTAAATTAGATTTCAAATGCAAATAACAAGGGGACCTTACGAAACCAGTGCAAAAGGTGCCTTTTGTCGCATCAGTTGTCGTCATAATGACACCAGTCTTCGGTTTTGTTTCAACCTGGGACGGGTTTTGCACCAGGCTTGATGGTCTGACATTTTGCCGGGCGAGGTCCGTCTTACCAATGAGTGTTTTCAACGAGTTACCGTTAAACACTTGCTGGAAAGTAGCCCAATTGGCCGACAAAAATCGTTAGTCGTTGATTTGTTCGACATTGAGTACAGGAGATGCGTTTATGTCTAAATTGAACGTTAAAAAATGCGCGCTAAGCGCCGTTCTTTCAATTGGTTTTCTGACCCCCCAATTGCCGCATCAGGCTTTTGCGAATACCGCTCCTTCTTCATTTCCGATTGATCTATTTGATATCGGCGATTCGAACACCACAACTACAACGACAACTCCGGCTGAGCAAAACCGCGAGCAAAAAGGTGGAAACCAAGGAGGCGGTCGCCCTCAAGGTAACCCCCAGAAGCGCCCCCAACTTCCATCCGGGAATAATGGCAATAACAACAATAACAACGGTAATAACAACAAACCAAACACCCAACCTTCACAAAACTCGATGAGAGCCGTGAAAGTTCCAGTGGAGTTCAGCTGTAATCTATTTGAAAGCTCCTCAACAGCGGCCCTGAATCAAGCACTGACTGACATGACCAGTGAGATTCGCAGTAAAGGTCAATGTACTACGGATGGCTCTGCAGATCGCCTGCAAAAGGATACAGAATCCATCCGTAAAAACGTCGCTGCTCTACAAAAAATGATGAACTCGAAAACCGTGGCTGAGGTCGATTACACTCAATTGTCCAACGCAATGACTGACACGATGAATGCAACGACCTCCATCGGAGACATGCTTAGCAATAATTCATTTTTGAATTCTTCTTGCGGTCGCGATTCCATGCAAAGCGGTAAAGCCCTTTTGGCTTTCAATCAGTTGATTGATGGTTTGGCACCAATGGCGCTGTTTGCCGTATCTTTGGCACCAACGTTGGCGCCGGCATTGCCATTCGTAATCGGTGGAGCTGTGGCGACCAAAGGTATCACAGCACTGACGCAAATGTTTGAGCAGGAACAAATCGACATGACTAAGAAAGACAACCGCCTGGCTGTGTTTCAAAATACGTGTCAATACATTAAGATCGTCAAAAAAGTTCGCTTCCTGCAATTGACAGCAGATCGCAACTTCACTGAATTCAACACTTCTTTGCAGAATGAATTTCCTTTGTACAAGGCCAGCTTGACCAACAAAATTCAAGCATCTGAGTTCTCCACGGGCATTCAGTCCAAATACGAGAAGGTTAAGAAGCAGTATATTTTGGATATGTCGAATTTCAGAAACTTCGAAATCAGTTTCAATCGTGAAGCCTCTGAAGACGATGAAATGGCGATTTGCAGTTTCGGCCAAACAGCAATCAGACAGATTAAACAGAATCAGCAAAAGCTTAAGGAAGGCGACCAAAACCCGAACTTCACAAAATCGGTTTTTCCTGATTCCGTTTTCCAAAACTTAAAGGCGGCATTGAGCCTGGATACAACTCGCCAGATTCAACCGGTGAATGCGGATGCCCGTATCAATACGGTTGAGTACTATAAGAATGAGATTGAAAAATCCAGCATTCGCAATGCCAGCGACATCCGCATCTGTGCTCAGAATACTAAATCTTGGTTTAGCAACATCAAGAAGACCCTGGCCGAGATTGATCAGATCGTAACTGAAGGTCCACGTGATGCCTCGAATGGTGGCGGTGTTGTTATTGGCAAAACCGAACAGGATAAAGCTATCGAAGAAGGCGCTACTTTCCGCCGCGTGAAACGCGCACTTGAAGAAATCGCGAAAGACGACTCTGTCATCAACCGTTCTAACTTTTCCCAGGACGTTGCTGACCTAAAATCCGGTCTATTTGGTGGCAGAAACAACAAGAATCCTCCGGTGCTTTCATGGATTGATCACACGATGTCGGTTTACGATATCTCGATCGAAAACTTTAAAAAGGGCATCAGAAATTTGCAGATGATGTCGATGGTGGTAACAGATTCTGGTTCAAAAATCAGAAAGCATATCAGCCAGGTCACTGAAAAAGACATGGCCTTTGATGCTATTAAATATAGAGATGACAAGAAAATCGCAGCAGCACTTTCCAATCTGATTCCATCGAACCCACACATTGATGCGGATAGAAAAGAAGCGATCTGTTCGACTCTAAGAACAACATATTTTTACGCGATCGACGCCCGCGACCACTTATCTACGGTTCAGATTATGTGTGATATGATTTCGGGTGTGATTGATACATCTATGAACAGTAAAATCATCCAGGTTTGCAAAGGTGATCTTTTGATTCGTGGGACTACACCACTTCTGGTTAAAACACAGAAGGATCTTTTGTCCTTTGAAGCTCAGGCATTGAAGGTTCAGGATCGCCTGAAACAACTTCGCTGCCCGGTTTATCAGTAATCCAAAATTTTTGCTAAGGTGAAAGCGTGACCAAGTCCGGGTTCACCTTAGCGATTTCCACGATCTGCTCGCGGCTAAGTCCGGAAGCATTCGAACGAAACACCACCATGACCCCCGCCTGCACGAGTTCCTTCACATCTTCTTTGATAACATTTGAGTTTACATTGTAAACAAACGACCGGGCTTTGGCGAAATCCAGCAGATCCTGCTTTGCCAATCCCGCTGTGGCACTCATTACCACCAACTGCACACCCTGCTTCGCCAATTCGACGAGGTATTCCTTAGCTATACGATTGCTGTCCACGTACAAAACATAAGGACCGGACTTCGCTAACTCTGACAAATCTTCGCGGGTGTAGGTTGTTTTTGCAATCGAGATACCGACGTTCACATTGCCTGTTTTCAACAGATCAATCGTATCAAATTTATTGGTAAGGCCCGATTGGTTTTGGCAATAGTTCACTTTTGCCACTTTTGCGATTTCTTTTACATCGTAGATAGACGCAGAGCTACCGTCGGTACTTAAACAATCCGCAAATTGTGGAGGCAAAGCCGCCTGTGCTGCTGACGAAATTAATAAGAGCAAAGAGATCGAAAAAAGTACGCGCATAAAAACCTCCACAAAAGAATTGTAGAAGTCTTTAGGACATAAATCCAAACACTAAATTATGTTATTCATCCAGGATGTAGTTGATTGGGTCGACGGGTGTTCCATTGATGCGAACTTCGTAGTGACAGTGAGGACCTGTAGATCTGCCCGTATTACCCACGGCTCCGATCACGTCCCACTTACTGACACGTTGTCCGACTTGAACATAGATCTGTGACATATGACCATAACGAGTTGTTACACCGAAGCCGTGATCGATACTGACAAGTTTTCCGTAACCCTCGTCATAACTGCCAAAAATAACAACCCCGTCTGCCGGCGCGTAGATCGGAGATCCTGGTGCGGCTGCGATATCAAGACCTGCATGCAGTGTCGTCTTGCCGGTGAATGGCGAAGTTCTGTAACCGAAGCGCGACGTAATCCAACCCTTGGCAGGTTTCATGTTCGGAGTGGCATTCAGCAAACTTTGACGTTCAGACAAGCTCTCCCAAAGATCGATAACACTTTGTTCTTTAAGCTGTGTTTCCTTAACGGCTTTCTCGATACGAATTACCAGTGAGGCGTAATCCTTATCAGCGGTTTCATTCGCCAATTCACCCGATTGATCATTCAATGGATTCTTATTTGCAAAGGTCGCATCCTGTTGAGCCAACGCCTCCCCGTCTTCCCGGGATTCCATTGGTTCATACTCCTCGACTGGCTGATTAGGAGCAGGTTTTGGCCCCATGGTCAGCTTCGTAATACGATCTTCAGCATCAACGTTGGTGATCAACTTAAGTTTTGTGGTGAAGGTTTTCACACGCTCCAACGAGTTCTCCAGCGCGCTGACTTTACTTTCAACGATCTGGAACTGCTTGGTCAGCTGAGCATTCTCGGCTTTAAGACGTTTATTTTCCATGGCCTGTAATAACAAACCAAAATAGTCCACCATGCCGGCCGCAAAAATAATAATCACAACCGCGGAAATAAAGGATACAGCCTTCAGCCAAGCAGCAGAGAGCACCAATTTACGGGTTTTGCCCGTCTGGTTACTCACTATAAATAGCGTGACTTTCTTTTTATCCAAAAATTCCCCTATCCACTAACCGACTACTCGTAAAAATGAATCAACATAACAGTGACATTGTCGTCACCACCATTGGCCAGTGCTTGTTCTACACAGGCTTTAACCACTTTGTCAGGTTTATTCTTGTTCAGAATATCGCAAATTTTTGGATCTTCCACCAAACCTGAAAGGCCATCGGAACAAAGTAAAAACATTTCCCCGGGTGCTACTTCGCGTTCGATAATATCCGGGAAAGTTTCGCGCTCATATCCCACGCTGCGGGTGATGACATTGCGACCCACGAACTGACGAACTTGTTCTTCGCTCATCACGCCGGCGCGCAATTGTTCGTTGATCAAAGAATGATCTTCAGTGATCTGCCACAGCTGCGGCTTTTTATACATATAACAACGGGAGTCGCCAACGTTTCCAACATAAAGGTGACTACCGCGCAAGTACGCCATCACCATTGTGGTTCCCATTCCCGAAAGCTCGGGACGTTCGTTGGCTGCTTTATCAAAAATTCGACGGGAAGATTCTTCGTATGCCAACTGAATCATTTCGCGCGGAGAGCGATTGGATGCCCCGGGCTGCAGCATTATTTCTTCGACAGTCTCAACTGCCATGCTGGAAGCGACTTCACCGCCGGAATGTCCACCCATTCCATCGGCAACGACAAACAGCCCCAACTCTTTGTTGACGAGGCATGAGTCTTGATTGGATTCACGTCGAAGGCCTTTATCTGTTAAATACCAGCAGTCAAATTTCATAGAAGTTATATTCTCACCTAAAGGCTTTGCCACGTCAAAGTCCTGCACTGGACCTCTGTCGAAATCTTTGGGTCTGGCTCACCTCTTTCTAATCCTTGGGTGTCATACTACCGATAGAAAGGGGTGAGGTCCTATGAAGAAGTCACCGTCTTTCAAAAAGTATGTGCTGCTTTCAATCGCCGTCCACATTCTTGTGTTCGGAGGATT
The DNA here is from genome assembly GCF_047305925.1 of Bdellovibrio sp. HCB290. Lineage (GTDB taxonomy): Bacteria > Bdellovibrionota > Bdellovibrionia > Bdellovibrionales > Bdellovibrionaceae > Bdellovibrio. Next base: position 348,464 of record NZ_CP178620.1, on the reverse strand, counting down.
GTATTTGTTCGAAGCGCTTCAGCTTAAGTTTCCAAAGCAGGAAGAGGTCAGCATTGACTTGATCACTCCTGAGGAAGCCCAAATGCTAATGGCGGCTCAACAGGCAGAACAACTTAAGAAAGCACCAGCTCCGACGGTTCCAAAAAATCAAATCGTTGAACAAAACGAAAAGTCCCTCAATGAGCAGGAACCGGTAAACTCGCGCTTTTTGAGCGTCAAGAACCAGACCGTCACCAAGCAGACCATCGCCAAAGAACACGGTGAATTCCAGAATCTGAAAAAAGAGGCTCCGCAAAAAACCGGACCTAAAGGCGACGGCAAAGTTAAATCTAATGCGCAGGCCGAGGCTAAACCGACTCCTGAGCAACGTGAAAAAATCGCACGTGATTTATTTAAAAACTTCGACGCTGCTGAAGCTTTGGAACGCCAAAAAGTCGCTGATCTAAAAAAAGAATCTGGACCTGAAGCAGGCCAGGGCCTTGGTCGTGGCAACGGCGAAGAAGCCACCAAAGAGGGCTCCGACGTCAGCCGCTCCAATGACTACATCAAGGATGTCGATCAGGGGCTTGAGACAATGCTGAACACGCGCGAGTTCAAGTATTACTCGTACTACAATCGCATCCGTCGGCAGCTGGCCCAGCACTGGGAAGGCAAAGTCCGCGAGAAACTTTCCAAAATGTTTCAAGAAGGTCGCTCCCCTGCATCGACGGGTCAAGACCGCGTGACAAAATTGATGATCGTATTGAATGACAAAGGAACTTTGGTAAACGTGCAGGTCATGAGTGACTCTGGCGTTCGCGATCTGGATGAAGCTGCAATCGAAGCCTTCCGTGCGGCCGCTCCATTCCCGAATCCACCAAAAGGCATCATCGAAGGCGACGGCACCGTAAAAATCCGTTGGGACTTCGTTCTTGAGTCTTAGTATTTAATCTATCTGCCGGTGTCTCATTCTGAGACACCTTCTGGCATCCCGCTTGCTCCATCTAAAATCATGAATTGGGTTTTTAAGGCTCTAATCCTTATTAGCGCATTCCTGTTGTCGAACAACTCGGCAGAGGCGCGCCAAAATTGCGGCAGATTTCTGTGCGGCTCAAGCTATTCCCAATTGGACAGCTTAACCGAAGAAACAGAAAAGCTGGTTAAGTCGCTGAAAGGCGAAGGCACTGCTGCGCCTAAGGAAGTGGCTTCGGAAATCAAAAGAATCGAAGATCTGAACGAAAGCTACTTTAAATCCGCTGGAATTGCGTTCACCAGGATCGCAACACCCTTGAAAATCAAGAATCAATTACTCAGCTACAGCCGCTACAGCGTTCGCGGCAGCCTGCATGGCGACTCCACCGCGAAGTCCCTGGCGGAGACCACGGTACCGGTCATCCTGGATCCTTTGTACCTATACAACTACAAATTCTTCGGACACTTCCTGAACGAAAAGATCTACGTAGGCCCACATGTATTCAGATTGAACTTACTGGGAATCACGTCCACTTTACAACACGAACAACTGCACTCTATCGAACACGAAAAAGTGCGCCAGGGGAAAATGAGCTTGGGCCGCTTGGAACTGATGAACTCCGAAGGACGCCGCTCTGTGAATTACGGAAACTACTTCCGCGTCGACGAAATCGAAACCCACCTGCATGACTATCAGCTTTTGACAGATGCCACTCTAAACACCCAACGGGATCTGGATTTAATAGCCCAGGGCCTTTCATCGGAAGCTCTGGATCAAATCAAAAAGTACCGCGAAGTGATTGTGAAAGACAAAATCCAGAACCTGCAACGCTTCACAACCGAGTCTCAGGAAATGCTGGCGAAGATCCGTACACGTATTCTTCATGGCGCAATTCCCTACTCTTCCAAGTACGACCCTAAAACCGGTGCTATTCGTGTGATCTTTACCACTGAGTATAAATCCTATGAATACATCAGTTTTGACCTTCAAGGCTTGGCGATTCCGGCTGATTTGAATGATTGGGTTAAGATCCGAGAACTGGTTTTACAGGTACTGGAATGGTCCCAACAACGAGTGCAGTCCTCACAAATTCCGGCTCTTGGCAAAACAATAGACAGCAACTCCGCCCTGCAAACCATTTATTTCGCGGTGGATTCGGGATTTCGTGGCCCCAATCTTGTAGTCAACGTCACGAATTTAGAAATAATTATAGTTAACCATTTGGTTAAAACTTTTGGCAACTATTTACAAAACAGATCTGTGGTTCAGGTCTAAAAGGGTTTAGTTTCCGTTCATCGAATTGAACTGAATCAAACACTTTTAGCAAAGGATGTACGTATGAAAAACATGATTAAAACGATCGTAATGTGCTCAGCCCTGGCAGCTACACTTTCAGCATGCTCTGAGACGCCACAAAAAGAAAAAGTCATTGTTGAGATCAACAATACCAAATCATCTGAAGAACTAACTGAAGCTGGTGAACAACTGGTTGCACCTTATACATTGAATCTGGCTTACCGTGCTTTTGAAATGGCTTTGGAAAAGAATCCAAATGACATGAAGGCCCTGTTTTATCAAAAGTTCCTGAAACGCTTCATGGTACTTCGCGGAGTTGGAACCAACGTAAAGCCGATTGTTCAAAAGTATGGCAACATCAGCCAATATGAGAACGAAGTTAAAAAAGCGCCGGCATACCCAATTAAAAAGTTTCTAATGACGCCGGAAAAGTCAGCTCCTATTAAATCTGAATCCGGCATTCAAAATATTTTTATTGAATACAGAAAAGCCCTGGTGGAGTTCCGTCAATTCATCGCTCATAATCCAGATTTGACATTGGATCTTAGAATGAACCCTTACGTATTTCAGGCCCAAATCAATGACCGCCTGGAACAAAACTGTGTCATCGTCGAAGATGGCGAGAACTCCAAGTACGAATGTGACCTGGATGGCGCGGCGACTGTTCGCCTGAATATTGCTGACCTTATGGTTCTTAAACAAGAGGCAGCAGCTGAAATTCTGTATGTAACTTTATATGCTTCCTACAATTTGGATGGCTTCATTGACTATGCAAAAGCAATCGAAGGCAAGGGTGTAACGGCACAACAGGCAACAGATGTGATTCTTGAAAAAGTGAATTTGAGTGTATTGGATAAAGAAGGCTTGAAATCCATCAAGTCCATCGCAACAGACATGTTGGTGGCAGTTAAATGGGTGCAAAAATACAGCGACAAGCTTTGCCCGAACCCAGCTGGTGATACTAGAAGAAAAGGCCACTTGATTGAAAACGGCAGCATCTTCTGCGTAAGACACAATGCTGAATTCGACAACGAGATGGCTAAAATTGAACAAGCAATCAATGGCGCAATCACAGTGAATGTTGCGGATGGCAGCACGACTTCCATCGATGCAATGGCCTTCTTCAACAACCCGGTTTCTTCCTTGAAACAACTTGCTCCGGCAAAATGGAGCACAGATGGACAATCAGTTGAATCGTTCCAGGACAACACAATGGGTGGAGTCTTCGTTAACGGCGACGCAGTCAAAGTTTTGAACGGTAATAAATAATTTCAACTGGAAGAACGAAGAATGAAAACGCTTAGCCTGGTTCTAAATTTAGGATTGGTATTCGCAGGGGCCCTGGCCTCTGCGGCTGGCGTTGAATCTTCCATCAGCGGCTTCAAACTTGTTACCTGCACCGGCAAAAACTCCTGTGCTGTGGTGACCGCTGAAAAAACTCAAGGCAGTCAGCTTAAAATGCTTCATACTCTTGTAAATCCTGAAGTTAAAATCACTGTATCCGGCAAAACGACAAGCTTCAAAGGCGACTCAGGATACGTGGATATGGACGAGAACCAGCTGGTTCTTTTCAAACGTATCAGCGGAGTCCTACAGGAAACCGCCGTCAATCTTTCCACTCTGGAAATTACAGCTCAACATGGAGGTAGTTTGTGAAAACAAAATTACTTCTGATGTCGTGCTTGATGTACTTCGTGGCAGCCTGCCAGGATAAAACAGTTATTATTCGCGAGTCAGCTCCGAACTCCGCCACACAAAAACAGGAAAAAGAACTGCCACCACCATCATCTCCGGAAGATGCGGCGGGTGAAACCGAACAAACGGACGGCGCCGAAACTCCTGATAAGGAGCCCATCGATGTATCCGTTGATCCGACAACAGGTGGCCCGGGTAAACCGAAGAAGGATGGACCAAGTCGCGGTTTGCCATCTTCAAAACCAAACGGCAAAGCCAACGGCGGCACTGCAAGTGGCGGCGACAACGGAGTGCAAGGTCGCAACATTGAAGACTACGCGACTAATATTCAAAAGGAAGCAAACTACATTCAATTCGTTTTGCCGATCATCACGAAATTGGCTGAAACTCATCCGCGTTTTGCCTCTGATATGATTCATATTGCGAATGAAAGAACCTGGTACATGGTGCCAGTAGAGTTGGAAGCTTTAAAAGCTTCGCAAATTGGATTGAAGTTTGCGGATCAATCCGTACAACAGTTTGCTTTGCAGAACCTTCGCGCAATCTGGATCAACACCAAGTTTTATAATGCCTTTGAATCCGCTGAATCCAAAGGACGTCTGATTCTGCATGAAATCCTGATGGGCGTTCGTCTGATGAAACTGAAAAGTGAAATCGACAACTGCTATTCTTCTATCGCCATCATGAAGCTGGATCCTAAAAAAACGAAAGAATACCAACAAGCCCGTGAACAATGCGCGCGAACGTACATCTTTGGCAGAAAAGATGCGTTTGCAGTTGTACCGGGGCAAAACCCGGATTTGGAACTGACCAGTCACGATTACGATGGTATTCGCGAATTAGGTGTGCACCTTTGGGAGCGCAAAGGCGAGATCTCCGGCGCGGAATTGGACGCCTGGATTAAAGTGAACGACTTCCGCTCGTACTAGTATTCAAAGAAATCAATATTCAGACAGCGCACGGTTTCCGAAGGCGAAGGAATCAGCTTCGCATTCATGGACTCCACAAAACTTGGCAGCTCCTGACGAATCCAGTTTGCCACTTCATGCGACAGAACCATCGGGCCGGTATAGAAAAAGTCCTCATCACGATTTTGCTGAAGCTTGGTCATACTTTGAATACGCCAGTTCATATGATGGCGAGTCACCAGCGACGATGAACTCCCCACGTGAGTCCGCGCCATTCCCAATTTCAATTTGCCTTTGCTTTCGACGAGCAAATTGTTATCCAAAAGAAAATCCAAAACTTTTTGCACGTGGTTGCGGGGTAAATTCAAATGCTGCGACAATGTTTCGGCATCGTTGAATTTGCCTGTATCCACCAGCATCTGCACACCCGAATACACCCAGTTGGAATAAAACGTATTCTTTGCTTCACCGCTTAGCTCATTCGCTTTCACTCGGGTTTCAAGCTTCTTGGATTTTTCCTGGCGGGATTTGATCTGTCTTAGAAAATGTTTTTGCAGCTTAAAACTCCCCGCGCGGTTGTAATCAACCAACAGCAGGAAGTATTCAGTTTCATCTTCAATCAAGCGAAGGTAATCACACATCTCGGATGCCAGTTCCAAACTCAGGTGCTTATCGCCTTTGAACACTTGACTCACCATCGTCGTCGAAACGTTCAGGGCTTGGGCAAGACGGCGGTACTCACCGAAACCCTCGCGCGGTTGGTTTGCGACCCAGGCGTTATAGAACTCTTTATAGTCGTTATAGTGATAGATCGAGACTGACATGTTTTTATATTAACCGTTTTGTTAAAACTTTCATAAACTATTTGCCAAACAAATTTATAGAGCAAAACAAACCACCTGTATAAGAAGGCATAACCATGTGAAACGGAGAATGTTTTATGAAACTGCTTACAAATATCATCGCCCTGGCCTGTGACCAAAAAACCGCAACTTACTCCCCCCAAAGGTCCCTTTTACATTAAGGGACCTGAAATACCCCTCCTAAAATCCAGAAATACCCTCTGAAACCCTCGTATATTGGACTTACGTAGAACCATTGTGAGAACCAAGCGTGATCCGCCCGATTCCACGGTGTAAACTCGGGGCTAACGGTGTCGATCCTTCACTGCGTCAGCAGAGGAAAAAAGGGCCCATTTTCAAGGCCTTAAACCTTGTCTCCCCCTCTCGGGAATGCTAGTTTCGCTCCGTTAAATTGATTAAGTAAATACTCAAGGAGAACCATCGTGGCTGACTCTAAAAACAAGACTGCGAAGTCAGAAAACTTGAAAGGCGCAAGCCCTGAAGTTTTGGACGTGATCGCACGCCGTGCACTTTACCTTTCAACTCAAATGATCTGGCAAGCCAATCATCGTTCTGACAAAGAAAAAGGCGATCCAAAAATCGGTGGTCACCCGGCAGCTTGCGCAAGCTCCCTGCACATCATGGGTGCTTTGCACTTGATGGCGAAAACTGGTTTCGACCACATCGCGAACAAACCGCATGCTTCTCCAGTGGATCACTCTTACAACTATCTTTTGGATCTTTTGCTAAAAGGTGACATGACGAAACTGACTCAGGAACAAGCAGACCAGGCAATGAATGGTCTTCGTAAGTTCACTGATGGTTCTGAATTCGTATTCCAATCTTACCACTCTGCTTACGATCCGGATCACCACAACTTCTTCCCGTCTGGTACAGTGGGTATTCCACCTGTTGAAGCTGGCTACATGGCGCTTGCTTACCGTTATGCTCGTGAGCACGGTTATGAAGTTCCAGACGCACACTTCTGGGCTGTTTGCGGTGACTCTGAATTCCGTGAAGGCTCCATGTACGAAGCTGTTCCAGATTTTGCTGAGCGCGAAATCGGTTCTTTGACTTGGATCCTGGATTACAACCGTCAATCACTTGATGGTCACCGTATCACGAACAAAGAAATCATGAATGGTACAGATGCTGACCGTGTTGAGCGCACAATGGCTGCGAACGGCTGGGAAGTTATCCAAGTACGTCACGGTTCCAAGCGTAAAGCTTTGTTCGCTAAAAAAGACGGCGAAACTTTCAAAAACTTCCTTGAGAACAAATTGGAAGACTACGAACTTCAATCATTGCTTCTTGTTCAAGACATGAAAGCTTTGAAAAAAGGCATCGCTAAAGAACACCCGGACATGAAGAAATTCCTGGACAGTGTTTCTGATGAAGAGCTTTTCGACGCCCTTCGCGATTTCGGTGGTCACGACATGATCGCGCTTGCAGAAGCGATGGAGCAATCCAAGCTTTCCACTCGTCGTCCAACGATCATCATCGCGCATACTCTTAAAGGCTGGGGCTTGAAAGCCGCTGCACAACCGGGCAATCACAGTTCTCTTCCACAAGAAGAAGAAGTGAACGCGCTTAAAGCAGGCCAAGGCATCACTGGCGATACTTTGTACCAACGCCTTGATCCAAACTCTGCTGCTGGCAAATTCCTGGCGGCTCGCTCTGAAAAAATCTTTGGCGAGATGAAAGCGCAATACGCTTTGAAAGCCAAAAACCAGGATTACTTCCTGAAAAAGCTAACTGAGTTTGGCGAAATCCCTCAAGCTTTGGATATCAACACGAAAATGACCAGCTACCCTCACACACAGTGGATGCTGGGTCAGTTGACAGCGAAATTGACTCGTATCTCCAATACTCCGTTGGATGAGTCAAAATTGTCTGCGAATCAAAAAGCATTAACGGCTAACGAAAAGCCATTCAAGCTTCCGGGTGAGTTGTTCATCTCTATGGCTCCTGACGTTGGTACTTCAACGAACTTGAATCCAGCGATGGACGGTAAGATCTTTGGTGCCCCAGTGGTTGTCGATCACGAAACTGACTTGGGCGTTAAAGACCACAAACTTCCTGACTTGGTTCCAGGCGAAGAAGAATCTGACCGCTTCCTTCGTTTCGAAATCGCTGAAGGTAACGTTATGTCTTGCGTGGGTGCATTTGGTAAAATGCGCGACATCGTAGGCGTACCTATCATCCCATTGATGACTGTGTACGATTTCTTCATCAAACGTGCATTGGATCAGTACTTCTATAACTTGTACTGGAAATCTTCATTCATCTGCGTGGGTACTCCATCGGGTGTTTCTCTTTCTCCAGAAGGTGCTCAGCACGGTTGGAAGTCTGACATCCAAATCCCGAACCAAATTACTTGGGAGCCGTTCTCTTGTATCGAACTTGATTGGATCATGTGTGACACAATCAAACGTCACGTTATGAACGACAATGCAGGCCGTACAGGCACATTGCTTCGCCTAGTAACTCGCGGCGTGGAACAGAAAGATCTTTTGAAGTACTTGAAAACTCAAGCTCGCTTCAAACAAGGTCTTGAAGGAAAACTGGCTCGCGCTGAATTCCCGGTTGCTGGTGGTATCAACGAAGAAGAAGTAGCAGCTATGGATGACGCTTCTATCCTGCAAACGCTTCGTGAAGAAGTATTGCAAGGCGCTTACTACCTGATCGACTACCGTGGTTACGCTGGTTACGAGCCAGGTGACAACGTTGTGAACATCTTCGCACTTGGTACAATGGTTACTGAAGGCTTGAAAGCTTCTGAAGCGTTGCTTGCTCGCGGTATCTACGCCAACGTGATCGCTGTTACTTCGCAGGATTTGTTGTGTGGTATCTTGGGTCGCGAAAACGATTACGAATACTTGAAAAACGGTTTGGGCATTAACTCGAACTTGTTCCTAAGAAGATCTGAAGACGTATCCACTGGTGATTTGATCACTGTTGCTGGTAAACGTGTTCCAGTCGTATCTGTAGCGGACGGCGAGATCGGTATGCTTGATAACATCGGTTCAATCATCGGTGTTCGTCAGGAAGCTTTGGGCGTGGTTAAGCACTCTAAGTGCGGTCGCCCATCTGAAATCTACGCTTACCACCACATCGACGCTGAAGCAGTTGTCGAAGCGTGCGGTAAAGTATTGGCAGAGACAGCACTTGAAAAAGTCATCGTTTCTGAAAATGCTTTGGGTGAGACTCACCAAGCAGAAGGTCGTACAGCTCACTGGACAGATCTTTGGCCTTCAAAAAATCCAGTTCATAAACACTAAGAACTGAATACACTTGAACGAGCTCCCCACCGGGAGCTCTTTTTTTATCAGGGCGCTGTCATGGACTACACCGAGTTAGCACAGAAGGAATTCCCCTTTGAAGGAGAGTTCTATTTATCCAGAAACAAGCAATTCAATGAATTGATTTTCTTCGTCCATTTTTACGAAGGCTCCAAACGGGAACTTCTTCGTCATATCAAGCTCGTGAATGATTTGGGATTTGATGCCTTCGCATTTCAGCTGAATGGCACTGCAAAAGATTTGGTTAAACGCCTGCCCATCACTGCTGATGGCACGATAGGTGTTAAACACGTCTATGCAGCGCAAATCGAAAAACTGTTAAATGAAATTCCCGGCAATAAAATTATCTTTAGCTTTTCAAATCCTTCGGCATCCGCAATTGAAGCTATGGCAAAACGCCGGTGCATCGATACTGTCGCGATGATTTGTGACAGTGGACCAACGGCGCGATTTCTACCTTCTGTGTGGAAGCTTGTGCGCAACTACAAGTTTCCGGTTTTATTTAGTGGACTGAAAGTGCCCGCTACTGCGGCGCTCAGCGTTTTTTGGTCACTGCACTTTCACAAAGATATTCAAAATCAGCTCGCAGAATTTCCCGAAAATTTTCCACTTTTGTCGATTCGCGGCTGGAAGGACAAACTGATTCCACCTGAGCACATCGACGAAGTCTTTGAGCCCCATCACAACCTCAACTGGACGAAGTTGAATCTTCCGGAAGCAGAGCATCTAACTGGACTGCGCGATTGCCGCAGCGAGTATGCGCCCAGTGTTGAAGCGTTTCTGAAGCGCGTGGCCACACCAATTATTAAATCCATTTAATTGGCGCTTCGTGATAGTCCCCTCATAGACTTTTAAGTGAGGGGAAAGTTACATGAAGAAAATCTTTATTATAATTCTCATGCTTTTGCCGATGATGGCAGAAGCACGTCGTGGATACGTTTATCAAAACTCATTTGAAGCCTACGGCGAAGGATACGCAAAGAACCTTGCGAATCTTGGTAACGACAAACCTGCAAATCTTCCCTCCGACAAACGTGCGATCTGCGAGCAACGGTATGGTCGTATTTTAAATGATGGTCTGATCGATATTCGCGTGGCCATGGGCTACCTTGACTGGACAACTGGAAAACCGGTGCGCAGCGGTTCCACCAACTACGGCTACAGCCCTTCGATCGACATCGGTGCTTATTATGCACTTCGTGAGCTTATCACCGGACGTTGCATGGGAAATTTCCGCCTGTGCCGCTTCAGACAGGAAATGTCCAGCAATCCCTATGTCTTTGTTAAGGACATAAATGTTCACGGCCGCCAGGTCCGCGCGCGCGTTGAAATTCAATTCGCCTCTGCAACCGAGTACCTTGAAAACAACATCAACTCCTCCACTCAAGCGCAACGTACTGCTTTCATGGAAAGCTTCTACAATCGCGCTTTGCAGGATGCTGATGCCGCTTTCTATTTTGGGCACTCCCGCAATGGTGGTGGACCTGATTTCGCGCCACCAAAATTCGTCCCTGGCACAAACAAGGTTAATTACGCGGGTTACTACAAAAAGTACCGCCCTGGATTCAGCAAAATGCTTCAGTCACTTGGCAATCCAAGTCGCCAGGCTGACGTGATCGGCATGATGTCCTGTGATTCCCGCGATCACTTCATGAGCAAGCTTCGCTCGACGGCACCGCGTTCGGGCGTGATCACTTCAACTCAGGTTTTGACCGTGGAAGAAGTTTACACTGCGATGATCGGTGGAATGGACGCCTTATTAAGAGGCCAATGCCAAAAGACTTTCTATCAGCAGTTAAGAATGACTGCGAGAAACGCCGCCAACATCACAATGGATGGAATGTTCGAATAATTAAAAGGTACGGACACACTTTCTCCATCAGCGCGCCAATGCGCTGATGGAGAAAGTGTGTCCGTACCTAACCTGAACAAGGAGGTTCAGAATGGTTCAGATTGAACGACTGCCGCACCCGGATTATCTGAAGTATCCCACGCATCGCACTCTGGGTTTTTTCAAGACGCAGGAACAGGCTCGAAATGCCGCCCAAGCCATTATTCAGGAGGGCTGGCTAGAAGGTGACCTACATGTCTTTGAAGGTGACTATGGCGTGGATGCCGTTGATGCCGATGGTTCCCGACATACTCTGAAAGAAGCCTGGGGTCGCTGGGTGCAAAAATTCCTGGGCACGGGCGAGTGGGATTTGGTTGAAGAAGCCGATCAGGAACTTCGTAAAGGACATTTACTCCTGTCTGTTGCCACAAAAAACGAAGAAGAAAAATACACCGTCGCAGAACTGATGATTTTAAATGGCGGCCACGGCATTCGTTACGTCGATCCGCTTTACAACGAAGAACTTACACCACCAGGGCATCACCCTAGCTAAAATCCATGACTCCTGACCTGATCTGCGCTATGTCTGCCCGTGAAAAACGAGGTATGACATGGCAGCAGATTTGGAATTTTTCATTTATAACGTTCCTTCGGATTGCGGCGACTGGCTTGCAGCTTTTGAAGGCAAAGAATTGATTTTCTTGGGCGGCTACGGCGCGGGAAAAAAACAGGTCGAAGGTGATCTGGCTAAATTCTTTGAAACTCACTACAACTTCAAAGTCGGAAAATTTACTCCTGCAAAATGGACTAAAGGAAATTTCTGGAAGACAAAACACAAAATCAAACTTCAAGGCACTGAGTTCCAGGTTAAAGTTTGGTTGGAGCTTTTGAATATTCCTTACGGCGAAACGACGACTTACACTGACATCGCTAAAAAAATCAAAAAACCTTCAGCAGTACGTGCTGTGGGAACAGCGATTGGTCAAAATCCGATTTGCTATTGGATCCCGTGCCACCGTGTGGTCGGCAAAGTTTCAAACGGTTTCAAATATCGTTGGGGCGCTGACACCAAAAAGCATCTTTTGGTTACTGAAGGCGTATTCGAACTTTAGCAGAATGGTACCATTATTTCAGATAGCGATTGATGGCATCTGCAACTTCTGCAGATTCGTTGATCGCTCTCTGAGAAATTGAAATTTTCTTGTTATGATATCCCAGCGCACGCAGCTGCTGCGTGTGCCACGGCTCTTCACTCACATTGGCCATATTGTAGGCCGCATTCTTATAACCAAACTGACTGGAAATATCCTGAGTTGCGATATCAGGACGCTTGCGATCCACCCACAGCCGCGCAGTTTGAGCCACGTGACAGCTGACGCAGTCCATGTTTTCAGGATTGAAGTCTTTTGGATTTTCAATTCGGTAGGCCGATTTTAATTCTGCACGAATCAAATCCTCGCTGCCTTTACGAAGTCTTTGCGATTCAACCACAATGTTCGTGATTGTGTCTTCACCGTTGGCGCGTGCGCCGGCAATTCCGCCGCCAGAAAACACTTCACCGGAAGTCACCACATTTACAAAAGACTGCGCTGTGTTTTTTCCAAGACGAGGCAGTGTCATTGTCACCAGTTCACCATTCTTAAATTCGAAAGCGCCAAAGAGCCACATGGCGCCGCCACCGCGCAGGAACATCGCTGTCACTCGTGAAAGATTTTTTTCACCGGCGTATTTTAAGATAATGCGATTCAGATCTTTCAGTGCCGCCACTCCGCGACCGGAATTCCACGCAGGGTGTGGCCCCAGTGGCAAGCCACGGGTTTCAACTCCGGTTTTTGTTTTCCAAATTTGCAGCTCTATCAATAAAGCATCGAACTCGGCATCCGTTAAAACATAGAACGAGTGAAGTGCAGCATCGATGGCGTCGATGGATCCATCTTCTTCCCACTCTAACAGTGGCTGCCATACCAGGCGCATTTGTTTTTGGCAGGCCATCGGAGTCGGCAGTGGAAAACAGGGATCAATTCGCATCGCCACGACTCGCATGGCACGAGCGTTGTCGCGTGGATCCATGTCCATGGCGATTGGAGAAATGCGCTCGAAAATAGTTTCTGGAATCAGACCTTTTAGAGGAAGTGTGTTCACTTGCCCGTCGACTTGCTTTTGCAAAGGCATCACGTACGAAACGTCATTCAAATCCCAAGCAGCATGTGTAAGTCCACAAAACAAAAGAGTCAGCAAAACAAGCGCAGTATGTTTCATGGGCGAAACATCCTATTTGCTTTGCCAGATATCAATGATTTTCACATTTCCCCAGCAACTGAAAACCAAACAAACAGCACGCCGCGCATTGCTCAACCCACTGAAATCACGGGAAAAGGTACGGACACACTTCCTCCATTACGGCTGCGCCGCAGCCGATGGAGAAAGTGTGTCCGTACCTGGTCCAGTTTGAATATTCTGGCTTTGACTTACACATTATTTACATAGTAACTAATATGTAAATGGAGGTTACTTGTGAGTGCCGTCGCCCTTCCCGCTTTGTCTGACATTCAGTTTGTTTCTGCAGATCAACTGCAACCTCCTCCCGGGGTGCCCACCGGTGTGAGCACCCTGGATGACTTCCTTTTATGGAAGGGAATTCCCAAAGGAGATCTTAGTCTCTTTCAGGGAAGCCCCGGAACCGGTGCCACCTCTTTATGGGTGAGCATGACCCAAAAAGCCCACGAGGATAACAAGTGGGTTGCCTGGGTGAACGGCGGAACGCAACTGCTGCCCGCACATCTGATGAGTCGCAAGATCAACTTAAAAAAATTGTTGGTCGTAAAGGAACCCAAAGAAGCCGAACAACTTTTCTGGGTTTTGCAAGAGCTGGTGACAAGCTCTTTGTTCGAAGTGATCGGGTGTGAATTGAAAGAAATGTTCTTCAAGAATCACCAGCTGCAAAAGCTTAAAAAACTTTGCCGCTTCCATAAGGTTGCTTTGATTTTTGTCTGTCACAAGGTGAGTAAGTTCGTAAATCCTCTTTTCAGTCTGATCATTCAGTTCCAAAGGGATTTCATCACGATTCAACGGGCTCTTCACCGTCCCACACCGTTTACTGTCGCAGGGAGTATGGTTTATGCGAACTTTGTGCATCAATTTAAAAACACAGCAAGAAAGCTCCTCAGCTGAGGCCTTCTTACTGCTAAGTCCGCGCGTTCAGTTTCGTTTTCCGCATTTTATTTTTATCGATATTGAATCCACCTCTCACCTTCTAGGGGGCGAACATGGAGTTTTACAAAAAGCGATCGAGATTGCCCGGAAATTCAGTTCAGATGCGAGTGCTGCCATTGCCGACACGGCACCTGTCGCGCAAATGCTGGCGAAATGGAAGCCTTTCACTGTGGCTCCTCGTGGTGCTGAACATCGTGAGTTTTCAGGTCTCGGCCTTGATGCGCTAAAGGATCTCGAGGGCTTGGACCCTTGGACACAAAAGCGCTTGATTGAACATGTGATTTCATTCGCACGCACTTTGGGCGTGTGCACGTTGGAAGAAGTTTATAATTTCCGTCTGGTTTCACTGCGCGAGCGGTGGGGGGATTTCGGTGTTTTACTTTGGAATCGTTTGCATTCTCAGGACTCTCAGGTCATTTCACCTCTTGTGCCTCGCGACCCTCTTGTGGGGTATGGCTACCTGGATGATCCCTTAGGGGCCGTGCCTTTGTTGTTTAACCGGATCAAACCTGTGCTCGACCCTTTGTTTGCGCGCCTGAATGGCCTCTCCCGATATGCGCACAAAATGGAAGTGATCCTGCACTGCGAGTATTCCGACAAACGTTACTTGCTGGCGATTGAACCAATCAGCGCCAGTCGCGATCAGGAATTGTTCGAGGATCTTCTTTATAAGAAGATGGAAAAAACAGAGCTGAGCAATCCCATCCGTGAATTCGAAGTGACCGTTTATGACGTCCCCGAGAAAATTCAACAACTGGATTTTTTCGAGCCCCGCGACAACTCCGAGGACCGCTGGCGTCGTCTGATCAGCTTTGCCAAGCAAGCCAACTGCGAAATGGGCTTCTTGCAGGTCGAAGCCAGTCACTTTCCGGAAAAAAGTTTTCAGCTGGTCACCGAATGGCCCGAGGATTTCAAATCCGAGGACACGGTCGAAAGACAGGACAATGCTCTTCAGGTGAAGACCGTTTACGCCAAAGGTTTGAAAGAAAGCCCCCGTCCGTCATTGCTTTTGGAAAAACCTCAGGCTCTGCACGCTAGCGAAGTTCAAAGATTGCGTTTTATTTCCTCTATGCCCAGCGAAAGAATTGAGTCTTCGTGGTGGCAGATCTCCTCGCAGGAATTAAAACACCGTGATTATTATTTTGCTCTTTCTCAACAGGGACAGTTGATTTGGATTTTTCAAGACAAGGTAAGCTCACAATATTACCTTCATGGATATTTTGATTGAATAAATCTGTTCAAATTCGTCAGTCACAAAACCAGCTCGTTCGCACGGCCAAAGGGTTCGTAGAACTTTTGGGGCGCAGTAACTTTTCATTTCTGCGCGGAGCCTCTTCGCCAGAGGAAATGGTCGAAGCCGCGATTCACCATGGCTATGATGGCATCGCGATGTGCGATCTTAACGGTCTTTACGGCGTGGCCCGGGGATTTCTGACCGCCAACACACCTTCCATGTTCACGGCCTCTTCCAAGGCCAAAGAAGGTTTCCGTTATATTGTGGGCTCCGAACTGACTTTGACGGACGAAAGCACCATCACTCTGATTCCCATGAACAAAAACGGCTACACCCACTTGTGTGAACTTTTGACTTTAGGTAAGCGCCAGGCCGCCAAAGGCTTTTCATCCCTGCGCCTGGATCAGATCGAAAAGTACAATCAGGATTTGCTTTGCTTAGCTTTGCCGCCCATTGATGAAAAACGCTATGACAGTTTAGAAAAGATTTTTAAGGACCGTCTTTACATTCCTGTGTGGCGGGATCTGACCTGGGAATCGCAGGAATTTTACAAGCAGGCAATGGAACTTGAGCAAAAATGTGGCGCTCAATTGTTCGTCACGCAACGTCCGTTCATGCATTCGCGCGAACGAAAACCTTTGTTTGATGTTGTGACTTGTGTTCTTCATCACACCACTTTAGAGGAAGCGCGCGACAAATTGATTCAAAATGCTGAACGTTCACTCAGATCACTCCCGGAAATCAGCTCCAGATGGGCCGATCGCGTCGACCTTGTGGAAAAAACTGTGGAAATCGCGGCACGTGTGAACTTCACTCTGGATGAAATTCGCTACCGCTATCCGCGCTCCAGCCTTCCGTTTGGTAAGACTCCGACAGAATATTTACGCTACTTGGTTGAAGAAGGAATCAAGCGAAGATTCCCTGATGGCGCCTCCCCCAAAGTTCTGAAAACCATTGAACATGAACTGGAAATGATCAAAGAGCTTGAGTACGAGGACTACTTTCTTACATTACGTGAAATTTGCGATTTCGCTGATAAGAAAGAAATTCTTTATCAAGGACGTGGTTCGGCAGCGAACTCGATCGTCTGTTATTGCATTGGCCTGACCTCGGTGAATCCCAAAGAGATCGATGTATTGTTTGAACGCTTTATTTCCCGCGAACGTCGTGAACCACCGGATATCGATATCGACTTTGAACACAGCCGCCGCGAGGAAGTAATTCAGTACATTTACGAAAAATACAATGAACGTCATGCGGCCATGGTATGCACAGTGGTGCGCTATCGCTCGCGCATGGCGATTCGGGAAACCGCCAAGGCCTTTGGTATTTCTTTGGCTAAAATCAATGAGATGGTGAAGTTCATGGGCCGCGATGGCATGCGCCGCCTGGTTGAGGACCCCACAATCCACAAACGCTTCGGAGTGGAAAGCCCCGAGATGTGGATGCTGTTTTTAAAAATGGCCGGACAGTTGCACGGCTTCCCCCGCCACTTAGGGATTCACACAGGTGGCTTTTTGATCACCCAGGATCCTATCACTGAAATGGTGCCTGTTGAAAAAGCCACCATGAATGGTCGCTACGTCATTCAATGGAATAAAGATGACGTCGCTGTTTTGAAACTGATGAAGATCGATGTTTTAAGCTTAGGGATGCTGACATGTTTAAGAAAATGTTTTGATCTTTTAAAAAGTCACAAGGGCATCAACTTCAATCTTGCGACACTCCCCTCTGACGATAGACCCACCTACGATATGATCTGCCGGGCGGATACGGTCGGAGTTTTTCAAATCGAATCCCGCGCGCAAATGCAGACCCTGCCCCGCATGATGCCACGGAATTTTTATGATCTGGTGGTAGAAGTCGCATTGGTCAGACCCGGTCCTTTACAAGGAGGCATGGTTCATCCATACCTGCGCCGTCGTCAGGGACTTGAAGCTGTTTCTTATGCTCACCCTGATTTACGGCCGATTCTGATGCGCACCCATGGCGTTCCTATTTTTCAGGAGCAAGTAATGAAGATCGTGATCGTCGCCGCCGGATTTTCACCAGGCGAAGCCGATGAACTTCGTCGCATCATGTCGTCCGCCTGGCGCAAAAAAACCACGATGAATGCCATTCGTGATCGCATTCTTTTGGGGTTTAAAAATCACGGCATTTCCCAGGAGTACGCTGAACAGATTTACTCGACTATTGAAGGCTTTGCGAACTATGGCTTTCCCGAAAGTCATGCGGCAAGCTTTGCGCTGCTGACCTATGCCAGCTGTTTTTTGAAGTGCAATCATCCTGATGTTTTTGTGTGCGGTCTTTTAAACAGTCAGCCCATGGGATTTTATGCACCCCGAACTTTGATTTCTGAAGCCCAAAGAAATGGCGTCGAGGTTTTGCCTCTTTCCATTCAGCACTCGGACTATGATTATACTTTGGAAGAGCCCTGCGCCGTGAACACTTACACACCGTCAGGAGCAAGAATTCACAAACTGCGCGTGGGCTTAAGATCCATGTATGGCTTCCCTGAGGAACTGGCCCGCACGATCGAAGATGAACGAAAACTGAATGGCGCCTATAAGGATCTTAAAGATTTTATCCATCGCACCCGCCTGCCCCGCAGTATTTTGGTGAAACTTGCCGCCGCAGGCGCCATGGAGTGCTTTCAGCAAAGCGCGCGGGAACTGATCTGGCATATCGAGGCCTTAAGCCTGGATCAAAACAGCTTTCTATGGGGACAGCCGAAAGAAATTCTGACTCAAGGTTCTTTTGAGGACGACGATGAGAATAACGAAAGCCTGCCCTTTGAATCCAACTGGGATCGCATGCGTCGCGAATACGACAGCAAAGGTTTCTCCGTGGACTCGCACCCTCTGTCAGTTTTGCGTTCGTATTTAACGGCCAAGAATCACTCACTGATCGAGCAGCGCTACGTGCCCTATGCGACCTCTGCTGATCTTGAAAAAATCAGTCACAAGCGCAAAGTGCGGGTCGCAGGACTTGTTTCCGTCACGCAGCGCCCACCGACCGCCAAAGGCATGTGTTTTATCACCCTCGAAGATGAATTCGGATTTATGAACATAGTCATTCATCCCGACGTCTATCAAAAAGACCGCGAAGTCATCTATGGGAGATCTTTATTGGAAATTCAGGGAGAGGTGGAAAAAGTAGGCAGCATCACCAACATCCGCGCCATCAACGTTCTGCCACTGGGCTAGCTCTGGACATCCCCTCAATTTCAAGCTAGGTTCGAAGGATGCTTTTAGAGTCCCTGGAATTTCTTTTAACACCGACGACACCGCTGGCGCGCAAGTATGGATTTTTATATTCCTCCATATCCCTGCGCCATCGTTATCAACGCCAAAAGAAAAGCTGGCTGCCGCATCTGAAAAACTGCCAGGACGTATTCCTGGAAACAGCAAGATCACTGCCACAAAGAAAAAGCGTGGTTGTCATGGGCAGTGCTCACCTGCACGAAATCCCACTGCATCTGCTGATGGATAACTTCGACCAAGTGACCTTGGTGGATGTGATTCATCCACTGAAGCATCACCTGCAGTCTAAAAGATATTCCCGCTTAAAGCTTGTGACCCTGGATCTGACGACGGCGCTGGACAAGCTTCAGGATTTGAACAGTCTGGAAGATCTCAATAATCTGGCAAAAAAGCTAGCTGGCGAACAGCTCTTTCATTTTGAAGCTGATTTGATCGTCTCTGCGAACTTGCTTTCACAATTGGCTTTGTTGCCCCTTGATGCCGTTGAAAAGAAAATCAAGCGCAACCTTGAGCTTTCTGAAAAAGACGTTATCTGCACTCAGTTCGCAGAAACTCATTTAAAGAATCTAAAAGCCTGTACCGGTACTAAACTGATCTATTCAGACCGGGAAGTCATATACCGCGATAAAAATGGCGAAGTGATCTACACCGGCCATTATCCGGTGAACTTTGCAGGCTATCAAAAACTGAAAGAATGGAACTGGATGCTGGCCCCGCTAAAAGAGGCCTCTAAGGACTATTCCATTGAAATGAAAATTGAAGCATATAAGAGTTGAAGATCCACTGGTTATTTTTTGATTGCGACAAAAAGTCCTTCAAATGTCGGTGCGATCGCCGCTTCATAAAGATCCGGATTCGCCAGGCGTTCATTGAATTCACGCATGATGCGAATTTGCTTTTCCGAGAACTTCTGTGTCGTGGTCTCGCCCCAAACAGCTCCACTTAAAAAGATATTATCGGCCAACACCAGGCCACCTTTGCGCAAATTCTTTTCAGCCCACAGCAGATAATCCAGATATGCCGCTTTATTGCCGTCGATAAAGACTCCATCAAAGGGACCTTGCCCTTCAAGCTTCACCAGTTCTTCGCGGGCGTCACCGACCACCAGATGAATTTTTTTGGAAGACTGATCCAGCTTTGAAAAAACCTCTGCCGAACGACGTGCATGCTCAGGATCTTTCTCCAAAGTCCACAACTCCCCGCCAACTGGCAACGCATCAAAGAAATACTGCGCCGACAGTCCGGTCAAAGTGCCAATTTCCACAAACTTACGACAACCGTGCATCTTAACCAGCACGTGCGCCAATTGTGCTTCGGCAGCAGATATACTGATTCGGGCCAAGCCCAACTCTTCCGCAAATTGACGCGATAGTTTTTTGGTTTCGTTCTCTTTGTTAAAAAGGGAACTCAAATATTCTTCTCTGTTTGAAAGCACTGATTCACGCATGCCTCACTCTCTCACGAGTCCGTCCAGAAGTTAACAGGAAGTTAATTTGCGAGACCCAGAAATGCCCCCTAACCTTAAAGAGACAGCAATCCGCGATCACGGAGGATCAAATGATTTCTGGCATTTCTCAACAACGCACGCAATTAGCCATCCAATTCCTTATGAGTCTGGCCTTAGCCGGAACCACAGCCTGCGCTTCAAAATCCAGCAAGGATGATGAATACGTTCTGCGGCCGGTAAAAGCCAGTCCAACAATTCCTCCCGAATCCAGTCTGCACGAATACGCAGGAAACGATCTTCGTAACAGTGTTCGCTATTCCGCCCTTTCAAAAAATGTTCGATTTGAATATGCAAGTGCGGAACTCACCCCCTCTTCAAAGAATGCTCTGAACACAATGGCGGCCGAGATCAATAAATCCCTGGGTTCTTTTCAAAAAATTCGCATCAGCGGAGTGACTGATTCAAGCGGTGATGACTCCCGCAACATGCGATTGTCACAGCAAAGAGCAGAAAACGTACGACGTTATCTGATTTCAAAGGGAGTACCCGCAGATAAACTGGAAGCCATTGGAGTGGGTCCCGTGAATACAGTCATTCCCGGCACAAAAATTCAGGCCGCGGCTGACCGCCGCGTGGACTTTGAGATTGTACGATAGGGCCAAATCGCGATAGATTCGTGACTATGAAGCCACTTTTAGTTTTTGATCTTGATGGTACGTTGATTGATTCTGCGCCCGACATTATCGTTGCGGTGAATCGTACCCTTCAGAATCACCACAAACCTATTTTACGTGATCAAGTCATTATCTCCCACATTGGCGAAGGCGTTAAAAAACTAATTGCTGACTTATTCATCGACGACAATCTTGAGCCTGCTGACATCATCAATCTGGAAATGGAATTTCTGAAAATTTACGAAGAGGAAATGCTGAATAGAACCAGAATTTACCCTGGTGCTGAAGATTTTCTAAAAGAATATAACGGCCCTATTGCAATCATCACAAATAAGCGCGTAGGTCCGGCAAAAAGAATTATCAACCATCTGGGTTTGGACCGCTTTCCGTGGGTTGAAATTTTTGGGGCTGATTCTTTGGAAGAAAGAAAACCCAGTCCTTTGCCTTTAAATACCATGATGAAACTTGCTGATCGCACACCTAAAAACACTCTTATGATCGGTGACGGAATTCCGGATATGGTTTCTGCACAACGAGCTGGAGTTGCTGCTTTAGCAATTCAATTCGGCTACTCCGCACCCGAAGTACTCGAAAGATATGAACCACGGGCATTCCTGCAGAATTATTCGCAATTGCCTGAGCATTTGCGAACAATATTTCCCGGTAACTAATGTAGGATCCTCTTAAAGATCTGTTCCAGACCATCTCTCCTTTTAAATTTACGAGGCAATGGTTTCCCTTTTTGAGACGTATTTATAAAAGTGCTCACTGTGTCCGCTGGATTTAATTTATTCGGACCAAACAACTTAAGTACGTTTCCCATAATCCGATAGTTTTAGTATGAAGACCCAAGGTAAAGTTTGGCTGTTTTACGACGCCGAAAATAAAACTCAATCAAAGCCAATGTCTGTTGTCCAATCCCAGGTCTTCCTTTTGTCTTTGAAAAAAAATGATCATGCGAAGTTCTTTATCTGGACCCCAGGCTGGCCGGATTGGACTTCCATCAAAGACTTTCTTAAATCAGGACAGAATTACTTTGTGATGACCAAGCCACCTCAACCGAAAGAGGCTCCGCCAGAAGTGGATTCAGAAAGCACCGCTGTAATCGAGGTCGATGACTCTGAGAAAACCAGGTCCGGCACTATGATTACCATGTCTGGTCTTTTTACCAAGGTCAGCGCAGGCGATCCGGTAAAAAAGAAAAATGAATCCATCGATTACGGCTACTATCACCATGATTTCAATGGCGATGACTTAGACCTCTCCAAAATCAACAAAGTCGCCCCCCCTGAGAAGGTGAAGATCTACGAAGACTCCGAATCCAGCAATGAGGATACAGATCGTCGAAAAGATACACGTCATAACTTCAAAATCGAGATCATTCTGGTTTCAAAATCGAAAACGTTCCGAACTTTTTCCAAAGATATTTCCATTAGCGGTACTCAACTAGAGAAGGAAATCCCACGGGACTTTTTGAATGTTCCCTTTGATTTGATTATTGTGAATCCTTATGAAAAGAACACGACCCGCGGACGCCTGCTGTTCCGGGCAAAAATTGTGGGCGATATGACGGATCCCCGACGTTTGATGTTCATCGAACAAGATGGGGATATGACTCGCAAGCTTGATGCCCTACTTAAGTCCTACATTAAAGCCCAAGGCAGCGAAGGTAAGTAGTCCCCTTCAAAATCCAAATATATTTAATAATCTTAATTAAAGATTTCTTAACAACTCTCCGATCTCAATGTGAAGCGCGTTTAGGAGAGTTCATGAAGAATCTGCTTTTAAATACATTGATGGTTATCCTGTCCCTCGGTCTTGGTGCCTGCGAGCAGCAGATTGAATCTGCAAGTACGGGTCGCCGACTGTATATAACTTCTGGATCATGTTATGTAGGAAGCGGTTTAACTTCTGAAACTCCCTCTCGCACAGTAAGCGCCATTCATCTGGAAACAGGAGTTGTCGATGAAGTCCTCATGGACTACAACACCGTTAATTCAGCGGACCGTCCACAAAGCGTCCTTAAGTCAGATGATGGGAACCTGCTGGTGTTAGTAGAAAATGGCACAAGCTATGCTCGTCGCATTGACTTAGTGAGCATGAAGGGCAGCAATCAGTTCTCCACCTACCTTAGTGATTCAACTATTTTGACAAACACCAATGTTCATGTTGTGCGAAATATGGTGCGCGCTGCCGATGGTGGTCTGCTTATCGCCAAAAGTGTCGCTGCAGAAAAAATCAGCTCCAGCAAGGGCCGAGTCACTGTCGGTGCCAATGCTTTCATCAACGCGCCTGCTGGTGGATCCTGCGGAACCGCCAACAATACTTTGATATCTGCAGTTGTCGCCCTACCTAACTCTAAGTATATCTTTGCGCACGCAGCGACCACACCAAATAACCGCGTGGTATTCATCAACAACGTAAACGGCTACTCCACAAATGCCGATTGTTCATCCGCAGTAAGTGCACCGGCAACCACAACATTTCCAACGGCAATGGTTTACATTCCCTCAACATCCACTCCTAATACCGGCTATCTACTGGTCGCATACTCCAGCAGCACAGCCGCCCAGGACTATATTTACGCCTATGATGTGAATGAGACTTCCGGAACAATTACCGGAGCAACAAAAGCTTACGAAAACGCCTCTGTCGTAAGAGGAATGTCTGCCATGGCCTACGATTCCCAATCAGGCGCCGTTTATGTTGCCAATGGCGCAACTGTTCTTGCCAACAGCATCGAGAAGTTTTCGTTCAATTCCAGCACCAAAACGCTCACGCGCGCAGACAGCGTGCCGTTCTCAGGAACCAGCCTTTATACAAAATGTATTTCCGGGATGACGGTAGCCGACTAAGGCTTCCGCTCGAAGACCTCGATCATATTCATATATTTTTTTAACGCCTGAACATAGGCGTTTTGCTCTGGTCTGGCAGATTTGTCGATGATCGCTTTGCTGCGACCAAAATAAATATACGGAAGATAGTCAGCATACTTGTCAGGCGTGATGTGTTCCAGACGGTAAGTTTTGATGCGATTTTTCAACTGAGCCAATGCTTCGATCAAATATCCCATTGTTGCAATCGCAGCGTTCTCCGGAATATCCAGATTCTCTGATGTAATTCCAAATCTTTCCGTAACTACCGCTGGCAAAAACTTAATCTGCGTCAAACCCCGACTGTTCGGAGTCACGCTCGTTCCTGTTGCAAAAGCTTTGGAAACTTTCGCGGCCGTCACCAACCACGGTAAAGTTTCTTTTAGTTTGTACCGGGAGCTTTCTCCAAACAAAGATTCGCGTCCCAAAATTCCCACGGAAATATGAGCAAGTAGAGTGTACTCGTCACCGCTGATTTTATAAATTCTCTGCAGTTCTTCTTTATTAATCGCCAATGCCTGAATAAATCTTCTAACTTTGATGGTGCGCACTTCATCCGAGGTCGGAATCAGCATAATCTGACATTTTTCACAGTCAGACTCCTGCCACTTCCAAGCTTGAAAACCCTGATCCTGGAGCATGGTGACTTCCATTTGTGAAGTCTGCTCCTGAAACTGAGAATAGGCATGCCCGCTGTCTAACAAAACGACAGCGACAATTAGTGTTATTCTAATTGAAAGCCAAATTTGCTTTAATTTCATCTCAGTCTCCCAAGGCAAATCAATGCAATTTGTTCGCCTAAGCTTATTCCCGGAATAAATATTGATCCCCCCAAACCGCTGGGGGATGCTAAAGACTTCCGGAGGATTCCATGGGATTGATTGATCTATCCATTCGCCGACCCGTTTTCGCCTGGGTCATCATGTTCGCTCTTATCGTATTCGGTGCCATCTGCGGGAATCGCATGGGAATCAGTCAGTTGCCAGACGTCGACTTCCCCGTGGTCAGCGTCTCGGTCACCTACGAGGGTGCCGCACCGGAAATCGTCGAAGCAGAACTTGTCGATCCTATCGAAGAACGTCTTTTGGCCATCGAAGGCATCAAAGAAATGCGCTCTTCGGCCCGTCAAGGAGCCGGCACCGTTACTTTGGAATTCGACATCAACCGTAACGTCGATGTTGTTTTACAGGAAGTGCAAACAGCACTGTCTCAATTAAGACTTCCTCAAGGAGTCGATCCCGCCGTAGTCCGAAAGCAAAATCCCGAGGAAGATCCGATCATGATCGTCTCTGTTTACGGGGATGCCACGCTGAAGGACATGCTGAATTGGACCAACAATTACCTTTTGGATCAGTTGCGCTTCTTGCCGGGAATTGGTGAGGTCAGCATTGGCGGTTTCAGCGAAAGAAATCTGCGCATCTGGCTTGATATCAAAAAGCTTGAGCAAAACTATCTGACCGTAAACGATGTCGTCGCGGCCCTTGCAAGTCAGCATATTGAAAGTGCCGCAGGACAATTCA
The DNA here is from genome assembly GCF_047305925.1 of Bdellovibrio sp. HCB290. GTDB lineage: Bacteria > Bdellovibrionota > Bdellovibrionia > Bdellovibrionales > Bdellovibrionaceae > Bdellovibrio. The sequence goes on along the minus strand of NZ_CP178620.1, from coordinate 323,414 downwards.
CTGAAAAAGACCGTGAGTTGCGCGTACGCTGGTTGGGTGAAGCTTCCAATGTCAAAGAAGTTAGCGATATTCAGATCCTAAATCGCGGTGGCCAAAGAATCCAGGAACGCGCCATCTATATTCGCGACGTTGCCCGCGTCGAAGACGGATTGTCTGATGTCCGCCGTATCGCCCGCTTTGAAGGACGCCAGGCGGTGGCGATGCAAATCCGCAAACAGCGCGGAACAAATGAAGTTGAAGTGGCTAACGCCGTTTTAGCCAAACTTGCCGAAATCAAAGACAGCTTCCCCAAAGGCTATGATTACCGCATCAATGTAGACTACACACGCTCCACGGAAGCTACGGTCCACCTGACTTTGGAAAAGCTATGGGTCGCCGCGCTTATCACGATTGTGATCTGCTTCCTGTTCCTGGGCAGCATCCCTGCTGCGATTAATATCTTATTCTCGATTCCAACTTCCATTGTCGGTACATTTACGATTCTTTATTTCTCAGGCTTCACCCTGAATCTATTCACTCTTTTAGCATTAACGCTATCGATCTCCATCGTGGTCGATGATGCCATCATGCTTTTGGAAAACATCATTCGCCATTACCGAATGGGCAAAAGCTCGGCTAAAGCGGCCTCTGATGGATCCAAAGAGGTTCTGCCGGCTGCGATTGCGGCAACCCTTGCCGTTGTGGCGGTATTCCTGCCGGTCGTATTCATGGATGGAATTATTGGTAAGTTCTTCTTCCAATTCGGTGTCACGATGTGTGCAGCCGTTTTGTTGTCTTTGCTGGAAGCCGTGACTATCACCCCGATGCGGGCTGCAGCGTTCCTAAGTAGCGAACCGAAAGTTTCAAAATTTGAACACAAGCTGGATGTGATCTTTGAAAACTTCTCCCATGCTTATCAGCGAGTATTGAAATCCACTCTTAAGTGGAAGTATGTGATCGTTATTACTTCCCTGGTGTTCTTTGTCGTATCGTTGGTTTTAATCACTCACGTCCGTCAGGAATTCGTTCCAGCCCAGGATCAAAACTTCATCGTGATCAATGGACAGGCCGCGCCGGGAACATCGCTGGAAGCAACAGATGCAATCGCCAAAAAAGTTGAAGAAGTTCTGCACAAGAACCCAGCCGTGAAGGGATTCGTCACCTCTATTGGCGGCGGAGGCGGCTCTGCCAACGTAAATCAGTTCTTTATTCCCGTGACCCTGCACCCCCGTACGGAACGCTCTGTGGGCCACGTACAGGTGATGAATGATCTGCGCGCTCAGTTTAAGGCCGTCAAAGGAGTCCGCATCTCCATGCGTGACGTTTCGGCCCGAAATCTTTCATCCGGTCGTCAAAATCCCCTGGCCATTAATCTTCGTGGGCCTGATCTTGAAGTCCTGCAAAAAAAATCCGAAGAGCTGATGGAACGTCTGACTCATGAAAAGCTTGCTGTCGATTTGGATACTGATTTCCGATCTGGAATTCCAGAACTGATCCTGACTCCCGATCGTAAAGCCATGGCTGATCGCGGAGTTTCCATTGAAACCGTCGGTCAGCTTCTGCAGGCAGGCGTGGGCGGTCTTCGCCAAGGCCGCTACACTGCTGATGGCCGTCGTTACGATGTCCGATTCAAAATTCAAGAAGACCAGATTCAAAAACCTGCAGACTTCAGAAAGCTTTACGTCCGAAACAATTTCGGCAATCTGATTCCGATGTCGCAACTGGTGAATATCAAGGAATCCGGCGCTATTCAAAGCATCGCTCGTGTAAATCGCCAAAGGGCGATCTCCGTCTTCGGAAACCTATATTCAGGGCAGTCGCAAGCCGCAGTCTTGCAACGCACTTCCGAAATCGCAAAAGAGATTCTGCCGCAGGGATACTCCTTTGCATTGGAAGGAGCCTCTGCCGGATTTGCGCAATCATTTAAGAGTCTTTATTCGGCGCTGGCCATCGGCATCCTTGTTGCCTACCTGATCCTGGCCGTACAGTTTAACTCTTTCATCCATCCGATTTCGGTTTTGGTCGCATTACCTTTCAGCGTAAGCGGGGCCTTGATTGCGCTTTGGATGTTTGACGTCTCGTTGAATCTTTTCAGTTTTATCGGTTTGATTGTTCTGATGGGGATCGCAAAAAAGAACTCGATCCTGCTGGTGGAATTCACCAATCAGGTTCGGCATAAGAATAAAGAAGATAAGAAGAATGTAGTGAAAGCGCTTATCGATGCCTGCCCTGTACGCCTAAGACCAATTCTGATGACTTCGGTTGCGACAATTGCCGCCGCCACTCCCCTGGTCTTTGGATCCGGCATTGGTGCTGAAACCCGCCTGCCAATGGGTCTGACGATTATCGGCGGTACGATCGTCTCTACACTGTTAACACTGTTCGTGGTTCCAGCGTTGTATCTGATGCTTTCACCACTTGAACGCACTAAAGAAGTCGAGCTTTAAAAAAAAGCCCGGGGCAACCCGGGCTTTTTTTATTCTGCCTTACTTTGGCATTTTGATTTCATCAGTTTCGCGTTCGTTCAAACCTTTGCTATCAAAATAGATACTGTTCTTACGAGTTACACGATACTGAATCTGTGATTTATGTTTGCGTGGCACATCAGTCACGATCGTTGTGCGAGCTGCATTAATCACTGAACTTGTCATTTTGGATTTTTTCCATTCAGACCAGCCACAAGTTCCCGTCCAACCGTATTCACAAACTTCTACGGTGTAATCAAGTACCAGCTGTGCGTTTGGATCTTCTTTACCTGGAATCATCGCAGGATCTATATCCAAAATAAATGTCGGCTTACCAGCCACCAAGACATAAGATTCCTGGCGAATCATGTTATTAGAAAGTGGACGCAGAATACGACTTACTGCTTTGACCTCTACTTTTACGTTTTGGCCTGTAACTGACTCACTTGCAATCGCATAGTTGTTGTAACCGCTGGATTCAAGATCGACAACTTTTCCATTTTGATCAACTTTAATCGCCAAAGTGTCTTTTTCATCCGGCAGCAATACTGAACCGGAAACATTTACTGTTACATTAAATGTCTTAGTTTCAACAATACGACGTCTTGGAACTTCGCGAGTGTTTTGGAAAGGAACCTGAACTATTTTAGTGATGTAAAGATCACAAGTTCTTTTTACTTCCTGGCAAGAATTGGAACCATAACCAAGCTTCGTGATGTTTTCATATCGGTTGTTTTCGACAACCATAGTTGCAACACTTTTCTTGATTACGTCTCCGCTTGCCGCAGTTTGAATCTCACGTGTGAACTCATCCCATGATCTTGGCTTGCTTTTAAAATAACCTTTAGCAACAAGGTTCTTTGCAGATACAATGCCGATACCTGAAATGGCCTGATCAAGAGCAGCTGCTTTTTTCTCTCCCGTTGCAGAGTAAAACGCATCCCACAATTCACTCTTACCGGCGCCCGCAGAACATTTGAAATCAGAGCAAGTTCCCGGAACCACAAAGTCCTTTTCCTCAGAACGTGTATCCGTGAAATACTCTGTTTCCATCCAGATCATTTCCTGATTTACTTTTACTTCTTGAGTAACTGAACCCTCAGGAACTGCCCCCGTCACATTGAAAGATAACGAACCACGTACCCACTCAATTTGCGGAGCACTTGCTGGCGCACGTTCGCCTTCTTTAAGATATACGCCCGAAGTTTGCGAAGGAACTACTTCAAAAGAAGTTGTATCTTTATGGGCGCAACCTACGACGGCTGCAAATGCCAGAACACTACCAAAAAACCGATTCATATTTTCTCCTTGATATAACAAGGTTATGTTTTTATGCAGATCCCTGGTAGGTCGTGAAACTAAAATCTGGACTAGAAACTATATGTGTCCAAAACGGAAAAAGGCTGACGTAATGCCAGCCTTTCCAACTCAAATTATACTTAACTTTTATGGATTTAGTTTTAGAAGCGTCTCAACGGTTTTTTTAAGCTTATCAACGTCAAACGGTTTTTTAATGTAATCGTCAGCGCCCAGTTCAAAAGCTTTTTTCATATCTTCTTCAGAGGCTTTTCCCGACACAAAGACCAGTGGAATTTTCTTAAGATCTTTGTGCTCTTTTAGCAACTGAGCTAGCTCAAAACCATTTACCCAAGGAAGACCGACGTCCAACAAAATCAAATCAACCGGATGATCATCCAATACTGTCGAAAGCTCCGTGGCATCAGCAGCAAGCTTCGTCACATAGCCTTCACTCTCAAGAATTCTTTTCATCGCGGAACGCATTGTTTCGTCATCTTCGATGACCAGGATAATTTTCGGATCCAGTTTCTTTTTGGCTTCGCGGAATTGGTCCAGATCAACCACGTCCTGACTCGCAATACGAGCCTTGGTGATTTTTTCGATCTTGTTAACCAAATCCTTGGTATTAATGCGTTTATCCTTCATAGATTCCCCAAAATATTAGTGATGGCTTTGAGATTCCAACCAACGTTCAGCATCAATAGCCGCCATACATCCCGTACCTGCTGCTGTGATCGCCTGGCGATACACATGATCTTGCACGTCCCCGGCAGCAAATACACCAGGAATGTTTGTATAGGTCGTGTTTGGCTGAGTTACCAGGTAACCCGTTTCGTTCATATCCAAAATACCCTTGAACAAATCCGTCGTTGGTTTGTGGCCGATGGCGATAAACAAACCCGTAACGTTCATGTCCTGAACTTCACCCGTTTTAAGATTTCTAACTTTGGCCCCAGTCATGGATTTACCGTCACCCATAACTTCAGTAACTTCAGAATCCCAAATCACTTGGATCTTTGGATGCTTCATGGTTCTTTCCGCCATAATTTTGGAAGCACGGAAGTGATCACGTCTATGAACAACGTAAACCTTCGTCGCAAAGCGAGTCAGGAACTGTGCTTCTTCCATCGCGGTGTCACCACCGCCAACAACGATAATTTCCTGATTGCGGAAGAAAGCGCCGTCACAAGTTGCACACGCAGACACGCCGCGGTTCATGTATGTTTTTTCAGATGGCAAACCCAGGTACTTCGCACTCGCGCCTGTAGAGATGATGATGGATTTTGCCAAGTGAAGCTTTTCACCGATCCACACTTTGAACGGGCGAGCCGAAAAATCCACTTTCGTCACATTGCGAGTGATGAAGCGAGTACCAAAACGCTCGGCTTGTTTTCTCATAACGGAAATCAAATCCGGGCCTGTGATGCCATGATCAAAACCAGGATAATTTTCTACTTCAGTTGTGATCATCAACTGACCACCGGCTTCCTCACCCTCGATCATTAGAGGTTCCAAATTTGCACGGCCAGTGTAAATAGCCGATGTCAGACCCGCAGGTCCTGAGCCGATGATGATGACGTTTTCTACTTTTTGATCTTGAGACATAGTAATACCCTCTTGGAAATAAACGCTTAAAGCCTAACACAATTAGGACCCTTTTCATTACTTCTTTGCTTGTTTT